>JBIKXW010000014.1:0-24733 GCA_044355565.1 Candidatus Planktophila sp. | reverse complement strand
GCCTACTGCGATAACAGTGCCTTCCTGTGGCTTCTCTTTTGCTGTATCTGGGATAACAAGACCTGATGCTGTTGTTGTCTCAGCCTCATTTGTCTTGATAACGATGCGATCTTCTAGTGGCTTAACTGCCATGGTGTGCTCCTTCTAGGTTTTTACCTGTGGTTTCCTCGTGCGGCTCGAATTAGCAGACTCGGGCCGTGAGTGCTAACGCAAACTCTAGGGTCGCTATTCCCCGTGGGCAAATCGAGTTAAGTCAGGCTTACAACTGTCACAGGCAGGCTGGAATCAGCGTCAAAGGCCACTGGGCTAGGGCTGCGACCCGCTGAAACCATTAATGAACCAAGGGCGGCAACCATCGCCCCATTGTCGGTACACAGACCCGGATTTGGGATGCGAAGCTGGATGCCAGCCTTGTCGCACCGCTCTTGGGCAACCGCTCGAAGTCGTGAGTTAGCAGCAACGCCACCCGCAATCACCAATGAATCAATCCCAGATTGTTTGCACGCCGCCAACGCCTTCAGCAACAGCACATCAACGATCGCTTCTTGGAATGAAGCGGCTACATCTGTTCGCACATAATCTGGTGTGGCTTCAAGGTATCTGGCCACTGCGGTTTTCAATCCAGAGAATGAAAAATCAAATGGTCGAGTCAGCCAATCATTTGAGGTTGTTAATCCACGTGGAAAATCAATCGAGCTGGCGCTGCCATCTTTAGCTAACTTATCGATGGCAGGGCCACCAGGAAAACCTAACTTCATAACACGGGCTATTTTATCGAAAGCTTCTCCTGCAGCATCATCCATGGTCTCGCCAAGTTTTGTTATTGAACCGGTGATGTCATCTACCTGCAACAGTGATGAATGCCCACCGCTAACTAGCAAAGCGATTGTTGGATCTAGTGGATTATCGTGAGTCAAGTAATCAACGCTCACATGTGCTGCCAAATGATTGACCGCGTAAATAGGTTTGTTTAATCCCAATGCAAGGCCTGCTGCAGAACCGACGCCAACTAGCAACGCTCCAACTAAACCAGGTCCACCGGTAACTGCAACAGCATCAATATCCTTTAAAGAAATCTTTGAATCTTTGAGTGCTTGGTGCAGAGTTGGGATCATCGCCTCTAAATGAGCACGGCTTGCGATTTCAGGAACTACTCCCCCAAAGCGTGCATGCTCTTCAACACTTGATGCGATGACATTGGCAAGCAAAGTACGACCGCGAACAATTCCAACTGCGGTCTCATCGCATGAAGTTTCAATTCCTAAAACAATTGGATCGCTCATGAAAGCTCCAATCTCATAACAAGGGCATCTAAACCTGCGCCAAAGTAATCCTTGCGAACATTGAGCTTTGAGTACCCTAAAGATTCATAGAGACCAATTGCCTCTAAGTTATCTACCTTTACTTCTAGCATCATCGCGGTAGATCCCTGCTGCCCCGCCCAATCGGTAATCAACGCTATTAAATGGCGTGCAATGCCCTTTCCGCGCTGGCTTGGAACTACGCCCACCGTAAGCACATCGGCCTCTGCACCACCTGGTGCGAAAACTCCTGCATAACCGATGATGTTTTGCGCTTCATCTAGGGCAACTACGAAATGACGGGTTGGCGCAGAGAACTCTTCCTTGTATTGCGAGGCAGACCATGGTGAATAAGGAAATAACTCTTTGTCTAAAGAAACGAAAACTGGAAGGTCAAAGGCGGCTGCAACGCGGTAAGTAATCATCTATCCGCCGTTGCAACAGCATCTGGTCTGCGCAGATACATGGGTTCGGTGATATTGCCTGGCAGATTTACCAATGCAACCATGTTAGGAAACAAGTCGGCGTGAATTGGTGCACCTGATACATCTGCAGGAAAGTCAACTGCAGGTTCTCCAACACGGGCTCCATCTTTATACCGTGCCCAATAAACTTCTTTGCGTCGCGCATCTACGGTGATGATGAAATCCTTTTCCGTAACTTGAGCTGCGATTGCATCTAGTGAACAGACGCCGCGAACTGGAATCTCGCGAGCTAAAGCAAAACTCTGTGCAAAAGCAATTCCAACTCTCAAGCCGGTAAATGGTCCTGGACCCATTCCAACAACAACTTCATCAACATCACTAACGGCAAGTGCTTCTTGAACTAATGCCGGTAGCGAAGGACCATGAGCAGTAGCTCCATCTCTGAAACCGCTATAAAGGAGATTCGCGCCATCAATAATTGCAACACAACTGCGTGATGTAGAGGTATCAATTGCTAGAACCTTGCTCATAATGAAAACCCAGCCCACCGGCTGCCAACGGCTTTAATTTCTACAGTACGTTCATCATTGCTGCGATCAATCGTTATTTCGAGGCGATCCTCGCTGAGCCGAGCAGATTCAGCACCACCCCACTCGATCAAGGTTATTGAGTTAGCAACATCTAGATCTAAATCATCCACATACAGATTTGGATTTTCAGAGTCCGCTAAACGATAGGCATCAACATGGATAAATGGGACAACTGCTTTGTGAACCCTTGAAATTACAAAGGTCGGAGATGTAACTCCGGTAACTCCAAGCCCGGCACCAACACCTTGGGCTAAAACTGTTTTTCCTGCGCCAAGGGGGCCATTAACAAGAATTAAATCACCAGCGCGCAGATGTGTTGAAATCTGCAGACCGAGCTGATGCATAGCCTCTGGTGTAGCGATTGTGAGCACTGACCAAGCCTAAGGCACCAACCCTTTGAACCAATCCAATGAATCAGGGTTGGCCAACGCATCACGATTTCTAACCTCGCGACCATTGATGACATCGGTAACCGCTAATTCAACTAACTTGTTGGACTTTGTTCGCGGAAGCTCTGGCGCAACAACTATCAAATCAGGAACATGGCGTGGAGATGCTTGAGTACGAAGAGCAATCTTGATCTCCTTTTCAACTGATTCATTGAACTCTTGTCCAGCTTTAACCACTACAAACAAAATAACTCGGGTGTCACTATCCCAATCCTGAGATACCGCCATCGCTTCTTGCACTTGAGGGAAGGTTTCAACGACTCGATAAATCTCTGCGGTACCAATTCGAACACCCTTTGAATTTAAGGTTGCATCACTTCTGCCAAACAAAGTAAACCCACCTGTTGCTGATTTAGATGCAAAATCACCATGTGTCCAGACACCAGGAAATCCTTCAAAGTAAGCGGCTTTGTACTTTGCATTGTTCTCATCTGCCCAAAAACCTATTGGCTTAGATGGAAATGGAACTGTGCAGACCAGTTCTCCCTTTTCATCAATTGCCGCACTTTCACCCTTTGAGTTAAAAACATCTGTCGCCATGCCCAGACATGGTCCTTGCAGTTCGCCCCGATAAACAGCTTGGGTTGGAACACCGGCAAGGAAGCAACCACAAATATCTGTTCCACCTGACATTGATGCCAGATGCACATCTGTTTTGATTGATGAATACACATAATCAAAACTTTCAGGGGAAAGTACCGATCCCGTCGAGCCAATAGTTTTGATGGTTGAAAGATTGTGGGTCTTCGCAGGGACCAATCCTTCTTTGTGTGCTGAATCAATAAACTTTGCAGATACTCCAAAGAAATCTAGCTTTTCATCCTGCGCAATATCAAACAAACGCGTTGGCGTTGGTGCCATAGGCGCGCCATCAAATAAAACTATTGTCGCTCCACGACCAAGAGCCATGAATAACCAGTTCCACATCATCCAGCCACATGTAGTGAAGAAAAAGACCTTTTCTCCCTTTGAGATATTGAATTGATACAACATCTCGGATTGAGCCTTGAGCATTACCCCTGCACCGCTATGTGTGATGCACTTGGGCTTACCCGTTGTTCCAGATGAGAATAAAACAAAGCCTGGGTGATCAAAGGCAAAGCGCTCAAATACCGCCTCGGCACCCATAAATGGTGCAATCCATGCCTCAAACTCGCTGACGCGTACAGTTTTAACTAAAGTCGGAAGTAACTTCTCTATCTCGGCAGATTTTTCTGAACAATCAAAGTATTTTCCGTTGTAATGGTAACCATCTGCAGCTAGAAAGATCTTGGGCTCGATCTGACCAAAACGATCTTCAACTGCATGCGGAGCAAAATCAGGTGATGCGGTTGAAACCACCGCGCCAATACTTAATGCACCTAACCCATAAATTATTGCTTCAGTAATGTTTGGAACCCATGCAACAACCCGGTCTCCCTCCACAACACCTTCTGCGCGCATTGCAGCGGCGGTTGCAGAAACCTTGCTGCGAAGTTCAGCCCATGTTGTTTCGCTTCGATCTCCATTTTCTAGAATCGAAACTATTGCAACATTATCTGCATCACCATGAGCTAAAAGATTTTCAGCAACATTTATTCGTGCTTCGGGAAAGAACTGCGATGAAATGAAATCACTGCCCGCGGCAAAAAAGGTCGAGCCCTTTTCTCCAAGTAGGTGATTGTCATCCCACGCACGTGACCAAAAATCTCCTGGGTTTTTTACACTCCACTCGTGCAACGATGAGTAAGAGTCAAAACCTTTATCTAGCTGCAACCTCTCGATCGCGGTGTTGCCACGTAAAGTTGGTTCCCAGAGTTTTTCCATCATGCGGATTTGCGAATAATCGCCTTCAACCGAAGCCTGTAGTAAGCACCTGATAAACCGCCAGGTGCAAACATCACGATAAAGATAAAGATCAGGCCGAGCAGAAGTGCAGGCTCTGCTAACGGTCCACCTATCCAGTGTGGAATCGAGGCAAAAGCCTCCTGCTGAGTTAGGTCCTGCATGCGTGTTGATGCGAAGGAGTAGAAAATTCCTCCCAGAACAGCGCCCCAACGAGTAACCGCTCCACCAATAACTACCATCAACAATAAGGCGATGGTAACGCTGGATTCAGCAAATCGAGGTGCTGCGCTACCCGCAGCGATTAACATGACAAAGCCCAACATTCCAGCCAAGGTGCCGCTGATTACAAAGGACAACAACTTGAAGCGTTGGGTGTTTAACCCAAGAACTTGGACTCTCTGTTCATTGTCGCGAAGAGCTGCAAAGACACGTCCAGCCGAGCTTTCCGTAACCCACCAGATAACTAAGTAGGTCACTATCAGCGCAAGTAATGCGGTCCAGTAGATGTACTTTGTATTTACAACGCCGATCCAAATCTGGGGAATGAAATCTGCATTTAAAGCGATTCCATTTTCTCCACCTGTGAGATTGAAGAAGTTTCTTCCAACAATTACGTGTCCTGCCTCACCAAAAGCAAGTGTCACCATCGCAAAGGTAATTCCCGTGGTACGCAGTGATGCGGCACCGACAAGTGCCGCCAGTAAACCGCTGGCAATGGTTGCGATGATGGCGGCAAGCCACCATGAAACGATCTCCTTATTTATCAAAATACATGAGACGTACACACCTGTTGCAAAGTACAAAGCGTGACCAAAAGAGAGCAAGCCAGTGAAACCAAAGAGGAGATCATAGGTAAGTGCGAGTGCTCCCCAAATGAATGCAACTGCAAGTGTTTGTTGTAAGCCAGGACTACCTAAAGGTAAAGATGTGAACATAGGAGCGATTGCGAGAACTACGAGCAATACTGCTAGCAGCGGGCGTGAGTATTTCCAACGCAACATTATGCACGCACCTTTCCTAATAAACCTTGTGGTCTGATCAGCAGAACTCCAGCAAGCAAGATGACAATGACAAAGTCACCCAGTCCAGTGACATAATAATTGGCAAATTGACGGATAACACCAATGAGCATTGCTGCCAGGAAGCTGCCTGGCACCGACCCCATGCCACCAATCACAACAACGATGAAGCCATAAATTAGGTACGTTCCGGCGATCAGCGGTGAAACACCGTTGGAGTAGACCGAAACCAAAACACCACCTACGCCAGCTGCGAAACCACCCAAGAAGAAAACGGTGCTGAAAGCCCGTCGAACATTGATTCCTAAGGCGTTAACCATATTGCGGTTCTCAACTCCGGCTCGAATGATTAAACCTATTCGAGTGAACTTAAGGAGAGCCCAGTTGGCTATTAGCAAGATAATCGCGGTAGCGATATAGACGATACGGTCAGCTGGAACCATTGCTCCGCCAATATCTATCGCTGTATAAAACCATAATGGGGATGGGAACATCTTCAAATCATTTGTAAACCATCCACCCAAGACAGCACCGACAACCAGTGATACGCCAACTGTCACCAGCGCTTGATCTATATGCCTGTCATAAAGTCTTGTAATCAACAACTGCTCGATGAGCAATGCAAAAAAACCTGCAGCTAGTCCACCAATAATCATCGCAATAATGAAATCGATCATTGAGGTCTCTGGCCCCAAGCGTGTTGCTACAAAAAGCCCCACAAAAGCACCAACGGTTAAGAAACTTCCGTGAGCAAAGTTTAGAACGCCCATCAAGCCATAGATGAGAGAAAGACCTGATGCAACGAGGAAGTACAAAGCTCCCAATCCAATACCGGTGATACCAATCAGAATAAATGTATCCATTTACTTATGACCTCCGCTCACACCTAGCATTTGATGAACCCACGAGGCGTCATGAAGATTTTCAGGACCTCCTTGATAGACAACTCGACCTTGATCCATAACGATTACATGCTGTGCAACCCGCTTTACTAAAGCCAGGTTTTGCTCAACAAGCAGCATCGTTGAGTGCTCGGCAACTTTTGTTAGCGCTTCTGCGACCTCTGTTACCAATTTTGGTGCTAATCCTTTTGTTGGTTCATCAACTAGCAAAATTTCATTCTTGTTGAGCAACGCTCGGGCGATGGCCACCATCTGCTGTTGTCCACCTGAAAGTGATCCTGCCTGCTGTGCTGCCCGAGTATCCAGCTCAGGAAACAAGCCATAGATAAAGCTGTATGCAGCTGTGCTGTCCTTGCTGCGCGCAGCTAAAGATAGGTTTTCCTTAACGGTTAATGAAGCGAAGATCTCACGATCTTCGGGAACAAAGGCCACGCCAGATTGAACAATCTTGTGTGTCTGCATTCCCAAAATTTGCTTACCGTTGAGCTCTATGGAGCCGGTGCCTTGATAGAAGCCCATAATGGATCTCAGGGTCGTTGATTTTCCAACACCATTGCGACCCAGTAGCGCAGTCACCTTGTTAGTAGGAACTTCAAAGCTGACGCCATGCAAGATGTGTGATTCATTAATCTTCACATGAAGATCTTTGACCGAGAGGGCGTTCATAGCGCTTCTCCAATGTAGGCAGATTGAACAATTGGGTTGTTAATAACATTGTCTGGCGTATCGCACACTAGGAGCTCTCCATAATTTAATACAGCAATTCGATCTGCCAAACCTAAAATAACCTCCATATGGTGCTCCACAATCAAAACTGTTTTCTTGTGTTCTGTTGCTAGAGAACGAATAATCTCGACCAACTCTGGAACATTCTCAACACTCATTCCAGCCATTGGCTCATCTAAGAGCACAATCTCAGATTTTGAAGCTAGGACAATTGCAATCTCAAGTCGTCGCTTATCTCCATGAGATAAGGAGCCGGCGATCTGTAAAGCCCTCAGACTTAAGCCGACTTTAGCTAGAGCGTCATAAGCGGCTTCAAGGACCTCTGGAAATTTATATGCATTTTTTGTTAAATTCATAGATTTACCATTTGCAGCTTGAGCTGCAATTCGAACATTCTCAAGACAAGTTAGATTCACAAAAACACTTGAGGTTTGAAAAGTTCTTGATATTCCAGCCTGAGCTCTTTGGTGTGTGTCTAGATGGGTTACATCTTGATTGCCCACGACAATACTTCCGCGAGAAGGCTTACGGATTCCGCTCAATAGATTAAAGAGAGAGGTTTTTCCCGCTCCGTTAGGGCCAATAATTCCTAAGGTTTCATTTTTGGGGACATCCAAGGTGATGCCATCAAGGATCTTCGCACCACCAATATTGAGCGAAAGATCTCTAACGCTTAAAGCAAAATCCATCACAAAACTCCTAATCTCAGAACTGCCTCATCACCGCTGGCAAAGAATATAAAGAACCCCAGTGCATTTCTACACTGGGGCCCTTCATTTACACCTAACTTATATCTTTTAAGTTACTTACCAACGTTTGTGATGGTCTTCAACAACTTAGGAACATAGTTTGAACCTGACTTATTGAGTGATACCAAGAACATTGGCTGGATCAAAAGGTGTGATGTGGCATCAATCTTCATGCCACCCTTTACGCCAGTCCATGACTTACCTTCAAGGTTCTTAATCATGGTGTCAACATTTTGAGTTGGATTCTTTGTCAATGCCAAAACAATCATCTTTGCAGCATCTGCACCTGTTGAGGTGAAGAGATCCTGTGTCTTCTTGTTTGCGGCATACCATTCAGCTAGATCTGCTGCAGCTGCAGTCTTGGCTGCACCTGCAAAGTAGCTATTTGTCAAGATTGCATTTGAGCCTTCAAACAAAGTTCCGTAGATATTGTATGTAGCAGCGCCAGCAAGACCTGTAATTGGACGCTGCTTAACAAATGCACCCTGAACCTTTAGTGAAGTCAACATCGCGCCAGCTGTCAAAGCATTTGACCAAGCGATAAAGATGTAGCTTCCTGCAGCATCTGCAGCCTTCTTAGCAAAAGGTGTGAAATCTGAAGTTGATGTTGGAACCTTGATCTCTTCAAAGAGAGCACCCTTTGATGTGAGCAAGGCACGTGCTGCTGCAATATTTCCAGCACCAAAAGCGTTATCTTCAACGAAGAGAACAATCTTCTTGCCAGATACTGGCTTGATTCCAGCTAGTGGTGCTAGATCCTGTGAAGATGAGTTTCCTGAACGGAAAACATACTTATTAGCAGATGAAGTAACTAGGTCATTCTTTGCTGGACCTGAGATATAAAGAATCTTATTCTGCTGTGCAAGTGGTGCAAGTGTTAATGCAACTCCAGAAGAAGCTGTACCGGTGATGATCTTTGTACCGTTTCCAACCATCTCTTTAAATGTTGCTGTTGCAGATGCTGGATCAGCTCCATCATCCTTTGTTGTTAAAACTAACTTCTGACCATTGATGGCCATCTTTCCACCGGTGTAGTACTTCAAGCCCCACTCGAGGCCTTCATTAAAGGCGATTCCATATGATGCTAAGCCACCGGATGTTGTGGTGATTGAACCGATCTTGATGTCTTCAGCTGCGCGAGCTGGTGCCATGCTTGGAGCTAGTAGCGCCATCGAGATTGCAGCTACGAGTAAGCGTGATACAGAGCGTTTGCTCATCTATTTTTCTCCTCATCGAGTTGTTGGGTTCGCGATCGTCGAACCATCTTGGGCGCCAATCTAGATGATTGCACCGTCTACTAGGAAGTTTTGGATGTTTCAATTTGATTACTTTTTCAGCAATAACCAATTTCTAGTGCCAACCCCACGGATCTAGGGTTGGCTTTAAGCCAGGTCACAGGCAGAATTGCCCCATGTCATTACCAACACAACGATTTATGGTTCCGGTGCAGGGTGGAGAACTCGCGGTTTTCCAGTATGGGGATGGAGATGGAACACCCGTTCTTTTGATTCATGGAGTTACCTCATCAAATCGAGCCTTTCAATTATTTGCAGATGCTCTAATTGCTCGAGGTAAAGCCCCCTTTGCTGTAGATCTACGTGGTCGCGGAGATTCAAACTCGTTGCAAGGACCATTTGGTATGAGACAACATGCAGCTGATATGTCAGCGGTGATTGATCACTTTGGCTGGGACACCGTTGATGTGATTGGACATTCCATGGGTGGTTTTGTTGCTGCAGCTCTAGTTGGTTTGTATCCAGATTCAGTTGGAGAAGTCGTATTCGCAGATGGTGGCCTTCCACTACCGATGCCACCTGGAATGACTGTAGAACAGATAATGCCATTTGTGCTCGGACCTGCCATGGCACGTCTTGCGATGGAGTTTGAAAATAAAGAGGCGTACAGAAATTATTGGAAGCCACAAGCCGCCTTTGCTAAAGGCTGGTCTTCGGTACTAGATGAGTATGTTGATTACGATCTTCGTGGCTCTGAACCCCACATGAAAGCTGCAACAAATCCTCAAGCGGTTGAAGATGATTCACGGGATTTGTTCGGAGATGACTTGATTGTGAAATCATTGCAAGGATTAAAGAAACAATCACTGTTTATCAAAGCTGAGCGAGGCTTACAAAATGAAGAAGGTGGCCTGTACCCCATGCCTGTATTAGATGCGGTGTTACCGGCATACCCGATGCTTACATTAGAGTTTCTATCAGACTGCAATCACTACGACATGTTCCTCGAGGCAACAGGTGCCGAAAAGGTTGCTCAAATCATTTATGGAGATAAGTCATGACTCTTGCTGGAAGACGTGCATTAATCACAGGTTCATTCCAAGGCATCGGTCTTGGTATTGCAACGGCACTTGCCGCAGAAGGTGCCGCAATTGTCCTTCATGGCTTAGCCGATGATGCAACTATCGCACAAGCAGAAAAAACTGTTATGAATGCGGGAGCAGCTAAGGTTGAAAGTTATACCTCTGACCTACGTGATGTGGCAGCAACTGAAGCGCTAATTGCAAAGATTCTTGCCGCAGGTCCTGTAGATATTTTATGTAACAACGCTGGCATTCAACATACCGCCAGCATTGAAGAGATGCCTCGTGAAAAGTGGAATGACATTGTTGCAATCAACTTATCTTCATACTTTGACACAATGCGACTGCTACTACCCCAGATGAAAGAGCGAGGGTATGGACGGGTTATTAATACATCCTCAGTTCATGGTTTGGTTGGATCTGTCTCTAAAGCGCCATACGTGGCCGCAAAGCATGGAGTTGTCGGCTTAACAAAGGTTGCAGCACTTGAGTATGCATCATCTGGAACTCGCGAATCAGGTGGGGTAACGGTCAACGCAATTTGTCCAGGTTGGGTTGAAACAACTTTAATCGCCCCGCAGATTCAAGCGAAGATCGATCTTCATGATGGAGATCGCGCAGCTGGTATTGCCGATTTACTTGCTGAAAAGCAACCATCCCACAGAATGTCAACGCCAGAAGATATTGGTGCGGTTGCAGCTTTCTTATGTTCACATGCTGCCCATAACATTACCGGTGCGGCGATTCCAGTCGACGGTGGTTGGACAGCGCAGTAGCAGCTGTATGTAGATTTAAAAATAGAAAATTACAGTAAAAAGCGGGGCCAGATTTCTCTGGCCCCGCTTTTACTTACCCTCGATTACTGATTGTCTGTGTAGTACTTCAACAATGGAACGCTAAGTCCCTTATCGATTGATAGGTTGCCGGCTCTACGAACCGCTGTGTACAGGGCTGCACCTGAAGGTAGCTTTCCTGTGTTTGAAGCTTGAACCAATGACTTGGCTACTAGCAGCAATTGTGCTGAAGTGAAGTTACAGTGATTGGTTCCCTGTGCTGCAGGTGCTGAAGTGTCAGGTGATCCTGCTGCGTTGAACTTTGTGTAGCTCGTTGGAGTTGTATTCCAGAGCATCAACAACTTGTTTACAGGAGCCTTGTACTCACGTGTCGTTTGATATGCCTTGTAAGCAGCTGCTTTCTCAGCCGCGTACTGCTCGACATACAAATCAACGAGGCGTTGTGAAGCGCCTGCTGGAGTAATTGGATCAGCTACACCAACCATAAGAACAGTTGGAACATTGATCTTTCCAGTGTTAACGTGAAGTGCATTCATCTTTGCAACAGCTGCAGGGTTTGCAACTGCACGTGGAGCACCTGGGTTAGCAGCAGATAGAGCACCCAAAAGTGCATCGATCACTGTGTTACCTGAAAGTGCTGCGTTATAGATAACGCGCTCTCCATCAATACGTGCTGCGTAATCAGTCTTTGTGTTATCAAAGATCGCTCCGCCTGCTTGGTTCTCAACATCTTGAGTTGCAAGAACTGCAAGTGCTGCAGCGTTTGTTCCATTTTCTAGGATTGCAAGCGCTGGGCTAAGAGCCAATGGGAAGGTCAACTTCAATGGGCCTTCTGGACCTGAAACTGAGTCAAAGTGTGCAGATTGTGTTGGCAATCCAGCCATCAAACCAAGTAGCAACAATGCGCTACGTGATGGAACACCTGCTGCAGCCAAAGCCTTGCCTGTTGCAGATGCAGTATCTGGCCATGCACCAGTTGCGAGCGCTGCTTGCAACTTGCCCATAACTGTAAATACCTTGACTAGATCAGTGTATGACTCAGCAACACCTGCTGCACCTGGTGAGTAGTTTCCACCCTTGATTGTTGGATCAAAGAGGACCTTGACGCCCCAAAGGAAATCTCCAGCCATTGTGAGCTGTGGTGTGATGTTATCTGCCATACACATTGGTGCAACAGCTGAAACTAATTCAGGGTGCTTTTCAGCAAGGCCCTGAGTGATTACGCCACCTAGAGATGATCCCCATGCTACAACTTTGGTTGTGGCTGGGAACTGCTTCTTAAATGTGTCAATGAGCTCAACATTTGTCTTGATCGCTGAATCCGGGTTCCAGCCTTGACGAGCAAAGCCTGAGCCAAGAATCGCAATTCCTTGACTAAAGAAGTACTGAGCTACTGCAGCGTTTCCACCAGGGACTGGCTCTGGAGTATTGGTGATCTTGTATCCACCAATAAGAGGAATTCCTGCAGGGATATCTACGTTGTAACGGTATCCATGTGAGTACAAAGCAACAGTTCCGTTGAAGTTTGCTGGAACCTGCATTGCATATGGCGCACCATCAGATGTTGCTCCAACACAAGTTTGAATTGGGCTCTTACCATCACACGCAGGTGCTGCATTAGCAACTGTTGGTGCGGTGATAAGTACTGTTGATATAAGTGCTGTAACTGAAAGAAGCGAGAGAATTCTTACTTTCTTCATTAGTTAGGTAATCCCTTCGCTGGCATTGCAGGGCGCTTGTATGCTGACTTAACAACTGCACCAGCTCCTGAATCGGTTGTGTAAGTAACATATGAACCACCAATTGGAGATAGATCTCCACTTGATGAGTAACGTCCAACCCAGTATCCGGTCAAACCAACCTGACTAGTACGAGAATACGCAGCAGGCACCAATGCAGAGTTTGCAAATGTTGCACCTTGAGTATTGATCGCATTGATCAGAGATTTGCGTGTTGGGTTAGCACCAGCGGCCTTAAGGGCCTGAGCTGTCATAAATGCTGTATTCATTCCAAGCAATACATTGAGATCAAAAGCTGATCCTGGTAATGCCTTGGCATAGATGTCAGAGAAGAATTTTACGTACTCATCCTTCATATCTGTTGTTGCTGGAACAGGTGAGAATCCAATCGCATTAGTTAGAACCGCTGCTGGAACTCCAGTAGCTTTAATGGTTGTTGCATCTCCACCAACTGAGCCGAGCATCCACTGTGGCGCGTACTTGAGCTGTGCTGCAACGCCAAGCATCGCAGAGGTAGCACTTGATACACCGAAGAGAATAACTACATCAACTTCTGCACCCTTAAACTTTGTGATCCAACCTGCAGCAGCTGCTGCATTTTGTGAACCTGATGCGTAAGGAACGCGAATTGCAAAGTTAACTCCAGCTGTCTTGAAACCTGCAAGGGCATCTGTACCAAAGTCATCATCCTGGTAGAGAAGACCAATCTTCTTACCTGCGAAGTTTTCCTTGATGTACTCACCCATGATCTTTGCTTCCATCACATATGAAGGAAGAACTGTGTAAGTAGTTGGGTACTTCTTCTTATCTGCGAATCCGCTAAATCCTGTGTTTACAAAGAGAACAGGGATTCCACGACGACCTGGGTTAACAACTGATGCAACCGCCTTAACGTTGGCTGTTCCTAGCGGAGCCAGAAGTGCCATGACCTTATCCTTAAGAATAAGTTCATTTGTCTTAGCAACCGCTTCAGTTGGAACGTAACGATCATCCTTTACAACGAGGGTTACCTTACGACCATTGATTCCACCATTTGCATTGAGGTAATCAAAGTACGCCTTTGCTGCACCTGGAATCTTGTTGTAACCAAGTGATGCTGTACCTGTCATTGGCAGAGTCATTCCCAATTTAATCTGGGACGAGCTCACTCCAACTTCAGCCGCTTGTGCAGGAAGAGCTGTTGCAGCTAATCCGACAATGGCCAGTACCGCTGAAGCTGTAATCAGCTTGCGACGGTTCATTGCATTCATGTGTTTCCTTCCATCGAGGGTGTTGTACGAGAGTTACTACCTTTACTTCTTAGTGCTTGCCTTCCTTGCTTCATGTTTTGCTATGCGAGCGCGATGTTGTTCTACCGGTCCATTTGGAACAAACAGAACGGTAAGAATTAGTAGTCCGCTCACAATCAAACCTGGCAAGTTTGTTGTGACGCTCTCAGAGCTACCGAGGCGGTGTGCCACCACATCGGCCAGCTCTGGGATCGCGACCAAAACCACTGCGCCAATAATGACCCCTCCGAGGGTAGTTATGCCAGATATGACCGCGCCTGTCAGCAGAGAAAAGGAGAGGGCGAGCGGGAATGCGCTGGGAGATACGGTGCCAATGGTCATTGCAAGCAGGGCACCAGCTAAACCTGCGATACCGGCGCTGATAGTGAAGGCAAGAACCTTAGAACGGGCTGTGTTGATACCCGCGAGTTGGGCCGCAACCTCATTGCTACGCCCCGCCTTCCAGGCACGACCATACCGAGAGTTCAAAATATTGTTGATCGCCCACAATGAGATGAGCGCAGCTATACCAGATATCCAGAAGAACCATTTGTACTGAGTGAAATCTTCACCTAATGACAAGGGTGGGAAGCCAACATCAAACAAAAGACCTTGCTCTCCACCTAAGACTGTAAATTGATTTGCAAGAGATGGAAGTCCAATTGCAAGGGCAAGGGTTGTACCCGCCAAATATGGTCCTGATAAACGAGCAGCAGCTGCACCTAGTAATGCACCGCCGATCGCTGCAGCTAAGACAGCAACAACAAAACATAAAATTATTGGAAGATTGAATTCGATTCGCAGAACCGCTGCAGCGTATGCACCTAACGCCATCAGGGCACCGTGGCCTAATGAAACCTGACCTGAATAACCCGTTAATAAAATTATGGAAGAGATTGCAATTACATAAACTGCAATTGATGCCCCCTGGTAAACGCGTAGCTCATCCACCATTCCGCTAAGGAAGTACAGGACTATCCCGCCAAGAATAAAGAGTGAAAGGTGCGTGCTCTCCTTTTTATTTTTACGCACGACGGGCCGCCTTAACTCCAATAATTCCTTGAGGGCGTATGAACAAAACTGCCAGCAAGATAATGAATGGTGCGATAAAGAAGAGTCCGCTACTTATGTACATAAGCACAAATGAGATTGCGATTCCTAGGAACAACCCACCGAGCACAGCGCCAAGCAAGCTATCTAGACCTCCGATAACCGCAGCGATAAAGCCGGACACCAGCAAGAGTGAGAATTCAATTGAGTCTGGTGAAAAATTTCCATTTCCATTGACCGTCTGGAATAAACCAGCAACTGCACCTGCTGCACCTGCCAACGCCCAACCCAGTGTTCGAACCGCATCTACTCGCACCCCTGAAAGGCGTGCAATCTCAGGTGCGTGCGCTGAAGCACGCAAAGCAAGCCCCAGATTGGTTTTTTGGAAGAGGATCGATAAGAGAATCAATAAAACCACTACTACAACAAGGATTAAGAGCTTTAATGGTGAGAAAACCAATGTGGATCCATTAATTGTGAATCCATTATTTGAAATTGGGGCAACGATTCGAAGATCCTGACCGCCCCAGATCATGCTGACTACTGAACGGATAACACCAAGCAAGCCAAGTGTTGCAATGATGGGTGCAACGCCAGCAATTGGCCCAGATGATGCATGTTTAACGAGTAACCTCATCAAGATTAACTCGACAAGTGCGGCAAATAAAGCACCACCAATCATTGCCACAGGTAGCGCTACCCAGAACGATCCGATTCGAGAGACCGCTTCGTAACCAAAGTAGGTAGAAAGTAGAGCCATACCCGCCTGCGCAAAGTTAATTACTCGAGTGCTGCGCCAGACTAAAACAAAAGCAATTGCCATCAAGGCATAAATAGAACCGGCGGTGATACCGATTAAGAGAGTATTGAGTAGTTGCATCTTTAGTACCCCAAGTATGCAGCGCGCACTGCAGGGTCTTTAATCAACGCATCTGCGTGATTGACGGCGACGACTTTTCCAAGATTTAACACGATGCCAAGATCTGCGATCTTTAAGGCTCCCATAGCATTTTGCTCTACGAGCACCACTGTTAATCTCATCTGGGTAGTTAAATCTCTAATTGTTTGGAATATCTGTTCTACTACTAGTGGTGCCAAACCTAAAGATGGTTCATCAAGCAAAAGCAATTTTGGTTTAGACATAATCGCTCGACCGATCGCCAACATCTGGCGCTCTCCTCCTGACAATGTGTCAGACCTCTGCGAGATTCGCTCACCTAATCTCGGGAAGATGCTGACTACTTGATCAAGGGACTCTTTCATCTCCTTGCCATCTTTGCGCCAGATTGCACCGAGTTCGAGATTTTCTCTGACCGTTAACTCAGGGATTACTGACTTTCCTTCAGATACATGTGAAATTCCAAGCCGAACTAACTTTTCAGGCCTAGTGCCCGTAATTGTTTCGCCCATCCAATTAACGACACCGTGGGTTGGCTTATTCAACCCTGATAGCGCTCGAAGCAGCGTGGTCTTTCCGGCACCATTTGAACCAATAATTGCAGCTAACTTTCCGGTTGGAATAGCCAGTGACACCTGATTAACGGCGCAAATCGCTCCGTGATGAACAGTTAGATTGGAAACATTAAGCGACATGGTTGCTACCCGTTCCTAAGTAGGCGGCCATAACTGCAGGATCTCGGCGCACGGTTTCGGCATCACCACTTGCAATTACCTCGCCAAAGTTAAGAACATATAACTTGCTACATACAGACATAACAACATCCATATGGTGCTCAACCAGCAGAACAGACATGTCCACACTTAAATTCTTAATGAGTTGATTCATCCACTCTATATCTTGTGAACCTAATCCACCTGCAGGTTCATCCAACATTAAAATACTTGGTTCGCTTACAAGCGCACGTGCAATTGAGACACGCTTTGTATCTGGATAAGACAGGGTATCTGCACGACGATGAGCAATTCCTCCTGCATACACCCGCTCTAAAGCAACACGCGCCTTGTCGCGAATCTGCGCTTCATCTTTTTTATTTCTACCAAAGGCAGCAGAGATTAAACCGGTTGTTGCAAGATGCTGTGCCCCGATCATCACATTTTCAAGCACAGTGAGATCTCCAAACAAACCAACACCTTGAAGTGTTCGCGAGATTCCTAAATCAACTAGCTCATGCGGTTTTGGAAAATCACTCTTCTTGCCATTGAGATGAAACTCGCCTGAATCTGGCGTTACCAATCCACACAACGCGTTAAACAAAGTTGTCTTACCAGCCCCGTTAGGGCCGATTAAGCCGACTACCTCATTTTTACCGATCTCAAGATAGACATCATGAAGTGCACGAAGTCCGCCGAAGGAGACATTTACTCTCTCGACGTGCAGCGCTGCAGTTTTAGTAGACATGAGGTGCGTAGATTCTAGGCACTCGCGGCCCAATTCGTGTCACTATTTCATAATTAATACTCTTGGAGGCTGTTCCCCAGTCATCTGCGGTGTACTCACCCTTGGAGCCATCACCGAAAACAATCACCCAATCCCCAGATTGCGCAGTTGAATCAGGCCCTAGATCTACAACAAATTGATCCATAGAGACTCGACCGATAATGGGTGCTCGTAAACCATCGATAAATACACCCGCACCTTGAGCGATACGAGGAATGCCATCTGCATATCCCATCGCCACAATACCTAGTTTGGTATCCATACTTGTATGCGCAGTTGCGCCATACCCGACTGGTGTATTGGCTGGAACACTCTTTACCAAATGTAGCCGAGCACGGAGTTGCATCGCTGGCATCAAGTTGAGTGCACCGCTATCTCCCAAAGTTTTGACATCGGGTGAGAGCCCATACATGGCGATACCAGTTCGCACTAAATCAAAATGTGCTGCTGAATTCTTTAGCGTAGCTGCTGAGTTAGCCAGGTGTTGAATCTCTGGAATTATGCCAACAGATGCTAGATCTGAAACCATCTGATTAAAGCGATACATTTGCTCAACATTTTGTTTCTCCGCTGGCTCATCAGCACGAGCAAAGTGGGAAAAGATTCCTACGATCTCAACTGTAGAAAAATCAGAGCTTAAAAGCTCTTTCCATTCATCTAAGAAACCACCTCTACTCATTCCTGTATCAACTTCAATATGGATTCGTGGCTTTCCTGGAAGAGTTGCTACCTCTGTAAATGCTTTGATTGAAGAAACCGCAATATCAATATCGTGACTAACCGCTTTTCTGAAATCAGATCCTGGCGGAACTAACCATGCAAGGATCGGCGCTCTGACTCCATGTGTTCGTAGAGTGATTGCTTCTTCTAGTAAAGCAACACCTAACCAATCTGCTCCAGATTTTTCTGCAGCTAAACCGACCTCAACTAAGCCATGACCGTAGGCATCTGCCTTTACAACAGCCATTAGCGGAAAGTTTTCAGCACCTTTCAAAAGATTGATATTTGTTGCGATGCGATCTAAATCAATGCGGGCCTCTGCTCTCATTAGCTTCGCTCAACAATCACTATGGCTGATGCAATTCCAGCATCATGTGAGAGGGAAAGGTGCACATCTGCTCCATCAATCAGATCGGCAATCTCGCCACGAAAGAGAAATACCGGCTTTCCGCTTTCAAGGCTCAAAACCTCGGCCTCCTGCCAGGAGAGCCCTTTACCTGCATTGAGAGCCTTTGCTAGAGCCTCCTTTGCGGCAAAACGTGCTGCTAAAGATGCCAAAGGCTTGGTTCGTTCTGCTTCAGTAAAGAGTTTTTGAGCTAAACCGGGAGTTCTTTCAAGTGAGGCCTTAAAGCGATCGATGTCTACAACATCAATACCGATTCCCTCGATCATTGTGAAAGTCTAGTGCAACTGGCTTTTTGAAGGAACATACCGATCAACTGCGATTACAGCTACCAGCAATGCACTTCCAATAAATAGGCCACCTAAGAGATCGCTAAACCAATGGGTGTGGCGGATCAGTGAAACGGTACAAACGGTCAGGCTAATGAAGACTACTCCAGCGCTGGCTAAGCGGCCTTGATACCGATCAACCTTTGCATAACGGTAAATCAGATATGCCAAAATTCCCCATGATAAAACTGCGTTAGATGCATGTCCGCTGGGATAGGACATCCCTCCAGCATGCAAAAGATCAAAACCATCACGTGGCTTTGTTCGTCCCAACAGTATTTTGGATGCGCCAACTGTTAAATTCAGAAGCAGTAAGGAAAGTACCGCTAAATTAAGTGGTCTCCAGGTTTTAAATTGATAAGCGATAAAGGCGGCAGCAATTAACAACACCGTCGCAGTTACACCTCTAAGTCCTAGGTCATCTAATCTACGTAAGAAAAATCCTGCAAACCCTTCAAACTGAGGTTTTGGTTGGCTATTGATCTCTTTATCGTAAGAAACCAAAGGCCCATTAGTTAGGACTTGTTGAGTAACTAGCAAGAAACCAAAAAACAAAATAAGGGACCAGCGAAGTGCTCGATCCATCTGGCGCCGACGGTGTTGGCGTAGATCTTTCATTACTCAACCGTTACCGATTTAGCTAGATTTCTTGGTTGATCAACGTCATTGCCTCGAACAACAGCCATCTCGTATGCAAACACTTGCAGAGGAACTGTCGCTAGAACCGGCTGAAACAAGGCAGGTGCGATTGGAATACGAATAACGTGTTCAGCGCCTTCAACATGCGCACCTTCTTCGGCGATCACAATTACACGTGCTCCACGAGCCTTAACCTCTTGAATATTACTGAGCATCTTTTCATCGAGCGCATGTTCGTGACCTGCCGGAAGAATCGCAATTACTGGTGTCCCCTGATCAATGAGCGCGATTGGACCGTGCTTGAGCTCTCCCCCGGCAAAACCTTCTGCATGGATATACGCCAGCTCCTTGAGTTTCAGCGCGCCTTCTAGTGCAACTGGATATCCGATATTTCTACCCAAGAACAAAACTGTGTTGTTATGAGCAAAGGTTCGAGTCAACTCACGAAGAGGCTCGACTGTTTCTAGAATCTGCTCAATCTTTCCTGGAAGTTCCAGTAACTCTTTGTATAGATCTCGAACCTCTGAATCTTTCAGTGATCCATTTACTTGACCAAGGTGTAAACCAATTAAATAAACAGCGATAATCTGAGTTAGCAGCGCCTTTGTAGATGCCACTGCAATTTCAGGACCGGCGTAGGTGTACAAAACAGCATCTGATTCGCGGGGAATAGTTGAACTATTTGTATTGCAGATTGCCAAGACTCGTCCGCCTGCAGCTTTTGCATGTCGCACAGCCATCAAGGTATCCATGGTTTCACCTGATTGTGAAATCGCAATAATCAAAGTACTTGGATCAATAATTGGATCGCGATATCTAAACTCACTTGCGATCTCTACATCAACTGGAATTTTTGCCCACTTTTCAATCGCATACTTTGCAACCATTCCAGCGTGATACGCGGTTCCACAGGCGATAACTGTGATCTTCTTGAGGGATCTAATCTCATCAGCGCTCATATGTAACTCATCTAGGAGTATCTGGTCGTTATCACTTAAGCGCCCAATCAAAGTATCTGCCACTGCTTTGGGTTGCTCAAAGATTTCCTTCAACATGAAATGTGCAAAGCCACCCTTTTGGGCAGCGGATGCATCCCATGAAATTTCATATTGTTTTGGGGTTACTGGCTTGCCATCCAGATCTGTAATCTGAACAGAGGTCGGTGTCATCGTGACAATCTCATCTTGGCCCAGCTCTATCGCCTTCTTTGTGAACTCAATGAAGGCGGCAACATCTGATGCCATGAAATTCTCGCCATCGCCTAAACCAACGACGAGCGGCGAATTACGACGAACTCCAACGATTACATCGGGAGCATCGGCGTGAATAGCAAGCAGGGTAAAGGAACCACGTAAAGCTTTGACCGCATCGCGCATCGCTGCTGTTAAGTCACCGTTGTGTTCTTTACGCAAATCGCTCAGCAAGTGGGCAACTGATTCTGTATCTGTTTCTGAAGAAAAGGTGTGGCCTTTAGCCTCTAGCTGTGAGCGAAGCTCTGTGTAGTTTTCAATAATTCCATTATGTATAACGGCAAGCTTTCCTTCATTATCAACATGAGGATGTGCATTTCCATCAGTTGGACCGCCATGTGTAGCCCAACGTGTGTGGCCGATTCCTGAATGCACTTGTGGAAGCGAGGCATCTAAAGAGTTTTCTAAATTGGATAGCTTTCCTGCTTTTTTCTCGATGAATAATCTGCCGGGAGTTCCTAAGGCGATTCCTGCTGAGTCATACCCGCGATATTCAAGACGACGCAGGCCTTCAATTAAAGGATGTGAGGCAGATTGCGGTCCTGTGTAACCCACAATTCCGCACATCGTTTACAACCTCAGTTCTTCTTTGACTACCTCTGCAAGGTGCTGAGCGACTTCTTGCGCAAGGCTATCACTGGCCGCTTCAACCATCACTCTCACAAGAGGCTCAGTTCCTGATGCGCGCAATAAAACCCGTCCTGAATCACCTAAGCGATCCTCCGCTGAATTTACAGCTGTTGCAATAACAGTACTTTCTGACAGCTTCTCTTTTGCTACATCCTTCACATTAATGAGAACCTGCGGGAATCGCACCATTGTGGCAGCAAGCTCTTGAAGAGTTTTTCCGGTGCGAACTACCTCTTGCATGAGTTGTAGCGCGGTTAACAATCCATCACCGGTATTGGCCAGTTGCCGCATAATTACATGGCCCGATTGCTCCCCACCTAATGAATAATCATTAGCAATCATGTTTTCTAGAACATAACGATCGCCAACAGGTGTTGTAACTACATTAATTCCAGCATCCTTCATCGCATGCATAAATCCAAGGTTGCTCATAACTGTTCCGACAATCGTGTCAGATTTCAAAACTCCACGAGCTTTAAAGCCACGAGCCAAGATAGTCAGAATGTGATCGCCATCGATCTCATTACCTGCAGCATCAATTGCTAAGCAGCGATCGGCATCTCCATCGTGAGCAATACCAAGATCGGCACCCTCTTTAAGAACCACTGAACGAAGTTGATGAAGATGGGTTGATCCACAATCATCATTGATGTTCCAACCGTCAGGTTGATTAAAGATTGCAACAACTTCTGCACCTGCTCGTCGGTAAACCTCGGGTGCAACATATGAAGATGCACCGTTGGCGCAATCAACGACGATCTTGAGACCCTTCAGAGGAGTTTCAACGGAAGAGAGCAGATGCTGCAAATACTTTTCTGTTGCACCTTCATCATTAATTACTCGTCCAACCTTGCGACCAGTAGGTCGTTCCCAGTCTTCGCCCATACGCGCTTCTATTCGGGCTTCAATCGCATCATCTAACTTTCCGCCCCCACGAGCGAATAGTTTGATTCCATTGTCAGGCATTGGATTGTGAGAAGCAGAGATCATGACGCCGAGGTCGCATTTCATTTCAGCTACAAGGTGTGCGATCGCAGGGGTAGGAAGAACACCAACTCGATAGACATTGATTCCGGCGCTGGTTAATCCAGCAACTACCGCTGCCTCCAGAAACTCGCCAGATGCACGTGAATCCTGACCAACAATCGCTGTTGGCTGCTCACTCAATGAGCTTTCTACCAATATATGCGCGGCAGCAACAGAAACATCTAATGCGAGTTCTGCGGTGAGATCACGATTGGCTAAGCCACGGATTCCATCGGTGCCAAAAAGCGCCATTGGAACTCCTTTGATAAAAGTGAATTAACGCTTTGAGTATTGAGAACGCTTACGAGCCTTCTTTAGGCCGTACTTCTTGCGCTCAATAACACGTGCATCACGTGAAAGGAATCCAGCTTTCTTAAGTGCTGGACGGTTTGCTTCTTCATCAATCTGATTGAGTGAACGTGCAACACCTAGACGTAGTGCGCCAGCTTGACCTGAAACTCCACCACCGTTGATACGAGCAAAAACATCGTATTGGTTTTCAGCACCAACTGTGCGGAATGGTTCTGACACTAGTTGTTGGTGAACCTTGTTTGGGAAGTAGTTTTCAAGAGCCTTGCCATTTACAACCCAACGACCTGTTCCTGGAACAAGACGAACACGTGCAACAGCTTCCTTGCGACGACCAGTACCTGCACCTGGTGCCTTGATAGCTGGACGGTTTGTTGCTGGTGCTGGTGATGAAGTTGAGTATGAAGTAGGAGCTTCTTCGTTGTCGATTAGATCGAAATTCTCTGACATTTACTTTTCCCTTACTTCACGATTTGTGAAACTTGATTGAATACATATGGCTTTGGTGCTTGAGCAGCATGTGGATGCTCTGGACCTGCGTAAACCTTTAGCTTTGATGCGATCTGACGACCAAGTGAGTTCTTTGGAAGCATTCCCTTGATTGCCTTTTCAACTGCACGTGTTGGGTGCTTCTCAAGAAGCTCGCCGTACACAGTAGAAGTTAAACCGCCTGGGAAACCTGAGTGATGGTGAGACCACTTTTGTGCCGCTTTGTTACCTGACAACGCGATCTTTTCTGCGTTGATAACAACGACGAAGTCGCCCATGTCCATGTGTGGAGCAAATGTTGTCTTGTGCTTTCCACGAAGTAGAACAGCAGCATGTGTTGCAAGACGGCCCAAGACCACATCTTGTGCATCGATGATGTGCCAGTTACGGACCGCATCACCGGCTTTTGGACTGTATGTACGCACGCTCTTGCCTACCTTCTTTTCGGTTTATATTGACGGCGCCTTTTCAGGCGCAGAGGAGTAAGGGTACCCGCGTCAGGCTCAGGGGTCAAAATCGGGCTATTTCCCTGCCCTTTAGTGATCAAAAACCGGTTCTGGGCTCTCATAAACCGCGCCATCCTTTCCAAAGACCAAGAATCGACTGAAGCCTCGAGTGAACCATCTGTCATGGGTCACGGAAATAACCGTTCCTTCGTATCGTCCCAGTGCATTTTCGAGAGATTCGGCGCTGGCCAAATCTAAATTATCCGTTGGTTCATCCAGCAATAACAAGGTGTCGCCAGCAAGTTCTAGAAGTAGAACTTGAAATCTTGCTTGCTGCCCACCAGATAACGAAGTGAACTTTTGGTTGGCTTGCTGATCAATCTCATATCGGCGCAAGACGCTCTTAGCCGGTCCTAGTTGAAGCGAGTGCAGCTCCCACAAAATTTCAAGCAGTGTCTTGCCCTCGAATTCTGGATGAGAGTGTGTTTGAGCAAAGTATCCAATCTCAACGCGTGCACCGATTTTAAAGTTTCCTTGATACGAAACAGTTGGATCACCAGAAATCAAACGAAGAAAATGGGATTTACCAGTTCCATTTTTTCCAAGAACCGCGATTCGATCGCCAAAGAAAACTTCAAAGGAAAATGGTTTTGTTAAACTCTCAATTGAAAGATTCTCAAAGGTTAGCGCGCGCAACCCCGTTCTTCCACCCTTCAAAGCGACCTTCACATCCTGCTCAATGGGAGGTGCTTCAGGTGCGCCAGCCTCTTCGAACTTTCGAAGTCGAGTTTGCATTGCATGGTACTTGCTTGCCATAACGTCAGAACTAGCAGCTTGCACCTGTAAAGTCTTGACCAGATCGATTAATCGCTGGTGCTCTTGTTCCCAGCGTAAGAGAAGTTCGGCAAATCTTTCATTGCGAGCAGATCGCGCATTAT
>JBIKXW010000084.1:0-2719 GCA_044355565.1 Candidatus Planktophila sp. | reverse complement strand
CATTACTAACAATGGTCTCCATGCGCGGGGCTACATTTTTTGTCACCATCTCACTTGCTCTCAAGTTTAGAACAACTGGTAAGTTTTCAAAGAAAGATTTGCCGATATTGATCTTTATTGGAGCGGCCGATTTTCTAGCCAATCTATTGCTCGGTGTTGCAACAACCAAGGGATTAGTTTCTGTTGCGATGGTATTTGGATCCCTGTATCCAATAGCGACAGCGCTTTTAGCTTTCAAATTCTTGAACGAGAGATTGCATAAAGTTCAATACGTTGGAATTGCTTTGGCTGTTACTGGTGTTTCTCTAATCTCAGCCTTCTAGTTGTGAGCTGAGTAGAAAACAGTTCCTGAATCTTCGCGCATACTGATTTGAGAAAAATGCGAAAGCAGTTGATTGATGTCGATTTTGTCCTCACCACCTATTGCTGGTGTAACGCTAAGTTCCAGGCGATCTATTAAGTTGTGAGAGATCAACTCATTAATCATCGAAACTCCACCTTCAATGAGAATTTTCTCGCCAAACAAGGCAGAGGCCTTCTCAACGGCTTGTGCTGGGGAACAGTTCCAAAACATTGCCAAATGATTTCCCTGGACGGGATTTACCAATGATCGGGAAATAACTACCAATGGCACTGGGGTGCGGTTGTAAGGCTCATGACGGGCGGTGTTTCCTCCGACAATGATTACATCAACCTCGCGACGCCTTTGAAGAAATATCCTTCGATCCTCCGGCGAGCTAATCCCGGCCGATCTGCTCTCTTCAGAGGTCGAGCCATCTGCTCCAACAACTAATGTTGCAACGACGCTCACATCGCTAAGTATCGCCTACGCCGACAACTTCCTGTCAGTGCCCCTCTGTACAGTTATGGACATGATCATCGATTGTTCAACATGCACCATGGCGGCGATCGCATGCAACACATGCGTGGTCTCCTTCTTTCTCGATAACACCTCTGAGCTCAGCCATGAGAGCGTTCAGGCGCTTTCCGTCCTGGCTGAGAGTGGGCTGACACCTCCTTTGCAATTTAACGCTCGCCTGGCGTGAGCTGGGGTAAATTCACAGGGAAATTACCCTTTCTGAGGTTGAGGGGTAGCGGTGGGCGTGGTTAGCCTTGTCCTTATGTCCCTTTGGCTTCGCTCGGTTATCGCCATCGCGGTTGGTGCTGGGGTATTGATCCCCACGGCAGCCTCAGGTGCGCCGAGTCTCTCCTCTGTTCAGGCCAAGGTTCGACAGCTGGAGGAAGAGGCAACATCTGCAGCAGAGGGCGCTCAAGAGGCAAAGGTGAAGTTGGCCGGGCTCAATAAAACCCTTGATGGAATTAAGGCCAAGGCGCAGCTCCAGGGTCAGACCGTTTCAAATCTTCAAAAATCTTTAGGCACCATCGCAGTGGAGCAGTACAAGACCGGTGGCTTTGGTCAGAGTTTTGAGCTTCTCTTTTCATCTGATCCATCCCTTTATCTCTCATCTGCTGGTGCCCTGGATGCGATTACTCGACGCAAATCCGCCCAACTTCGAAAGTTTGAAACTGCGCAACAGAGATTGAATGCAACAACCCTTACCGTCAATGACAAGGTGGCTCTCGTCGCTGCGGCTCAAAAAAAGTTAACTGCGCAATCGGCTTTAGCTCAAAAGAAATTGGCTGAAGCTGAAAAACTCCTATCCAAATTATCAAAGGCGGAGCGAGAGCGTTTGGCGCGATTGGCTGAAGAGGAGGAGAACGCCGATCAGGCATCCTCATTGAAGGCAGCAAAGAGCGCCAATGCAGTTTCGGGTAGAGCTGGAACAGCGTTGAAGTATGCGCTCAAGCAGATCGGTGATCGCTATGTATTTGGTGCCGCTGGAATGGTCACCTGGGATTGCTCAGGATTAACCATGAGGGCGTACCAGGCTGCAGGCGTTTCTTTGCCTCACTCATCCGCTGCACAATCACGTTTAGGTAAAAAGGTTTCATTCTCCTCACTCAAACCTGGAGATCTCTTGTTCTATGGTCGCCCGGTTTCTCACGTTGGAATTTATCTCGGTGGCGGCAAGATGGTTCATGCACCACGAACAGGTTCCCGTGTAAAGGTTGCACCGAGCGGTTCGCTGGGAAGTAAGAGATTGGTTGGAGCGCGCCGTTTCTAATCCAGTTCTCTTTGTCACCAATGACTTTGGACCGCGCGCCGGCGGAATAGAAACCTTTGTCATTGGATTGATCGAGCGAAGAGCCTTTGGAAGCACAATTGTTTACACATCGGCTCAAGATGATTCCGAGGAGTATGACCAACGATGGAAGCGAGATTTTGGTGTCACCGTTATTCGTGACCGCTCAAAAATATTGCTTCCGACTCCGCGAGTAGCCCGCAATCTCAAAAGAGTAATCAAGCAGGAGGGGATTCGAGTTGCTGCATTTGGAGCAGCCGCCCCTTTGGGACTTCTCTCTGCCTCCATGAAATCTGCAGGAGTTCGCAAAACGGTAGCTCTTACTCATGGACATGAAGTCTGGTGGGCGAAAATCTTTCCATTCACATTTGCGATACGTCGCATCGGCGCAACCATTGATTCATTGACCTATTTAGGGGAGTTCACCCAGAAAGCGATCTCACGTTCTCTGTCCAAGCAAGCGGTTAAACAGATGGTGAAGATCGCACCAGGAATAGATGTTGAACATTTCTCTCCGCAGGATTCCTCTGAGCTTCGACGAGAGTTAGGTCTGGATGAAAAGAAGGTGATTGTCT
>JBIKXW010000053.1:0-8954 GCA_044355565.1 Candidatus Planktophila sp. | reverse complement strand
GCAGAGCATGCAGATATAGCGATTACTCAAGCACAACTTATGGGCTATGCATCTATCAGCGCACCTTTAGATGCATATTTGGTCCTTGCCCGATTTCAGTTGGAACAATCCCACATTGAAGAGGCGATAGAAACATTGACATTGATTGTAGAGAAGGCTTCCGATGCACAAATCTGGCCCTGGTTTTTTATGGCGGAAGGTACGCGAGCCCGGATCAACATCACTAAGGGCCAGATTCCTCAGATGATGGAGATCATTAAGCAACAAAGAGAGCGTGTAGCAAATTTGAAGTCGCCTAACGAGCTCAGCTGGATGATTGATATGACAGAAGTGTTCCTGCGTTTCACACTTGATGATTGGGAGCGGGCCGAAGAGCTTTTGCGCCGAATGCCCAAAACTGAAATGGTCAGACAGATAGAGATAAATGCGAAGTTTGAAGCAGAACCAAAGAAGATTCCTGCAATCGTGGATGCTTTCCCTGAAGATACCCCGCGAGAAAAAGTCAATAAGTTTTTATATCAAGCAACAATCAATATTGATCATGAAAATCTCGCCCTAGCCCATCTCAATAAGGCCTTAGAGATTGGGGCAGAGGTTGGCTATCACGAATATTTTGTAAGGCAACACCGTTTATATCCAATCATGGTGAAAGCAGCAGCCGCTCAACCCACCGTCTTCAGAGAAAGCCTGGTACATGAAATGACAGAGCGAATTCAAGCGATGAATAGTGACACTGGGGCACTTGAGCAGAAGTTAACTTCGAGAGAACATGAAATCCTCAAGCATTTAACAACGGGTATACCTCTTAGCGCTATCGCTAAGCAGTTACATATTTCACAAAACACAATGAAGACGCATCTTCGAAATGTTTATAGAAAGTTAGGTGTGGATGGTCGTCACACAGCGGTTGAAAAGGCGAAGAAACTCTTACTTATTTAAACAGGTGCGCTAAGGTTGCAGGCATGGGTCCGGCTTTTAATCGTTTGTGGGCCGGAAGCATTGTTTCAAACCTAGCTGACGGAGTTCTGATCGCAGCAGCACCTTTGCTCGCGATTACTTTGACCGACAGCACCGTATTGATCTCAATCATCGGCGCTATGGTGATGTTGCCTTGGCTGCTCTTTGCCATACCAATCGGCGCGCTGGTTGATCGGGTCGATCGCCGTTTGATTCTGGCAGGCTCAAATGCAATCAGAAGTGCGGTCATTGGCGGACTCGCATTAAGTGTTGCAACTGGCCATGTAACTATTTATTGGCTGATCGCCTCAGCCTTTGTGATTGGGGTGTGCGAGGTCGCAACCGACACCACCGCCCAATCTTTAATCCCTCAGATACTCGATGAGGAACATTATGAAAAAGGTAATTCGCGGCTACAGATCTCAGAGACGGTTATTCAAGGATTTATAGGTTCACCTTTAAGCGGTTTCTTGTACGCCCTTGCAATGTGGTTGCCCTTTTTGATCAACAGTATTGGCTACGCGATAGCAACCTTGCTTGCACTTTCTATACCTATCCAATATCTGCAGGATGTCCGCACTGAAAATGCCAAGGAAAACAAACCTCATTTCATAGAAGACATCAAATTTGGTATTAGGTATCTCTACAACCACAAAACTTTGCGTCGGCTTGTCATCACAACCGCAACTATCGGAGTTTGTTATTCCATGGGTACGGCCACCATGGTCTTGTTTATCATTAAAGAGCTAGAGCTTGCCCCACGATACTTTGGCGTCATACTGACAATTCAAGGAGTAGGTGCATTACTGGGTGCGATCGTGGCACCTAAAGCGTCTAAGAGGTTTGGGCGCAGCATCATGATGACCATGGGGATATTTACAAGCTCCGTTGTTTTGTTGCTACAAGGTTTTGCGCCCAATATTTACATTTTCGTAGCCCTTGCGACATTGGGAGGTTTTGCAATTTCGCAATGGAATATCTTGTTGATGGCTACTTACCAAACCATCATCCCAAATGAACTCTATGGCCGAATTCATGGAACCCGTCGAACCTTGGTCTGGGGGATGATGCCAATTGGCTCTCTTATGGGTGGAGTCCTCGCGCACTTCAGTCTTCGGCTTCCTATGTATGTGGGAGGCGCAATCGCAACCACCATCGCCTTTTTTTCCTTGAGATTCTTTATGAGTATTGCAAAGAGCGTTGAAACTTCCGAATAGTCTTTGCATATGAAAGCAAAGCTCGGACGCGCATACTGGAAGCTTTGGTCTGCAACGGCGGTTTCAAATCTTGGCGATGGTGTCTCGGGAGTTGCTTACCCGTGGCTGGCTTCTGCAGTGACAAGATCACCGCTTTTAATTGCTGCTGCAGGCTTTGCATCTCGCCTGCCATGGCTGGTGTTTACCTTGCACGCAGGTGTTATTACCGATCGATTTGATCGCCGAAAGCTAATCCTTGGGATGGATCTCTTTCGCGGCATCTTGACCGTCATTGTCGGTGCCATTGTTTTGTTGAATAGAGACTCTTTGCCATCTCTCAACGAACTAACCTCTATCACCGATATGGAAACTAATTGGGTTTTGTATCTAACCTTGATTCTTACCTCTTTCCTATTTGGTTTAGCTGAGGTTCTAAGGGATAACAGTGCGCAAACTTTGATGCCAAGTGTGGTTGCTGAAGAAAATCTTGAAAAAGCTAATGGGCGGATGTGGTCTGCTGAGTCATTGACCAATAGTTTTATTGGACCTCCTCTTGGTTCTCTTCTAATTGGAGTTTCAATATTTATTCCATTCTTTTTTGATGCTGTCTCATTCTTTGTCGCAGTTGCGTTGATTGCATCTATTGGTGGCAGCTTCAGACCAGTTATCGAAAAACCTCGTGAAAAAATAAATTTCAAATCTGAAATTAAGGAAGGTTTCAGATGGTTGTGGGCACATCCTTTGCTACGCCCCATGGCAATCATTCTTGGGTTTATGAATGGCGTGGGATCCATGGTTACAGCCACATATATTTTGTTTGCTCAAGAGGTCTTGAAAACTTCAGTCTTTGTCTTTGCTGTTCTGGGAATGGCAGCCGCGGTGGGCGGAATTATTGGGGGCCTGCTCGCTCCAAAAATTTCCGAGAAATGTGGAAGTGGCCCCTCGCTGTGGATGGCCATGATTCTGGCCCCTGTGGGTACTGCGATCATCGGCTTTACATCAACGTGGCAGATCGTATGGGTAGTGACAGTTTTTCAAACGATTGCCGCAATTTTATGGAACACGATCACCGTATCCTTGCGACAAAGCATTATCCCCTCGCACCTTTTGGGCAGAGTAAATAGTGTGTACCGGTTTTTTGCGTGGGGTTCTATTCCTATTGGGATGTTTTTAGGTGGCGGGTTGGTGGCGGTCGGCCAGCTATTCCTCTCCCGAGAAATGGCGCTTCGAACCCCTTATTTCACTGGAGCGGTTCTTGGGCTCATCATTTTTGCCATGGCAGCCTCCAAACTGACCACCTCAGCGATTGAAAAGGCCCGAACTGAGGGCAGAAAGCAGCCTTAATCTCACCCCCCTTTTCAGCCAAGGGTTACCAACTTGTTATCAAACTAGGCTCATTACCGCTTTCTCGCTGTTGCTCATTTGCCATTCATTAGGGCAGACTTCAGCCACCAAAAGCGCCTACGGGGTTGGTCGACTCTCCGCAGACGCTTTTCTATAACCCTCAAGGAGGAAATATATGAAGTTCACACGTAGTGCAAGATTTGCACTCGCAGCTGTAGCTTCAGCGGCGTTGGCAGTTTCACTGCTGGCACCTGCTCAAGCTAATACTCGTTCTACCATCGTGATCCACGATACAAACTCATTAACATCATTTAACTCAGGCACACCTGACACAAACTTGACCATCAATAGCAAGGTAGGAAATCTATCTGGCATTGGCTTCTTGTACATCAATGACAAGAAGAACGTTGTTCGCAACACAACATTTGGTGATTTCAAGATTGTAAAGAACGCGGCAGATGACTTCCGTATTCAGTACAACGTCAACAAGGGTCTTGTATGGTCTGACGGAACTCCAATCAACGCTGTGGATCTTTTGATGTCACACGTTCTATCCAGCAACACCTACTCAAAGGAAGCTGGCCTAGGAGATCCTGATAGCGACACAGTTCCAGCATTCAACTCAAATGGTTACGGTGGAACGTACAGCGACAACATCGTTGGACAGCCAACACTTTCTGCAGACAAGATGTCACTTACTCTTCGCTTCAAGCAGAGAATTGCTAACTGGGATCTCTACGGTCCGGGACCATCACCAGTACACACACTTGTACTTCTAGCTGATGGCGTAAAGGGTCTACAACCTGTAGCAGCAAATGAGAAGGCACGCGATAAGTTCTTTGAGGCATACACAAAGAAGGACACCGCTGTGCTTAAGGCAATCGGTAAGGTCTGGTCAGAGTCTTACAACATCACTGAGGTAAATGCAGCAACAAACAAGCTCCTATTCGTTGGTAACGGCGGATTCTTGGTTGACAGCGCAGTAACAAAGTCATCTGTAACACTAAAGGTCAACCCTAAGTACAACTCAGGTCCAAAGCTAAGCGGAACAATCGACACAGTTGTCTTCAAGTTCATCGCTGATGGAACCGCTGCAGCACAGGCACTTGCCAATGGTGAGCTTGATATTTACTCAGGCCAGCCAACAGCTGATGCTGTAGCTGCATTGAAGAAGCTTTCAAATGTAAACCTCATTGGTGGAATCAATGCTTGCTACGAGCACTGGGATACACGCGTAAACGCAGCACCAGGACAGCCTGATTACAACGGAATCTTCAAGGGACATGGCGGAAAGGGTGCAGATCTACGTCGTGCATTCCTATTGGCAATTCCTCGCGAAGAAATCAACGAGAAGTTGATCAAGCCAATCAACCCAAATGCACCTATCTTGGGATCCACCTTCATCGCCCCAGGCTTTGATGGATACGAGCGTCTTGTAGCTAACAACGGTTCTTCATACTATGTTGGACCACAGGATGTCTTGAACAAGAAGGCTCTTGCATTGGTAAAGAAGCACTTCCCTAAGGCAAGTGCATCTAACCCAGTAAAGGTCAACGTTCTAGTGCCAGGTAACAACCCACGTCGTGCTGCAGAGTTTGCACTTGCAAAGGCAAATGCAATCAAGGCTGGCTTCGATCTAGTTGGCGATGTCCAGGCATCATGGTCACCACGTATTCAATTGAGCCAGTACGATGCTCAGTTCTTTGCATACTGCCCATCAGCAGTTACTCAGGCTGGATCAAATTCAAACTTCCAGCTTGGTGGAGGAAACAACCGTAACGGTGTCAACCTTCCACAACTTGATGCAATCCTTAACAAGTTGCAGCTCCCAATGGATAACCGCACATACATCTCAACAATTATCCAAGCAGAGCGAATCATCCACAAAGAGGGTCTTACATCTGGAGTATTCCTGCACCCAGCAGTAACTGCAGTCAATAAGAACCTCAAGGGAATCAAGCCGTCACCACTTTCTGATGACGTTGTTTGGAACTGGTGGGAGTGGTCATACTAATAGCTTGATTTTTAAGCTATTAGACCCGCGGTAAAAGGCGGAAAAAGTACTAAGCGAGTGGCATCTAATTGAAAAATTAGGTGCCACTCGCGCTACTATTTGGCAGTTGTTTTAACAGTTCGCACTACAGACCAAGCTGGCAGGGAGCTATTCATGCTTAGATACATCATGCGCCGTATTGCCCTGGCGCCCTTGATTTTATTTGGATCAACCTTTTTGGTGTACAACCTCGCAGCCTATGCAAATGATCCATTAGCTGAGCTCCGGCTGAGCAGTGATGATGGTGCGCGCCAACAGATTATCGCTTTAACTCGTGATTTGAATCTTGATGTCCCGGCGCCGCTTCGATATTTCTTATGGCTCAGGGGTGTACTTGGAATATTTGTAGGAAAGTTTGATCTTGGCGATACCCGCTCCGCGACAACTGTCTGGGAAGAGCTTACGTACGCAATTCCCGTCAGCCTTCGCTTGGTATTTGTAGCAACAATTACAGCGCTTATAATTGGACTTGCTCTCGGAATTATTTCAGCACTACGCCAGTACAGCCGTTTTGATTATGCAATGACATTTCTTGCATTCCTCTTGTTCTCACTTCCAATTTTCTGGGTCGCTGTTCTCCTCAAAGAGTTCATGGCGATTCAATTTAACAACTTCTTAAGTGAACCCAATATTCCGATTACGTGGATGGCTGGATTCTCCATCTTTATCGGAATCTTCTGGAGCTCCTTGTTTGGCGGCGAGCGTAAAAGATTCTGGAGTGTTTTCGGTGGAGCCTTTGCAACTAGCTTTGTAATTTTGTGGGCGATTGATTTCACAGATTGGTATCTCAACCCTGGACTAGGCCCAATCCTCATTGCATTCCTTTCCGTGGGAATTGCCTTTGGCGTTACAGCCATTTCAACGGGTTTGAGCAATGTGCCTGCAAAGAAAGCAGCACTTACTATGGCTGGCTTAGCAGTTGTCTGGTACTACCCTGCACAATGGATTTTTAACAACTTTGGCTCTTACTTTACAATCTTTATTTTGATCTCATTGATAGTTTTGACCGGCTTAGGTTTGTCTCGCATTTACAGCAAGATCGACCATGGCCCCATTGCTCGAACCGCGATAATTACGGGCATGTTGAGTGGGTTTTTGATTTTAGTTGATCGCATCATGCAGAGTTGGGATGACTACTTTGCAACTGATGCGGTGAATCGCCGCCCAGTTCCTACCTACGGGCAGCGTAAAGATCAGTTAGTAACTGAGGATTTCTGGCTCAATAACTTGGACACCATCATGCACTTGGTCCTTCCAACATTGGCGTTGATTTTGATTTCCGTGGCTGGTTGGATCCGCTACACACGTGGTGCGTTATTGGAAGTTCTCAATCAGGATTACATCCGCACTGCTAGAGCCAAGGGGCTCAATGAACGAGAAGTAATCACTCGACATGCCTTAAGAAACACAATGTTGCCTCTTTCTAGTCTTTTTGTTGGTGAGTTTCTTGGTTTAATTAGCGGCGCAGTAATTACAGAACGCGTCTTTGGCTGGCAAGGGATGGGAACCTTATTTATTAGGGGGATAAACGGTGGCGACCCCAACTTGTTGATGGGTGTTACCTTGCTGTTTGCTATCCTGACTATCTTTGGAAATTTACTTGCAGACCTAGTGTATTCAGCTCTCGATCCACGTATTAGATTGGGCAAGTAGCCATGAAACTATTCGGACGTAAAGAAAAATCTACTGGCGAAATCATGGCCGGTGGTGAAAATGCGATTGCTAACAAAGAGGTCGAAGGCTTAAGCCAAGGTCAGATTGTTCGTCGCCGCTTTTTTCATCACCGTGCAGCCGTAATTGCTCTGGTAACTTTTGTATCCATACTTCTCTTTGTAATGACCGCTCTTGATACCAAGATAGGCCCTATCCGCATTCCAGGTTGGTGGAAGTGGACAGTTGAAGACATTCCAGAGCTTCGCTATGAAGATTGCCCAGGTGGAACCACTGGATGTCCCACCTTGTCACTTGACCCAACTTCAGCTTCCTTTGGAATGGGAACCCACCCATTTGGCCAAGATGACATCGGCCGCGACTACTTTGCACTAGTGATGAATGGTACGCGTCGCTCATTGATGATCATGTTTGTTATCGGTGCGGTATCTGGTTTTATTGGCGTAGTAGTCGGATCTATCTCCGGTTTTTATGGCAAGAAAATTGACTCAGTGTTGATGCGTCTAGTTGACTTCATCCAGACAGTTCCTACAATCATTATCGCAGCTGTTATTGGCAAGGCGGCAGGTAAGGTCGGCCCACTGTATCTAGCGCTGTTCTTAGGAGTTCTTGGCTGGACAGGATTGGCTCGTTTAGTGCGTGCCCAATTCCTATCATTGCGTGAAATGGAGTTTGTCGATGCTGCGCGTGTGGCTGGGGCATCTAATCTTCGAATCACCTTCAAGCACATTTTACCTAACGCAGTCGGACAGATCATCGTGGTTATCACTTTGATTATGGCTGGTGCAATTTTGACTGAGACCGGTCTGTCATACCTTGGCTTTGGAGTTGTTGCTCCAGATGTTTCTCTAGGTCTACTGATTAGCCAATACGAATCATCATTTACAACTCGTCCATGGCTGTTCTGGTGGCCAGGCTTCTTCATTATTTCAATTGCGCTGTGCGTTAACTTTATTGGTGATGGCTTGCGTGATGCATTTGACCCACGTCAACGACGTCGAATTACTAAGAGGGATCGCCTTCAAGCGAAGCTTCAGAATAAGGCTGGTGAGTAACCATGGCTGAAAAAAATGTTCTTGAAGTCTCTGATTTCAATGTTGATTTTTGGGTAGATGGAGTTTGGTATCCAGCTGTTATCGACATGAACCTGGGACTTGCCGCAGGCAAGGTCACCGCAATTGTTGGTGAATCAGGTTCTGGCAAGTCAACAACAGCAATGGGCCTAATGTCACTTCTTGCCTCAAATGCTCGAATGGCAGGTAGCGTTAAGGTCAAGGGCGAAGAGATGCTCAACGCAAAGGCTTCAGTACTGCAGCAATTCCGTGGAAAAGAAGTTGCATATATTTTCCAGGAGCCAATGACCGCGCTAAATCCACTATTCACAATTGGATATCAGATTGTCGAAACACTTCGCAATCACTTTGATATGGGTCCAAAGGAAGCACAGGCACGTGCCTTGGAACTGATCACCATGGTGGATATTCCAAATCCAGAAGTATCCATCAATAAGTATCCGCACCAACTTTCAGGTGGACAGCGCCAGCGCGCAATGATCGCACAAGCACTTGCGTGCGACCCAGCATTATTGGTTGCAGATGAGCCAACAACAGCACTAGATGTGACTGTACAAGCTGAAATTCTTGACCTAATGCGCGGTCTGAAAGACAAGCTCAACTCTGCAATCTTGTTGATTACCCATGACATGGGTGTTGTTGCAGATATGGCTGATGAAA
>JBIKXW010000052.1:0-8982 GCA_044355565.1 Candidatus Planktophila sp. | reverse complement strand
ACCTTATCTCTCTAACTCTCTAGTGTCACCCTTAAGTTGACGGTGAGGAGGTAGGGAAGTGGCTGCAGAGCAATCTCAGAATGAACTCACTACCACTATTCACCTCGGTCTTCGTGAGGTTTCAAATACTTCGGAAAAACATTTAGAGGAACAGCTCGCCTCACTTTCCCCAGAGGATCGCGCTGTAGTTGCTGAGATTCAAAACTCTGGTGGCGAAAAAGCGATGGTTCTCATCGCACGCGGAGCCAATAAGGGCTCTCGGTTTTTGATCACCTCTGAAGGTGCATCTGTAGGTCGTTCTGGGACAAGTGCGATTTTTCTCGATGATGTAACGGTTTCTCGAAGCCACGCAACAATTTCAAAGCAGGGCAATAACTTTGTTCTCAAGGATGAGGGTTCTCTCAATGGAACCTACATCAACAATATTTCTGTCACAGAGCATGTACTTGTTTCTGGTGATGAGTTTCAAATAGGTAAGTTCCACTTGCTTTTCGTCAGTTCAAACTAGGGGAGTAGTCATGGCAGTTCCAGCACGCGCATATTTGAGCATCGGTGAAGTCCTTAACCGTTTGCGTGGAGATTTCTCTGATATAACAATTTCAAAGATTCGCTTTCTTGAATCTGAGGGATTAATCGAGCCACAGCGAACACCATCTGGTTATCGAAAGTTCACGAGTTCAGATTTAGAGCGTCTGCGTTATGTACTGCTGGCACAACGTGATCAGTATCTGCCCCTCAAGGTAATCAAGGAGAACCTTGATGCGATCGATCGAGGACTGCAGCCAGCCGCCGTTGGTGGCGTTCCTGCACCTCGCCCAACTCTGGGCTTAGCAACAATTGATGGCGAGATGGCACCGAGTACATTTGGTGAAGTTAGCGAGATGCGTCTATCTCGTGAGGAGCTGTTGAAAAATAGTGGTCTGGCCGAGGATCAATTAGTAGAGCTTGAAGGATATGGATTAATCGCTCCTCGCGGTCGTCATTACGATGGGGATGGATTGGCTATCGCGAAGGCGGTAACTGAGATGGGTGGGTTTGGAATTGAACCCCGCCACCTTCGCTCATTTAAATCAGCTGCAGATCGTGAGATTGGTTTGATCGAGCAGGTCATCACACCGCTGACCCGTCAAAAGAGCGCTGAATCCAAGGCTCGCGCTGAAGAGGTCCAGAAGGAGATTGCATCTCTGTCGATTCGTTTGCATGCAGCCCTCGTCCGCGGTGGCCTCAACCGACTTCGCGCCTAATTGTTCCTTTAGAGAGTTGGCATGTTAATCCCAATGGAGGTAATCGGCGTTCGAGTCGAGATGCCCTCCAACCAGCCGATCCTTCTTCTGAAGGAGATTGATGGCACCAGATTTTTGCCGATTTGGGTGGGTGCGGTTGAAGCAACCGCCATCGCCTTTGCGCAACAAGGGGTAGAGCCACCACGACCTTTGAGTCACGATCTCATGAAAAACCTGGTCGAACTCTTTGATGCAACCTTGATCGCTGTTCACCTAACTGAGTTGAAGGATGGGGTTTTCTACTCAACCCTGAACCTTCGTGATGCCTCGGGGGAGCCGCTTTCAATCGAGTCTCGACCATCAGATGCGGTGGCTTTGGCGCTACGCACCCACAGCAACATCCTCGCCACCGAGGAGCTGCTCAATGAGGTCGGTGTGGAGATTCCTCAAGGGGATGGCGAGAACCAAGAGGTTGAGAAGTTCCGAGAGTTTTTAGATCAAATCAATCCAGAGGATTTCGCAGGCTAAAGGGGAAAACTCTCAACCTCTAGTAGAGGTTTGCTTCGTGTCGGTCATTGTTTACCCACAGCGAGGGCCGTACATTTATCTCACTCCCCAAGAGAAATGAGCTTTCCCCTTGTCCCCAGAAGAGATGGAAATCGGCTACAGAGGCGCTACAGCCTGTTCTGCCGCTGGAATTAGCTATCGTCAATTGGATTACTGGGCACGTACAGGATTAGTTGAACCAAGTATTAGAACTGCAAGTGGTTCTGGAACACAACGGTTGTATGGCTTCCGCGACATCTTGGTGCTAAAGATTGTTAAGCGTTTATTGGATGCGGGAGTATCACTTCAAAATATTCGCACCGCTGTAGATCATCTTCGCAGCAGGGGAGTTACAGAGTTGGAGCGCATTACCTTGATGAGTGATGGTGCATCGATTTATGAGTGCGCAAGCCCTGATGAGATTATCGATCTTTTGCAGGGCGGCCAAGGTGTCTTTGGTATCGCAGTGGGCAAGGTATGGCATGAGGTTGAGGGATCTCTATCTCTCCTTCAGGGTGAAGTAAATGGTCGTATGACAGGTGGCGAGGGTAATGATGAGCTATCGCTGCGCCGCAAGGTTAAAGGGGCGTAATAACACCGTTGTAAGTATCATGTGTGCCTTGTAGTAGTTGCTACTAACTATCGACAGGGGTTTGCGTGTCTGGCTCATTTGAGAATCGTCATATTGGCCCGAACTCTGTTGATGAGGCAGCGATGCTTAACTCACTGGGCTACTCAGATCTTTCCTCATTCATCAGCGATGTTGTTCCATCAAACATCGCGATTAAAGGTGTTATTGAAAAGGCGCTGGATTCAGGAAAGAGTGAAGTTCAGGTAATTGCAGAGCTTCGTTCTATCGCCTCTGAAAACAAGGTTTTCCGATCTCTAATCGGTACTGGTTACTACGGCACGATTGTTCCTCCAGTGGTTAAGAGAAATGTTTTAGAAAATCCTTCCTGGTACACCGCATACACCCCGTATCAACCGGAGATTTCGCAAGGTCGACTTGAGGCGCTCTTTGCCTTTCAGACAATGATTTGCGAACTGACAGCTTTGGATATCTCCAACGCGTCGATGTTGGATGAAGGAACTGCCGCGGCAGAGGCAATGACCTTGGCCCGTAGAGCATCCAAGTTAAGCGATGATGCTGTTTTCTTGATCGAAGAGCATGTGCATCCTCAAACTAAAGCGGTTGTGATAACCCGCGCTAAGCCACTAGGAATCACCGTTGTCGAAGTGGACTCTGGTCATGTTGTTCGCGATGGCTTTGATGGAGAGTTTTTTGGAGCATTGCTTCAGTATCCAGATACAACTGGAACAGTTATTGATTACACAAGCTTTGCAGAGTATGCACATTCACGTAATGCATTAGTTATTGCTGCAACTGATTTACTTGCACTAACGCTGTTGAAAGCTCCAGGGGAGTGGGGTGCCGACATTGCAGTTGGAACAGCTCAACGTTTTGGCGTGCCCATGGGTTTTGGTGGACCACACGCAGGTTTCTTAGCAGTCCGCACCGGTCTTGAAAGATCTATGCCTGGACGACTTGTTGGACAGAGTATTGATGCAACTGGAAAACCTGCTTTTCGTTTGGCGCTGCAAACTCGCGAACAACATATCCGTCGCGATAAGGCGACCTCAAATATTTGCACCGCACAGGTTTTGCTTGCAAACATGAGCGCCTTCTACGCGATGTGGCATGGTCCAGTGGGTCTTCGTCAGATCGCAGAACGGGTACATAACTTTGCCGCTCGTCTTCACGCTGCTACAGGTAATCACGATGATGTTGTTTTCGACACGGTGCATATATTTGTTAACGATGCAAAATCTATTCATGAGAAAGCCCAGTCGCAGGGGATTAACTTTGCAAAGGTAAGCGATACTGAAATTCGCGTTGCATTTGATGAGGAAACAACAGAAGAATTATTTATTCAGGTTCTAGAAATTTTAGGATTGCAGGATGCAACAGGGGCGAATATTCCTACAAAGTTTGCACGCACTAGTAAGTACTTAACCCACCCCGTTTTCAACACTAATCACAGTGAAACGGGCATGATGCGCTACCTTCGCAACTTGGCTGATAAAGATCTTGCCCTTGATAGAACAATGATTCCATTGGGTTCTTGCACCATGAAGTTGAACTCTGTAACAGAGATGGAAGCGGTCACCTGGCCCGAGTTTGCTTCACTGCACCCATTTGCACCCGCTGATCAAACGGTAGGAACTCGCAAGTTGATTAAGCAGCTGTCAGATTGGTTGGTGGCAATCACCGGTTATGACGCGGTCTCACTTCAACCAAATGCGGGTAGCCAAGGGGAGTTCGCGGGCTTACTTGCAATTCGTAATTACCATGACTCTCGTGGAGACCAAGGTCGCAATATCTGTTTGATTCCATCAAGTGCACATGGCACTAACGCCGCTTCAGCTGTAATGGCAGGTATGAAGGTAGTCGTTATTGAATGTGATGAGAATGGAAATGTCTCTGTCGATGACATTAAAGCCAAGATCACAGAGCATGGAGCTGCTTTAGCTGCGTTGATGATTACATACCCTTCAACGCACGGCGTCTTCGAAGTAGCGGTATCAGAGATTTGCGAGCTAATTCATAACGCGGGCGGTCAGGTGTATGTGGATGGAGCGAATTTGAATGCACTCGTTGGTGTTTCTCAACCTGGAAAGTTTGGTGCTGATGTTTCTCACTTAAACCTGCACAAAACTTTTGCAATTCCACATGGTGGAGGAGGCCCTGGTGTTGGCCCTGTTATTGCACGCGCACATCTAGCGCCGTTTTTACCAAATCATCCATTAGATGAGTTAGCTGGTCCTGCAACAGGTCCGGGTCCAATCTCTGCTGCACCATATGGATCGGCAAGTATCTTGCCAATTTCCTGGGCCTATATCCGTTTGTTGGGGGGAGAAGGCTTAACCCATTCAACACAGGTTGCTATTTTGTCTGCAAACTACATCGCAGCCAGATTGCAGGATTCCTACCCTGTCCTTTACACCGGTGCTAATGGACGCGTTGCCCACGAATGCATCTTGGATATTCGCGGAATCACCAAGGATTCAGGTGTAACAGTTGATGACATTGCCAAGAGGTTGATGGATTACGGCTTCCATGCACCAACGATGTCCTTTCCGGTTGCAGGAACCCTGATGATTGAACCCACAGAGTCTGAAGATATCTCCGAGATCCACCGCTTTATCGATGCGATGGTTTCAATTAGAGCTGAGATTCAAGAGATCATTGCTGCAAAGATCTCCCTTGAAGCCTCAGCGCTGCGCCATGCGCCTCACACAGCCCTATCCGTGGTTACCTCGGATTGGGATAGGGGATACAGCCGTGAAGTGGGTGGCTACCCGGTAGCCCTGGATGGTCTGGTCGCGGGTGAATCAATCGGTTCCCGAATGAAGTACTGGCCACCGGTATCACGTATCGATGGTGCTCACGGAGATCGAAACCTGGTCTGCGCTTGCACGCCGATAGATGAGTATCGATAGGGGGTTCTGGCGAATTTCACGCTCAGATCTACCTTTGTTACTTTACATAATGTAACTTATCGGCGTTATATGTAGGCTCGGCGGGCAACCATAAGGAGCGCTACCAGAACCCCAATGAGCGCCCAATCACCCGCAGCATCCCTTGGTGTTTGACCCTCAATGAGTCCAATCTCAGCTCGAATCGTTTCAGCGGTGCCCATCGATGTTTGTTGGAGAACCTCTCCGGTGTGGTCAATAACCGCTGAATATCCGGTGGTTGAAACTGAGGCGATGTTTCGGCCATGTTCTATAGCTCGAACTCTCGTTATCGACAATTGTTGGGCTGATTCAGCCGACATTCCAAAGGTTGCACTGTTGGTCTGAACAGCCAGAAGATTTGAACCCGCTGCAGCTTGTTGCAGCAGTTCATCATCGATCAGTTCGAAGCAGATCACTGGAGCTACCTTAATTTCGCCAATTGAAAAGGTTTTACTCCCATTTCCTGGCGAAAAGTCTTCAACATCATCAACTAAGGGTGAAACGATCCTGGCCAAAGAACGTAAAGGAATGTACTCACCAAAGGGTGTTAGGTGTTGTTTGAAATAGGTATCAGGGAGCACCTCATCCCACAAAATCGAGGTGTTGTACACAGAATTTCCCTTGTTAAGGATCGCGCCGATAATCAAAGGTCGCTGGATGGTGTTCAGCGATGCATTTACATCTTTGTTCAGGAATGGATCCACATCAACTGAATTCTCCGGCCAGAGAATGAAGTCGACATTGGGATCCTTTGCTAACTCTGTTTGTGTCCTTTCAAAGTGATTATTGAAAACCGCTTTTGCCCGGGAGTTAAAATCCAAACCAAGTTGAGGAACATTTCCTTGAATCATCAAAACCGTTGCGTTACTGGTTGTCGACAAATTTACGGGAACCAGAAGAAACAGAAATGGTATGAATGTTATCGGCGAAATTTTCCGTCGTGAACCAAAAAAGAGTATCAATGCCATCAGAAGAGTTAGAGCTGATAACGCTGATGCTCCGCCAATAGCTGCGATCTTTGAATACGGTGCATCAGCTTGCGTGTAGGCAATTCGGACCCACCCAAATCCCCCAAATGGAAATCTATTGCGAAGCTCTTCCAAGAGAATGAAAATCAGTGGGTATGCGGGCATTCCCCATTTTGAAACAAGTGTCAATGGTAAGTAAAAAAGTGACAAACCGATCGCCAAAACCACCCATGGAACCGACCCAACAAAGGTGCTACTCCAATGTAAAACAATGAGATTCAGAGTCAATGCAAAGACAAATGAGGATGCGAGTTTTTTGGATGAAGTAGATAAGGCATACATATGAATTGCAAGAGCGATAGGGACGACCCACCACTTCCCCACCGGTTCATAGGCTGTGGAAAGGAGAGCCCCAGATAGTGCCGAAAGTAAAAGAGCTACCAACCCAATGCACTGATCAAGCGATCAACGCTCGCACCTAATGCGTAACGCTCCTTGAATTGGTAGATAGAAGACAGATCAGATGGTGCTGTTGGAAGCGTTAGATCAACTTTTGGCAATGGCGCATCTCGTGCTACTCGAACCAGCTTGGGGGCAATCTTCAAATAATCAGCCCCAGCAATGATTTTCTTGGCAAGTGCTGGTGGCAGGGATTGGTGCTCCTCCAGTGCAGCAGCTAAAGCATCCTCAACAGTAGCGAAATTGTTTGCAATAACCGCCGCGCCTTTTTCTCCGATTCCCTTAACGCCCGGCAATCCATCTGAAGGATCTCCGCGAAACATTGCAAAAAGATCGTAGCGATCCCCTGGTATTAAATACTTGTCAGCAACATACTTAATGTCTACCAAGTCATGTTGTGAAATCCCCTTTGCTAGATAGACAACTTTGATATCCCGCTTGTCATCAACCATCTGGAACAAATCTCTATCGCCGGTCACGATGCGAATCGGGCCCTTTTCAATCTCTGCATATGTGGCCATAACATCATCGGCTTCATAATCATCAACACCAACGACAGGAATTCCAAAGAGATCCAGCAAATCCAGAAGAATCGGAATCTGAGGTGTAAGAGTTTCAGGCTCTTCCTCTTCCTCGCCTTCCTCCTCTAATCGGTTTGCTTTGTACTCTGGAAAAATATCTACTCGCCAGCTTGGTCGCCAATCTCCATCAAGGCATGCCACAAGACGATCAGGTTTGTAGACATTCATTAAACGTGCGGTCATGTCTATGTATCCGCGAATAGCATTTACTGAAGTTCCATCGGGTGCCAACAATGTGTCTGGCATTCCGTAATACGCTCGGTACCAAAGGGATGCGCTATCTAAAAGCATTAAGGTCATACATCCCCCATTAAATAGGCCACTACCCCACGATCAATTCGCTTGACCGCATCCTTACAGACTGGACGAAGTTTTTCACTCGCACCGCCAATTTGATTGAGAAGATCTACTAACTGCTTTGTGGAGCGGACAAAATCTCCTACTGACATGTCGCTACCCTTGAGCACACTATTGAGAGAGTTTCCACTGGCCCACTTATAGGAGATAAAGCAAAAACCTGCATCGGGTTCTCGTTGCGTCTTGACCCCAAAGTCATTTTCTATCTTTTCCAAGGCTGCCCACAGTGAGATTATTTCAGTCAGGGTTGAAGTCACTTTTTGACTTGGAAGTTTAGGCGCTAAGTTTTCTTGTGATCGTGATTCAAAGATCATGCACGAAACCACAGATAGCAGTTCGGTCGCATTGAGATCATCCAACAGACCACGTCGAATCGATTCAGTAAGAAGTAAATCTGATTCTGCGTATATCTTGGTAAGTATCTTTCCTTGGACCGTTGGTTTTTCTCCATCGATATATTGAAGATGGTCTAACACCTGACAAATTTGATCGAAGGTCTTCGCAATGACATGTGTACGGTTTTCCACTCGAGTTGTTAATCCATCATTCTCGCGAGTAAGGCGACCAGCCCTCTCAACTAAACGTGCATGCTCCTCTCGATCTGCACACCCATGACACGAATGGGCCTTCAAGCTCTTGCGCAGATCTGATAGTTCCCCCTCTAAATGTCCTCTTTGCCGGTTATCAAAGGTTTTTCTCTGGTCTCTTCTGCTCAGTAAAACTTCAACCTCTTTGATCGATCGACGAAGTCGCACATACTCGGCAAAGTCACCGAGATGACATTGCCCATCTCGCATTAACTCTTCGATGAGCGCCTCATTTTTTCTAACCTGGCGGGTTAGCCCGACAACTGCGCGATCGGCCTGGAACTGTGCAAAGGAGGACTCCAACGATCTCCTAGCAGTCTCCCGCCCAAAGCGTGAAATGAGATTAATTGCCATGTTGTAAGTAGGAGAAAAGGATGAGCGCAAAGGATATGTACGCGTCGATGCAAGTCCAGCAGCTGAGGCTGAATCAACCGTTGGTGACCATTGGATAACCGCATTGCCCTCAATATCGATTCCTCGTCGACCAGCTCGACCAGTTAACTGTGTGTACTCCCCTGGAGTAATTGGAACATGAGCTTCACCATTGAACTTGATGAGTTTTTCCAAGACTACGGTTCGAGCTGGCATGTTAATTCCAAGCGCCAGTGTCTCTGTAGCAAAAACCGCTTTTACCAAACCTCGCTGGAATAAATCTTCAACAGCTCCTTTGAAACTTGGCAACAAACCCGCATGATGTGCTGCAATTCCTCGCTCAAGGGCGGTCAACCACTCATCAAAACCG
>JBIKXW010000051.1:0-9181 GCA_044355565.1 Candidatus Planktophila sp. | reverse complement strand
TTGCAACTCGGCAACTGCCTTTGCAATTGCAGTTGTTCCTAGTAGTCGTGAATTGAGAATCTCACCTTTGTACTTTTTGTTCCAGCGCTTATCTCCAACACCAACGCCTGCTAAGTGAATAACCGCGTCGACTCCGCGCAAAGGTTCCAAATCGACAAACCCTGTTTGTGGATCCCACTGCACTTCATCTGCACCAACTGGAGCACGACGCACTAAACGCTGAACAGTGTGGCCCTCAGCTTTGAGGTGACCAACTAATGCAGTACCGATTAATCCGGATGCACCAGTGATTGCAATGCGTTGAGGAACTGACATGAATAGTTATAGACCTAAATCAGATTCAAAGGCGCCACCTTCGAGGCGCTCCTTCAAAGTAACTAGGAATCGTGCAGCATCTGCACCATCTACAACACGGTGGTCATAGGACAAACCTAGGTACACCATCGAACGGATAGCGATAGTTTCGCCACCATCTTCACCACGTACAACCATGGGACGCTTTACAACCGCTCCGAGGCCAAGAATTGCTACCTGAGGTTGATTAATAATGGGAGTATCAAACAAAGCACCGCGACTGCCTGTGTTTGTCAGAGTGAATGTTCCGCCACCAAGTTCGCCTGGAGTTACTTTGCTATCTCTTGTGCGAGCAGCAAGGTCAGCGATCTTTCGTGCTATACCACCCATGTTCAGATCACCGGCATTTGCAATGACCGGAACAAGTAAACCGCGCTCTGTATCAACGGCTACACCTAGGTGCTCTGCGGCATGATACGTAATTTGATCACCTTCAACAGATGAGTTCAGGACTGGATGCTGCTTAAGCGCTTCACATACAGCAACTGCAAAGAATGGAAGGAAGGAGAGCTTTACTCCTTCATTGGCTTCGAAACTAGCCTTTGCACGATCACGTAACCGTGCAATCTTTGTTACATCTACCTCAACTACAGTAGTCAGCTGAGCGCTGACCTGAAGTGACTCGACCATTCGCGCAGCAATAACTTTGCGAAGTCGTGACATTGTCACCGTAGTTCCGCGAAGAGGAGATACCGCCACAACAGGTGGCTTAGCTACAGATGGTGTTGTAACAACCGCAGCAGCTGCAACAGTAGCGACAGGACGGGCTTGAGCCTCAACATCTTCGCGACGAATTCTTCCACCAATTCCTGTTCCCTTTACCTGAGCAAGATTGACACCAAGCTCTGATGCAAGTTTACGAACAAGGGGAGTGACATAAGCATCTGCAGGTTGTGTAACCGCTGCTGCTGGAGCAGCAGGTGCAGGTGGTGGTGTTACCGGTGCAGCAACAACAGGTGCAGCAACAACAGGTGCAGGAGATGGAGTTGGTGCAGCCACGGCGACTGGTGCAGGTGTTGCTGGTGTTGCAGGAGCAGAAACCGCTCCACCGGCAGCACCGATTAATCCAAGACGCGCACCGACTGGAACAGTTGTATCAACTGCAACATCGATCGCAAGAAGTGTTCCTGCAACAGGGGAAGGAATCTCTGTATCAACTTTGTCCGTTGAAACTTCTAGTAGGGCTTCATCAACTGCAACTGAATCTCCAACATTCTTAAGCCAACGTGTGACCGTTCCTTCAGAAACGCTCTCGCCAAGTGCTGGCATTGTGATGACAGTTCCAGCACCAGTTGCTACAGGAGCTGGTGCTGCTGGCGCAGCTGGAGCTGGAGGAGGAGTTACAGGTGCGGCAGCAACTGGTGCTGGCGCAGGTGTTTCACTTACTGGTGCAGCAACGGGTGCTGCAGGTGCTGGCGTTGATGTGGCTGCACCGTCTGCAATTATTGCAAGCTCTGCTCCAACAGGAACGGTTTGATCAATCTGTACAACAATCTTTTGCAGAGTTCCGGAAACTGGCGAAGGGATCTCTGTATCAACCTTGTCGGTTGAAACTTCTAGGAGCGGCTCATCAACATTGACATGATCACCTTCGGCTTTTAACCAACGAGTGACTGTGCCTTCGCTAACGCTTTCGCCAAGTGCTGGCATCGTTACTGAGAATGTCATTTATTTCTCTCCTTGGTTATCCGTGTGCGTGAAGCGGTTTGCCTGCAAGTGCCATATGAGCTTCGCCCATTGCCTCTGACAGTGTTGGGTGTGCATGGATCAATGGAGCGACATCACTAGCGCGAGCCTCCCAGTTATAAATCAATTCTGCTTCTGCAAGGAGTTCACCTACGCGTGCACCAACCATATGGATTCCAAGTACTGGACCATCCTTTTGTGCAACAAGTTTGATTGAGCCTGCGGTGTTAAGGATTTGCGCCTTTCCATTTCCAGCCAAGTCATAACTAAGTTCAACTACATCATGGCCGCGCTTCTTCGCTTCAGCCGTTGTTAAGCCAACAGATGCAACCTCTGGATCTGAGTATGTAACACGTGGAATTCCATCGTAGTTAATTGCACGAGGGTTTAAGCCGGCGATTTCTTCAGCGACCAAAATTCCTTCAGCAAAACCAACGTGTGCTAACTGCAATGTTGGAATCAAGTCGCCCACAGCCCATATACCTGGAACATTTGTGCGGCATTTGTCATCAACAAGAACGTAGCCACGATCCATTGCGATGCCCTGCTCCTCATATCCGATATTTGCAGAGACTGGGCCACGACCTACAGAGACCATCAGGATCTCTGCGGTAAATGTCTTTCCATCTTCAAGGGTGACAGTTACCCCATCGCCAGTTTTCTCGGCAGATTTAAAGCGAACACCGAGCTCAAAGTTGATTCCACGCTTACGGAACGCTCGCTCGAGTTGCTTGCTTGAAGACTCATCTTCAAGTGCAATTAGATGTGGCAGCCCTTCAATGATTGTTACCTCAGAACCAAATGATTTCCAGACAGATGCGAACTCGCAACCAATAACTCCGCCACCTAAAACGATGACGCTCTTTGGCACGTAGGACATCTTTGTTCCATGATCCGATGTGATGATTTTTTCACCATCAATCTCAAGACCTGGAAGGGTCTTTGCATAAGAACCTGTTGCAAGAATGACATTCTTACCTGTGTAGCGGGTTCCGTTGACCTCTACTGTGTCCTTTGAAACTAGCTTTCCGTATCCTTCAACATAAGTAATGCTGCGAGACTTAACTAGACCCGACAAACCTTTATGCAGTTTGTTAATGACTCCATCTTTATAGGAGTTAACTCCGGCCATATCAATGCCATCAAAGGTTGACTTCACTCCAAAGTGAGAACCATCGCGAGCGCCATCGGCGATCTCAGCCGCGTGCAAAAGAGCCTTAGTAGGAATACACCCACGATGAAGACATGTTCCGCCGACCTTGTCCGCTTCGATCAAGGCCACGCTTAAACCAAGCTGCGCGCCACGAAGGGCAGCGGCGTATCCACCACTACCTCCACCAAGGATGACGAGATCAAATTGAGACACTAAACGGCTCCCTTCATGAGCCCATGCGGGCTAGGTGCCTATCTTGCCCCAAAGAGGGTGAAACTTCCCAATGCACAGGACAGGGCTACCCCTGCTCAGCCAATGTCACAAGTGAGCGTAGGGAGATACCTGTGCCGCCCACTGGTGTGTAGCCGTGGGGTTTAGCCTCGTTATAGGCAGGTCCAGCAATATCTAAATGAAGCCAAGGCATATCTGCAGCGACGAAATCCTTCAAAAATAGGCCAGCAACCAACATGCCACCCATGCGATCTCCGATATTTGCTAGATCGGCAACGGGTGAGTCCAACGAGGCGCGAAGCTCTTCCGGCAATGGCATAGGCCAGAACTGCTCTCCACTGAGGGCGGTGACCTTCATGAAGGCATCACTGAACTCTTGGTTGTTTGTCATGACCGCACTTGTACGGGTTCCTAATGCAACAACTTGCGCACCAGTCAGCGTCGCGACATCAACAATTCCATCCAACTTATTCTTTGAGCTCTGCGCCTTCATTAATGCATCAGCCAGAACTAAACGACCTTCAGCATCGGGATTTAGAACTTCAACTGTTTTTCCACCAAAGATTGTGATGATGTCACTTGGACGTGTTGCTGTATCGCTGGGCATATTCTCTGCAAGTGGAGCCCAAGCATCGATAGCAACATTGAGTTGTAACTCTGCAATGGCAACTACCGCTGCGCTCACCGCTGCGGCTCCGCTCATATCTGATTTCATTGCTTCCATGCCAGCAGCCGGCTTTAGCGCCAAGCCACCAGTATCAAAGGTGATTCCCTTTCCAACATAGGCATAACGTTTGAAATCTTTACCCTTTGGTGTATAAGAAATATGCAGTAAACGTGGGGGATTGGCAGAGCCCTGACCTACACCGATAATTCCACCAAAACCTTGAGCTTTAAGTTGTTTCTCATCCCAAATCTGAATCTTCAATCCAGCTTTAGCCCCGCCGGCGGCCTTAACAACCGCAGACATTTTCTTTGTAAATGAATCAGGCGTTAAGTGGCTTGGTGGGGTATTAATTAAATCCCGGACTAAGTATGTGTACTTAGCAACAATTGCCGCACGTGAAACCGCTGACTTTGCCTCTGCCGACGATGAAAGTTTTGTATGAATGGTGATCGCCTTTAGTGGGGCTTTGAAATCCGCCTTTGTTGAACCGCGAAACTCTGTAAATGAGTAAGCACCTAGCGCTGCACCTTCTGCGACAGCTGCAACCTCTTGGACCGTTTTTGCAGGCAGAGAAAATGTTGCTGAAGAGTTGCCGGCAAGTGCGCGTGAAGCTGCACCTGATGCACGGCGTAAAGTTTCATGTGAGTACTGCGCTGATTTACTTCCAAGACCCGTGAAAACCAATAAACGAACATGGGTTCCAGGTACCTTGATAACTTCATCAAACTTTCCAGTTGCGCCCATGTCCGCAAGTTGTGCAAGAACTGTTTTGGTATCGATCGCCATGTCGCCGGTTTCGATCGCTAGGCCACCCTTTGAATTTGTTGAAGCTAGCCCAAGGACCAAAACCTCATCTTTAACGACGCCATCTGAAATCTTTAATGTGCTCATACCCTGAAGCGTAATAGAACTCTTGGTAGGTTTGCACAATGAAGAGCTCCCCACTTAATGACAAACATCTAGCCCGCAACGCAAAGATGGCCGATTTTGGTGGCTGGATGATGCCGATTGAGTATCCAGGGGCTGGAGTTTTGGCCGAGCATGCTGCGGTTCGAGAACGGGTTGGTCTCTTTGATGTATCCCATCTTGGAAAAGCCTCCGTTAAGGGCGAAGGGTCGTTAGCCTTCCTCAACCGCTGTCTCACAAATGATCTGAACAAAATTGGGGATGGCTCGGCTCAATACACCATGCTTTGTACTCCCGATGGAGGAGTAATTGATGACCTGATTGCTTACCGAAACTCATCTGATGATTTCTTTTTAGTTCCTAACGCCTCCAATACATCTGATGTGGTCAAGGTTTTGCAGGAGCAGGCACCGGCAGGTATTGAGGTAAAGAACCTGCACAATGATTTTGCGGTTCTAGCGATTCAAGGTCCGCTTGCACCGCAAGTGTTGGAACAACTAGGAGTCGTAACCGAGATCGATTACATGGCCTTTACCAATGTAAAGATCTCTGGAGCAGATGTCATTGTGTGTCGTACCGGATACACCGGAGAGTTAGGTTTTGAACTTCTGCCAAAGGTTGAGGATTCATCGCACGTTTGGGATGCAATAACAGTTGTAATTGCATCAATGGGCGGCTTAGTGTGCGGATTAGGGGCACGTGACACATTAAGAACAGAGATGGGTTATCCATTGCACGGCCATGAACTCAGTCTGCAGATTACCCCGATTGAAGCAAGTGCTGGCTGGGCGATTGGCTGGAAAAAAGATAGTTTCTTTGGCTCTGAAATTCTTAAAGGTCAAAGAGAAAAAGGTGTCTCACGCAAAAGTTATGCACTGAGATCTCTTGACCGTGGAATCCCACGAGCTGGAATGGTTGTTAAAGATTTGAATGGAATCGCCATCGGTGAAGTTACGAGCGGTACATTTTCACCAACCTTAAAGGTCGGTATCGGTCTAGCGCTTTTGCAATCTGATATTCACATTGGCCAGACTCTTATCATTGACATACGTGGACGCGAATCCCAATGTGAGGTTGTTAAACTTCCTTTTGTTGCCTCACACGTTCGCTAAAGATTATCGGTGCCATAAAAGCGGCCCGAGTATGAGTTCTACGAAGCGCTGAAAGAACCGCACCTCCGGTAAATGCGATGAGAGTGCTGGTGAAGATCGCCCGTGGCACATCCCAAGCCATTGCAGTGGCGAAGTGAAAGGTTATAAAGCGAGCTACATTCTCGGAAAGATCCCCATTGGGAAGGTATGACAATTGGGTACTTGAACCAAGCGCCCAGGGCCAAAATTGCAGATCCATCAAGATGCCAAACAATCCAGCGGCAAAGATGCTGTAGCAAATCAACATCAGAATCTCATAACCACCACGTGTTTTCTTGGGCAATGATCCTGCAAGCAAGCCGATCCATGCTGCTGCAAAAACCTGGTAACCAAGCCAGGGACCGACCCCTCCAGTCATCAGCGCAGAGACAAACATCGAAATCATTCCAAGGAGAAAACCAAAAGATGCACCAAAAACACGAGCACTTAGTATCAGCACGAACCACATCGGTTCAATTCCAACAGCGCCAGCACCAAGCGGTCGCAGAGCTGCGATAAGTGCAGATAAAACCCCTAGTAAAGCCACAGATTTTGCATCTAATTGCTGGCTCGAGATTTGGAGAACCACTGCGACCAAAGAGAAAGCCATTGCACCCCAAAAAAATAGTTGAGTTTGCGGAAGATTTTTACCAACAAAGAAGAAAGGCCACAGAAATCCAGCTGCGCTCAATAATGAGGCAACGCACAGGACAAAAGTAGTTCTGCGGGAGAAGGAAATTACATCCGCTGTCGTTTTCATTGAGCGCTTTCAATCGCGGCAACTACATCCTTAACACTTAGCCATGGTTGTGGTGCCATCACCTTTGCTACCTGTGGTGCAAAAGCTGGTGAGGAAAGCAACACATCCAAGGTTGATCCATCTGCCACGATATCTCCATCAGCGATGAAGATAACTCGGCTAGCAAGCTCTGCTACAAGTTCTACATCATGGGTCGCAAGCAAGACAGCCTTGCCAAAGGTTGAAGCAAATTTAATTAACATCCGTGTGAGCTCACTCTTTGCCTCATAGTCCAGCCCACGTGTTGGTTCATCCAAAATTAAGATAGCTGGATTTGAAGAAAGTACAACGCTTAGAGCTAGGCCAAGGCGTTGACCTTCTGATAAATCACGTGGATGAGTAGATAGCGATATACCGGGAACGAGTTGTTGTAGAACTTCATATGAAGTTCCCTCAACTAATTCGTTATCGCGATCGGCTTGTTCACACTCTATTTTCACAGATTGCCCATACAAGAGATCGCTAGGTTCTTGTGGAATAAAGCCGATCGATTCTCTGCGCTTCTTGCCATGAAGAGTAAATGGTTCATTTCCAAGTAAAGAAACTGTTCCATGGTTTGGCCGATTGACTCCTGCTAATGTCTTTAGCAGTGAACTCTTTCCAGCTCCGTTCCTGCCCATCACCGCCACGATTTCACCGGCGAAAATTGTGGCGGAAACGCTATTGAGTGCGATTTGATTGTCATAAGAAACGGTAAGTTTTTCAAAGGAGATCACCGCCTCCGTGCGCTTCGATAAAGCTGCAACTGGTTCGGAAGTTTTAATGCCTCGGATATCCGTAGTCATTCTGCGCATTTCGCGCACAGTTACACCAATCTCCTTCATCCCTAACGCTCTGGCTAAGTGCACTATGGGAGGTGCAATGGGGGAGTTCATCAATATTTCTTCAGGTGTTCCTACATTAGCCGCACCATCTCCGTTGATGTAAAGGATTCGATCAGCAAATTGAATTACTCGTTCAAGTTTGTGTTCTGCAATCACAACTGTCAGACCTAAGTCATGTACCAACCTATGCAGGATCGATAAAACCTCTTCTGCAGCTACGGGATCTAATGCGCTAGTTGGCTCATCCAAAACCAAAACCTTCGGATGGGTAACCAAAGCTGCACCAATTGCAACTCTCTGTTGCTCGCCGCCACTTAAGGTCGCGATCGATCTATTGCGTAACGTTGCAAGACCGAGAAGATCAAGTATCTCCTCAACACGTTTGCGCATCACATCATTGGGAAGGTTGAGAACCTCCATACCAAATGCAAGTTCTTCTTCAACTGTGTCTGCAACAAAGCCATTTGCTGGGTTTTGACCAACGATTCCGATCAGATGAGCCATGCCGCCCGGTTTACTCAATTGTGTTGATACGCCATCAACACTTACATCCCCGACAAGAATGCCACCTGTGTGATGGGGGACTAGACCATTAATCAATCTAAGCAGCGAGGATTTACCAGATCCCGTGGGGCCGATCACCAACACCAACTCTCCTTCTGCAATTGTCAGGTTGAGATCTTCCAGAACAGTTCTTGTTGAGTTTGGATAAATCAAGGAAACATTGGAAAACTTGATCATGAAATCACGACCAGTCCGATAGCAGAAAGCACAACAAGTGAATCTTTAAAGCGCCATGAAAAAGGTCGGTAGCGGGAGCGTTTCTTGCTTACACCGTATCCACGACTATCCATCGCAGCTGCTAAATCTAAAGATCTGGCAAGTGATTCTTCAAGCAAGGGAATAGCAACTCGTTTCCACGAAGTGAATCCACGTGTGTTTTGCCCACGCAAACGTTGGGCCATTCGAATTCTCTTGACTGAACCGACAAGCTGAGGCAATACCGATGTTGCGATGACAACTGCAACAGCGAACTCGTAAATGTAAATCGGTAGTACTCGAAGAAGTCGGTGTGGGCTAGTTAGCGATGCCGCCGCACCAAAGATGAGAATGATGGAGCAGATGAGCAGTCCCTCGGTTAATGAAGATGACAATCTCTCCCAAGTAACCGCACCACCGATTCGAATTCCCGGCATCCAAGAAGGTAAGGGAAGAACAGGAAGTTTGAAGAGCTCCGTACCAGGAATCGGCACACCTATCGCTATCCCTACAAAGGTTCTTACACCCAAGATCCAGAGAGCAAGCTTCAAAGTCCATTCAAAACTCTTCGCCCAGGGAGCGTCTTCTCGAAAGCTGTAAACAACCACCATCACTACACCCACGCATGACAAGGAGAACCAAGTGCTATCAAAACGCACGATGGCAATTGCC
>JBIKXW010000013.1:0-27544 GCA_044355565.1 Candidatus Planktophila sp. | reverse complement strand
GGCCGCAGAAGCAGAAGCTGCGCGAATCGCTGAACTTGCACGACTTGCTGCAGAAGCGAAAGCGTTAGCTGATAAGAAAGCAGCAGAGGAGGCAGCTCGAATTGCTGCAGAGAAAGCGGCCGCAGAAAAATTGAAATCAGATGCAGCGGCAAACGCTGCAAGTCTTAAAGCAAAAGCAGAGGCAGAGGCGGCGATAATCGCCGCGAAAGCTGCGGTTGAAAAAGCAGCTGCCGCGGAAGTTGCAAAGATCGCAGCAGATGCCGCTGCTTTGGCGGCAGCAACCCAGGCAAAGGCTGCTGCAGATGCACAAGCAGCAGCTGACAAAGCTGCAACTACCGCTGCCACCGTCCTTAAAAACTCTTTGGCATCTGCTGCTACAAAGGCGACCACTACCAAGTCTGCACAAAAGGCGGTAGCCGATGCGGCCACGGCGGTAAAGGCAGCGGTAAAGGCTGCGCAAGTAGCAGCAGCTGCGCAGAACGCAGCTGCAAATGCAAACAAACAGGTCGATATTGCAATTAACTCTTTGAACTCTAAGACTGCTGCGGCTAAGACACAGGCTCAGGCAAATGCAATCGCGGCAGCTGCCAAGGCTGCAGCAAATGATGCGGCCGCATTGGCAGCAACCAAGGCGGTTGAAGCCAGGGCAGCTGCAACTGCGGCTCAGAAAGCAGCATCTGACACTGCCGAACGCATTGCTACCGAGCAAAAAGAGGCAGCGGCCTCTGCTGCACTCGCAAAGATTGCAGCAGATGAGTTTGCAAAAGCAACTGCTGAGAAAATATCTGCCACTACTGGAGCAAAGATTGCATCAGAGGCTCTACTTAAAGCCCTCGAAGAGAAGGCAAATTTGGCAGATCAGGCAGTCAAAGCAACGGATTCAACTATTCGCTCTGAAATTGAAAAGAAGATTGAAGAGTTAACGGTACGAATTACACAAGCACAGAAGATTTCAGAAGAAGCGGATACCAAGGCCGAGAGCGCTGCAGCAACACAAGAAGTCGCAGCAAAGATAGCAGAGAGCACAAAAGCAGAAGCAGAGGTTCAAGCAGCAGAAGCGGTTGCAGTAAAGAGTGAATCTGTGACCAAAACTGCCGCGGCGGTAAAAGCTGCCGCGGCGGCTGTTGTTGCAGCAAAGGTTGCAACTGCAGCTAAGGAAGCTGCGGCAAAGGTTCCATCCAAGGCGGTAACTTCAACAAAACCAAGCACATCAACTAAAAAGAATTCAGCAACTGCAACTGTTACTGGTTTAAAGCCTGGCCAAAAGGTCAAGGTCACCATCAATGTGAGGCCAAAGCCATGATTCGAAAACTACTTTTACTCACCTTACTCTTTCTGAATTTCGCAGTCCTGCCGGCGCATTCAGTGGATAAAAAAGTAGTTATTGATCGATTAACTCAAGCAGAAGCTGAAGATTTAGATATCGAAATCCCAGATGATGTTCCACCAGGGTTTCACTCAATTACCATCGAGGTGTATGACGATAATGGAACAGTAAGTCAAAAAGAGATTGAGTTCTGTAAGGATGAAGAGGGTGTGGTTCAGTGGGATAACAAATGTCCTAATCTCAACCTTGAGGAGGAACCATCCCCTGTTGCGCCAGTGGAAGAGCCATCGCCTGTTGCACCGGAGGAAGAACCTGCCAAGGTTATTGAGACAGCTTTACAACCCTATGATCCACTGAGCGACTCCGAAACGACAAAAGGGTTACAACTGGCTGCTTTTGCGGCCCTTGCCGCACTAACTTCTGTTAAGCGTAATGAAAAGCAAAGCGATGAAGAGGCAGAGCAAGAATCGATGCAATCTGTTTCATCGGGCGCACTTAAACTCTTGAAAGATGAACCTGGCAAGGGAGATTTATCCAATACATGGGACAATAGATTTACTGATGACACAGATTTTGCATTTGTAGCCCTTGCTCACCGATTTAATCGATTTTCACCATTGCTAACACGCACGATTCAAGATGGAAACACTGTACGTGCAATTGTCGGATCATTTGCTGCGCTACTAATACCAATTGGATTCATTCTCGGAGTAATCGCTTCTTTTAATACTGGTGGACAGGCATTACCACCAGTCTGGATAATTGTTGCTGCGATCATGGCGATCGCCATCTTTGATGCATTTGCGGGCTTTGTAGCTGGTTTTACTTTCTTTGTGCTGGCCTTACTAACTGGAAACATTACTAATCGCCCCGAACTTCTCACCACTATCGGTGTCATGGTTTTATTCTTTGCACCAGCTTTACTTGCCAGTGCTTTCCGACCTTTCCGGCGACTGATACGCACCCAAGATGATATGTGGGAACGGATTACAGATTATGCCCTCGGTACCCTGCTCACTTTCTGGGTAATTACAAAGATGGTTGCGGCTATGAACGGTTTAGCCCGCCTAGAACTTCCGATCACTGAATACGGCACAGAGTTAGCCTTCTTTGCCGCAGGCCTCTTATTGATTCGTGTCGCCTTAGAAGATATCGCTGTCGAGCACTATCCAATGCGTCTGCGTGCACTTCATGTAGAGATCAAAAAACCATCACAATCTCAAAAGATCCGCTCTCTAGCCTTCAAAATCTTTGTTTTCTTCATTATGGCGGCACCATTTGTTGGTTCAACTCTGAACCTAATTCTTGGAACCTTGTTATTTGCGATTCCTCAGATCACGGCATTGAGTCTCGAAGATAATCTCCCTAAAAAGAAGCTGTATCTTCCAAAGGGTGTTTTCAAGACCGTAGTCATGATCTTTGTCATGGCCCTTGTTTCCAACATGATTGAAGGTGCTTTTAGCTCTCCGGAGACCTTCTTGAAGTGGAGCTTTGTGGTGATGGCCCTTCCTGGATTCTTTTTACATTATCTCGATGCGATTACAGATGCTCCAGAGACAGATTGGAAAACCACTGAAAAGGGTCGAAAGATCTATCGAATTGGTGGAGTAGTCGTGTTCATCATGATGGTTCTAGTTGTAAAGGGCGTCGATATCGCTTCATGGCTAGTTGGGTAATACTTATCGCATGACCAAGGTGCTGCTTACAGGGTTTGAACCCTTTGGAAAGGCCAGCCTTAACCCATCAGGTGAAATTGTTAAGCAGATTAGTGGCGAGAATATTGTTACCGCGATCTTGCCGGTCGCGTACGAGCAGTCTGCAGAAGCGCTACTTGCATTAATTGAGCAACATAAACCCGATGTTGTTATCTCTCTTGGTCAGGCGGAAGGTCGTACTCAGATAACCCCTGAACGAATTGCAATCAACTTGGATGACGCACGCCTTGCCGACAACGAAGGCGTAATGCGAAATGATGTTCCGATTCTTGTCGGCGGTCCTGTTGCATATGAAAGCACCTTACCGATTAAAGAGTTTGTTGAGGCGATAAAAGCAATTGAAGTACCAGCAGCGGTTTCATTGAGTGCTGGAGCTTTTTTATGTAATCACATCTTTTACGTCGCCCAGAACAAGTTTTCTGGCACTCATGTACGCAGCGGATTTGTGCATGTTCCACTAATGGATGAGCAGGCAGGGGAGTTCCCTGGATTACCGACGATGCCTTTAGATCAGATGGTTAAAGCTGTACGAGCTATGCTCGAAGTGCTTTAGCAAACTCGCGAAAATCTTCAACCAGTAGATCAATTTCAGTTTGGCCATGTGCCAACGAGATTAGCCACTGCTCATCTAATCCCGGAGGAGTGATGATTCCGCGGTTAAGTGCAAAGAGCCAGTGAGCTTCAGCAATACCAAAATCAGTTGCCTTGTAATCGCGGTAGTTGCGCACTGGTGCCGTCGACCAAGTAACACAGCCCTTTACGCCAAATCCAACTGTATGTGCAGGTAGTTGATACTCCTCGATGATTGCGCTGATGCGATCCAGTGCTTGCTGATTTAATGTTTCAGCAGCAGCAAGTGCTTCATCGGTACAAATACGATCAATTGCACGTACTCCGGCCATTGCTAAGGGATTTCCGTTAAATGTTCCGAAGTGGGCCATCTTTCCGTTAGTTACAAAATCCATGTACTTCTTCTTGCCACCAAATGCAGCCAGTGGAAGCCCACCACCGATTGATTTAGCAAGGGTGATTAAATCCGGTTGGACACCTAAACGAGCAGATGCACCATGGGCACCAGCTGTAAGCCCGGTTTTTACCTCATCAAAGATTAAAACCACGTTGTACTCATCGCACAGCTCGCGAACTCGCTCTAGATAGCCCTCATCTGGAAGAACAATGGCTAGGTTCTCTAGAACCGGCTCAACGATGTAGCAGGCAATCTTCTTTGCGTTCTTTTCAAACATTCTTTCAAGAGCTGGAATGTTGTTGAAGGGAACAACGTAGATATCTCCTGGTACTAAGTTTGAATCAATCGCTGGAATTGGATCTTCAGGATCACCAATCTTGTCTAACGCAGGTTTGCTAGAAACTACAAATGGATCATAGCTACCGTGGTAGCCACCTTCGACCTTAAGAATTCCCATTTTTTCAGTTGCAGAACGTGCAACACGGACCGCATACATTGTTGACTCTGTTCCACTGTTAGTGAAACGAACCTGATCTATACCAAATCGCTTACAGATTCTTTCTGCTGCATCTGTTGAAATTGGTGATGGAGTTACAAAAAGCATTCCTGTAGTTAAGGAGTTTTCAATCTCTTCGACCACGATTGGATTTAAATGACCTGCAAGCATCGCTCCGAAACCCATTGAAAGGTCGAGCAGCTGACGGCCATCTACATCTGTCATGTATGCGCCCTTAGCGCTTGCAATCGAGATTGGATATGGATCCCAGTGCTGGAAGCTTGAAGTAACGCCCAGTGGCAACGCCTTAAATGAACGGCGGCTCTCTTCGGCGCTCTTATCTGTTCCTTTAGTAAATAGTTGCCACTCTTGCTTGAGGATCTCTTCGACCCGCTGTGGATCTACTGGAACTGAAGTGGACGGAACGAATCTAAATGTCTCTCTATGGTTTGTCTGTGTAAGCATTTGTAAAACTTGTACGGCAAAGGTTTCAGCTCTTGAAACTCGTTTGAGAAGTACTCTCCCGGTTCGTTTTTTAGTTAGTTTTAACTAAGGCTTAATTCTCCCATGCTTTATTTAAAAAGCAACCCCGTAGACTGAAGACATGAGAAAAACCGGGGTTTTTATGGCCTTTTTATTGGTTTTTTCCCTTTTTACTGAGTTTTCTCATGCATCGGACACAATTCCTTTAACTTGCATGAATAAAAAGACATTTGATCTACGTGTTTCTCATGTAATTAAAGGCTGTGAAAAAGTTGAAGTTTCACTAGGTGCAGGTGCAATTTCCCGTTCATTGATTAGACCATCCACATTAGATAAACAACTTGTATATCGCTTCAAAGCCGCTCAAGCTGCGGCGAAGAAAGATGGACAGAGGATTTACATTGTTTCGGGCTATCGAACATTAAGCCGACAAGAAACCTTGTTTGCAAACGCTCTCCGAAAGTATGGATCAACAACAGAAGCGAGTAAGTGGGTTGCACCGCCCTTGATTTCACATCACCCATGGGGAGTTGCGATTGATGTGAACTATCCCAATGAACCAGTTGGTGCAGGATGGCTAGAAATTCACGGATCTAAATTTGGTCTATGCCGTGTTTTTGAAAACGAATGGTGGCATTTTGAACCTGTGATTGCACCAGGTTGGAAATGCCCAGCGTTAGTTCCTGATGCCCGTTACAGCAAGGATTAACGAAGGAACAATGCTCGTAATCTGCGAGAGGTAACAAACAATCCAGCGGCAATCATCACTAAGAAGTATCCGATGTGCACCAATACTCCAGAGGTTAGATTTCCAAACCAAAATGCCCGCACCATTTCGATTCCATGCCAAAGAGGCATCGCCATGATTACTTTCTCCAGCCAATCTGGATAAACAGAGATTGGGTAGAGAGAGCCAGAAAACAGAGTCATAGGAAGCAGGACGATGTTAATGAACCCCATTTGTTGGTATGTCTTAAAGTATGAGGTGATCGCCATTCCAAAGGAGGCAAAACCAAATGCAACCAGCGATGCGGCAGGGATCGCCAAGATCGCCCAGAAGCTTGGGGTTAATCCAAGGGCTGTAACCACCGTCAAGAAGCCAAGTGAGTACACCAAGCCACGAATGAGCGCCCAAGCGATCTCACCAAGTGCGATATCTAGTGGCCCCAACGGAGTCGAGAGCATAGTTTTGTACAACTTAGATTCATTGAGCTTCCAAAAGACATTCCAGGTCGAATCGTAAATAGCCCCATTCATCGCGCTGTTTGCAAGCAAACCTGGTGCAATAAACAAGGTGTAATCAATTGTTGTACTACCTGTAGTTACATCCCCTACGAGCGTTCCCATTCCGTAACCAAATGCCAATAAGAAGAGAACTGGCTCAACAAAACCTGTTACAACAGGAACCCAGTTTGTTGATCTAAATGCGATCCATCCTCGCTCTAAGAGAACATAAGGGCGGCCAGCGTACATAGCGCCAGTTTTTCGGCTTTCTGCAATTTGTACAGCACTTTTCACTTTGCCAACCTCTTTTCAAATTGGCGGGTTGCAAGAACTAGACCAGTTACGAGTAAGGAAATGAGGAATACAAGGTGAACAATCATCATCGCGGTACCGATGCCGTAATCAAAGGCCGCCTCACGCCCCAGCTCTGTTGCATGCCACAAAGGCGAAACCCAACCAATAGGTTGCAGATAAATCGGCATAGATGACAATGGAAAAAATGTTCCTGAAAATAAGAACAACGGCATAATCACCAAACGACTAAGGATGTTAAAGAATTGATCTTCTTTTTCAATCTTGGCTGCCGCAAACAACATAAGGGAACCAAATGCACTTCCTCCAAGCACGGCAATTGGCATTAGCAAAACACTAAGCCCAAAGTTAACAACTTCAAATGCAAGCAAGAGAAGGTAGTAGACACTTACTGCGAAAATGGCACGGACATGGGCTGCTAAATAAACACCAATTGCGATCTGTGGGCCAGTAATTGGGGTTGAGTTTTGCGCAAAGAATAATTTACGCCACTTAAAACCTTCAATTGTCGGAAATACAGTCTCATCCATAATTCCCATAATCGCGGTGTTTGCTAGCAAGGCAGGGGCAATAAAAGCTATGTATTTGATGCCATTTGTACCGCTTGTTCCCGACCCTTGTTCAACCAGAACACCAATTCCAATGCCCACGGCGATCAAATAAAACAAAGGATTTCCAATATCTACAGCCGCAATAATGGCTTTCCATTTAGACATGGATTTCACACGCGCTGACGCTATATAGAGCGCACCAAAACGTTGGATCCGAGGAACATCAATACCTGGGTTCATTCAATCAATGTTCTTCCTGTTAAACGTAGGAAAACATCTTCCAATGAACTTCGACGAACAAGTGAAGTAGTTGGGTGTAGCTTCATCGCAGTAATTTGCTCAAGAAGTTGCTCACCATCTTCTGTGTACATCAACAGACGATCTGGAAGTGTCTCCATTCGCTCACAAATCTCTGCAAGTTGCGGTGCAACCTCTTTATTGCGATCGCTACCAAAGCGAACCTCAAGGACTTCCTTGCTTGAGTACTCTTTAATCAATCCTGCAGGGGATCCTTCAGCCATGATTGAACCCTTATCCATCACAACAAGACGATCACATAGCTGCTCAGCTTCATCCATAAAGTGTGTTGTTAGTACAAGTGTTACACCTTGCTCCTTCAAACGAAATAGTCGATCCCACAAGATATGCCGTGCCTGAGGATCTAAACCAGTCGTTGGTTCATCTAGTAACAAAATATCTGGTTCACTGACAAGACCACGTGCGATTGTTAAACGGCGCTTCATGCCACCACTAAGAGCTTCAACCTTTACATCGCGCTTTTCTTCAAGCTGTGCGAACTCAAGAAGCTCTTCGATCTTGTTCTTGATGAACTTCTTTGACAATCCAAAGTAGCGACCGTAGATGTACAGATTTTCGCTAACAGTTAGTTCACCATCAAGGTTGTCCTGTTGTGGGACCACACCTAAGTGAGCACGCACGAGTGGGCCGAACTGCTCAGGATCCTTGTCCAAGATCTGAACTGTTCCTGATGTTCGGGTGGATGTGGCGGCCAAGATTCGCATGGTCGTTGATTTACCTGCGCCGTTGGGACCTAGTAATCCGAAGGACTCACCCTTAGCAACATCGAAATCGATGCCATTTACAGCGGTGAAATCCCCGAAAACCTTGGTTAAGCCACGTACGGAAATGAGTGGTTTAGACATCTTTCTATTCTACCTGAGTATTGTTTACCTACGTGCGATTCATAAATGAACCTACCCACGACCTCACCTATGACGATGTTTTCATGGTGCCAAGCCGTTCCGAACTTTCATCACGAATGGATGTTGATCTCTCATCCATAGATGGAACTGGAACCACGATTCCTCTAGTTGTTGCCAATATGACAGCTATTGCAGGTCGACGAATGGCAGAAACCATTGCTCGTCGAGGTGGATTAACAGTAATTCCTCAGGACATCCCACACGGAGTCGTCGATGATGTCATCAAATGGGTAAAGCAACGTCACCCATTTTTTGATACTCCTATCACCCTGTCACCACAATCAACAGTTGCTGATGCAATAAGCTTGTTGCACAAACGTGCACATGGCGCGGTTGTTGTTGTAGAAAATGGAAAACCAGTCGGAATCATCACCGAAGAGGATTGCAAGAGCGTTGATCGCTTCACACAATTAGGCCAAGTAATGAGTAAGAACCTCACAACGATGCCAGATACCTTGGGGGCTCGCGAAGCATTTGAGTTCCTAAATCAACACCGACATAAGTTAGCTCCAGTTGTTTCTAGCAACGGAGATCTAGTTGGAATCATGACCCGTCTTGGTGCACTACGGGGAACTTTGTACTCTCCAGCCGTCGATGCACAAGGCCGTCTTCGTGTAGCGGCAGCTGTTGGAATCAATGGTGATGTGGCTGCAAAGGCAGCGGCTCTGATTGAATCCGGCGCAGATGTTTTGGTAGTAGATACTGCACATGGTCATCAAAAGAAGATGCTGGAAGCGTTGGCAGCTATTCGATCCATTAATCCAAAGGTTCCAATCGTTGCGGGCAATGTTGTAACCGCACAGGGTGCACATGATCTAGTTCAGGCCGGAGCCAACATCATCAAGGTTGGTGTTGGTCCAGGAGCGATGTGTACGACCCGCATGCAAACAGGTGTAGGACGCCCACAATTCTCAGCTGTTCTCGAGTGTGCAACTGAGGCTAAAAAACTTGGTGCACATGTCTGGGCAGATGGCGGAGTTCGTCATCCTCGCGATGTAGCGCTGGCGCTAGCTGCAGGAGCTTCACAAGTCATGATCGGCTCATGGTTTGCAGGCACATACGAATCCCCGGGAGATTTACAAAGCGATGCAACTGGTCGCCTTTTCAAAGAATCCTTTGGAATGGCATCTGCTCGGGCTGTTGCCGCACGCACATCAAAGGAGGATGCATTTGATCGCGCTCGCAAAGCACTCTTTGAAGAGGGAATCTCAACTTCACGTATGTTCTTAAACCCGGCACGTCCTGGTGTTGAGGATCTTCTTGATGAAATCATTGCTGGAGTCCGTTCTTCCTTTACATATGCAGGTGCACAGAACATTCACGAGTTTGCAGAGCGAGCAACGGTTGGCATTCAATCATCTGCCGGTTATGCAGAGGGACGCCCACTTCACTCTTCTTGGGGCAATTAATTACATGAAGCGCTTACTTGTAGCAATACTTGTAGCGCTCATGCTTGCGCCAACAACTTCATCACATGCTGATGTTCCTCAGATAACTGTAATGACGCGCAACCTTTACTTGGGCGCTGATGTCGGTGTTGCAATGGAGCTAATCCCTAATCTGCCAGCAGCAGCACAATTTATGTGGGATCAAGTTAAAGCAACGGATTTCAACAAACGTGCACCCAAGTTAGCTGCAGAGGTAATTGCAGCTAACCCTGATGTCATTGGAATACAAGAAGCAACAACTTGGTTTTGCAAGAAAAATCTCTGGAGCAAAAGAACAGAGGTCTTCAACTTCACCGATCAATTCTTGAAGGCAACTAAAGTTCAAGGGCAAGAATATGTTGTAGCAACTAAGAATGGAAAAAGAGCGTTAAACACTGGTTTTTCAATTGGCGCGGTCCCGTTTTTAACTATGGTTAATGATCCAGAGAGCTTTCAGCCATTATTTGGACAAGATAAAGCAGCGTGTGGTTTTGAGATTGCAGATGCTTTAGTAGTTCGCGCAGATCTTGTAGATAAAGTCTTGGCGGTCGGAAATACTGAGTATGAAACAAGCTACTCCATTGTTCCTACAATTATGACTATTTATCGTGGATACGCTTGGGCAGATATTCAAATAGGCAGCACACCGGTACGTTTTATTACAACCCATCTAGAATCATTGTGGGATGAGAACAAGGTTCCAAATACTGCAAAACAGGCCCAACAACTGATCGCAGATTTAAAGAACACAAACAATCCAATTGTCATTATGGGAGATTTCAATAGCGATCCCCGGGATCCTCGAATTACAGATGATCCAAACGCTGGTGGACAACCAACAGCAAGTGCTGCATGTCCTGGAGGCACGAGTATTTGTAACGCCTATTTACTAATGAGTGAGGCTGGCTTTAAAGATGTTGGGCCAAATGCGCTAGATCCCATCAACAACACCTGGGGAATGAACGCCTTACTAACAGGTCCAGACCCTGACCGATTGAAGTACTCGCAGCAGATGGGAAACTTTGCTGGATATAGCGATCGCTTGGATTACATATTTGTTCGTAATGGAGCGCAACCGATAGCATCTCAATTAATTGGTGCCTTACCGCCGAACAATCTCAACTCTGATCATGCAGGAGTTGTCTCTTTAATCAGTATTGACTCTGATATCACTGAAAGAAGTGCAGACCTTCCAGAGCATGCACCTTTTCCAATCTCCTTTTGGCAGTGGGTTGGTATCGCTCTAGCCGTAATTGTTATTGGAATTATTGCTAAAAAGAGATTCAGGTAGGCTAGGGCCATGACAAAGCCAACTATCATCCTTGCTACAAGCAATGGTGTTGGAATGGGCCACTTAGCTCGCGCAAGCGCTCTAGCAATCTCCCTTAAGGAGATGGCCAACCCAATTATTGTCTCTATGGCTGGCGGAATTGCAGAGATTCCTGGCTTTATGGACATTCGGTGTGAGTACATCCCGGGCAAAGATCGCATGTGGATGAGCCGTGAAAAATGGGATATTTATTTGCGAGATCGATTGCTAGCACTTGTCGAAGAGACAAATGCAAAGGTACTTACCTTTGATGGCGTGGTTCCTTATCCAGGTGTAATTGCAGCGAAGAATTCAAACCCTGATTTAAAACTTGTCTGGGTTCGTCGCGGCTTGTGGCAGAAAAAACCACAACGCTTCGTCTTAGGTCTGCAGTCGGCGATGATGGATAAGATCATCGAACCAGGTGACATTGCCCGTGCATATGACTTTGGTCCGACAGCAACACGTGATGATGCAGTTTTAACCTCACCTGTTTCTCTCTTCCGCAAAGAGGATGCGATGACACGTGATGATGCACGCAGAGCACTTGGTTTAGATCTCAATCGTCCTACAGTTCTGGTACAACTTGGAACAGGGGACAGCGATGTCAATGAGAAGATGACAGCAGCTCTATCTGGTTTACTGGGTTGGAAAGATCTTCAAGTGATTTTAACTAAAGCGCCCATCGATAAAGATGGAAAATCTCTGGCTCCCGAGGGTTTAGATCTTAAAGTTGTTCGTTACTTCCCGCTAGCAAAAGTATTGCACGCTTTTGATGCAGGTATTTGTGCAACTGGTTACAACGGAGTCCATGAGTTGTTGCCAGCTCAGATTGCAACGGTTTTTGTCTCAAATATTCGTGGAACAGATGATCAAGAGGCGCGCGCGAAGTGGTGTGATGATTTTGGTTTTGCATTACGTGCAGATCAAGCAGATCACGATGACATCACCGCAAAGGTAAGAATGCTGCAGGACCCAGAGGTTCGTTCACGCCTATCGGCAAACTGTGCTGAACTACCAGACACATCAGGAGGCGATGAGATCGCCGCAATGCTGTATCAATTAGCTGTAGCGGAAAAACCACAAGGTGCAAAAAACCTCACTTTTATTCGTTTAATGGCCCAAGACCATCTCAACCGCGGCCTGCGCCACGTAGCAAACATTGGTTTACGTCGAGTGGCCCTTGTTTACAGATTCTTAAATCCTCATATAAAGGTGCAGGAGATAGATCAAACTCCACCAATCTTTGGGGAGCAAACCACATCGGAGGAACTTCATCCACTGATTAAATCCGCGACTCGATTTGAACACCTCATTACAGGAGCTTCACCGCAATACCGAAAGCGCCGAGAAGAGATAGCATTTGCTGCATATGGAAAAGAAACGGTAGTTACGAAGAAAAAATGAATCTACGCACTTGGATAAGAAAGACCCCAGCGGGTCGTTTAGCATGGCGCTTATTTATTGGATTTATAGGTGGCGGAGTGGCAGTTTTAGGTGCGGTACTTTTAATTGCACCTGGCCCAGGTCTATTAGTTTTACTAGCAGGACTTGGAATTCTTGCAACAGAGTTTGCATGGGCTGGCCGCATAATGATGGAAACCAAGAAAATGGCGGCTAAAGCTGCACAGCGAACCGGAATGAAGCCGTGGGTGAAGTACTTTTTAATTGCAGGTGGAGCAGTGTTTTCAATAATTGCAATCCTTATTTATCACTATCGCTAGATTCAAGATAGGCTCATAGGTATGAGTAGAGCTAAAACCGCAGTTGAAATCCATGATGTGATTGCAGAACGTCGCAGTCCCCGTTCACTGGATGAGTCAGCAGAAATCTCTAGAGATGATTTGATCGGAATTCTCGAAGCTGCACGCTGGGCACCATCTGCTAATAATCACCAACCATGGCGCTTCATCGCAGGCACGCGCGGCGATTCCAACTTCACAACACTGCTTGAGTGCTTAGTGCCTTTCAATCAAAGTTGGTCGAAGCGCGCCTCTGTTCTTGTGGCGATTGCCGGAACTCCATCACAAGCCGATGGCACCGCGATTCCGACCTTTATGTATGACTGTGGTTTAGCAGCAGCACAATTGACGATAGAAGCCCACCACCGTGGCTATGTTGTGCATCAAATGGCGGGTTTTGATCATGAAAAAGCTGCTTCCATGTTTGCAGGGGCTGCACCGATAGTAATTATGGCTATCGGCAAGCAAGCACCCGCCGAACAACTGGAAGGCCCAGCATTTGATCGCGAAACCGCACCACGCGTGCGCAAGGAGCTTTCAGAGATTGTTATTGCAGGATTACCAAGTTAGAAACTTGAACGGATCTCCCATAGATCAGGAAAAGTTGGATTAAACAAGGTACTTGCTAGATAACCAGCTCCACTAGATCCACCAGTTCCTACTTTATGCCCGATAGTTCTTTCAACCATCTTTACATGACGATAGCGCCACTCTTGTAATCCCTCATCTATATCAACAAGTCGTTCGCACACCATCGCAGACTCAGGATCATTGCGATGAACTTCAAGCAAAACACTTTGCACATCTGTGTTTGCAAGGTATGCGGTGCTTTTATCTCGATTTAAAACTTCGGTTGGAATGGCATGTCCGCGCTTTGCCAGGTAAGCAAGAGCTGAATCCCAAACAGAGTTGCGAGTAGTGATCTCTTTAACTTGCTCCTGAATATCTAAAGGTAGATGCCCCGCCATCTTTGAATCACGTCGCCCTAATAAAGCTTCAACCATTCTGAACTGTGCTGATTGAAAACCACTAGATGAGGAAAGATAAGAACGGAAAGCATTAAACTGAAGTGGCGTCATTGTTTCTAAAATATCAATTTGAGTTACACAAACTTTGAGAATCGTACGGATGCGACCCAAGATTGCTAGCGAGTAATGTGAATCTCCAGATTCCATTGCTCGCTGTGCTTCTGCAAATTCATGAATTAACTGCTTAAACCACAACTCATAAGTCTGGTGAATAATGATGAACAACATCTCATCATGCTCGGGGCCGGTCGATAAGGGACGCTGCAGCTTTAGCAGTTCATCAACAGCTAAATATGTTGTGTAGGTAAGCGCTGAATCAAAGTTTTCGCTCATGTAACTCTCGAACCACCTTCTTTAACCTCTTTATAGCGACCAGATGCCACTAAATCACGCATACGTTCAAAGCCATCCCAAATCTCAACGTAAGAAGTAGGCAAAGGAGAAATTGCCAGACGAATCGAATTAGGTGTGCGGTAATCAGGAATTACATTGGAAATTGTGCGCAAAGCGACACAAATCTGTGCTGCATCTGGATGCACGAGTGAAATATGACCACCACGTTCCTTGGGATCACGAGAGGTATTAAGTTCAATTCCTAGTGGAGCTAACCACTCATCGTAAAGTTCAATCATCATTTGTGTTCCGACCGCTGCTTTGTGTGCGATCGCATCGATGCCAGCCTCTTTAATCATTGAGAATGCGGTCTGTACGCAACGAATTCCCATCAGAGAAGGGCTTGCAATTTGGAAACCTCGAATAGTTTGAGAACGTTCAAAGACTGGACCCATCTCAAATTGAGCATCTTGAGCAAACCAACCTTGAATTGGAACCTGTAACTCGCTTTGTACTCGCTTTGAAACATACAACCATGCCGGTGAACCAGGACCAGAGTTTCCATATTTGTATGTGCAACCGACACAGAGATCAACACCATTGGCATCAAGGTTTAACTCGATCGCACCAACTGCGTGACTTGCATCCCAAACTACTAATGCTCCAATTGCACGAACTTGATCTGTAATTGATTTCAGATCGGTTCTTGCTCCTGATCGGTACTGAATAACTTCAAGGGTTACTAGAGCAACATCATCATTTAGGTAAGGAGCAAGGACTTCAGTTGTTATGCGCTCATGCTGTGCAATCGCTGGATCCTCGTTGTCGATTATCACAAGATTTAAACCAAACTGTTTTGCAATTCCATCGAGAATATAGCGATCTGTTGGAAAATTAGCTGCATCTGTAATTATTGTCTTACGACCTGGGCGCGCATGAATTGCAGCAAGACAAAGTTGATAGAAGTTAACCGATGTTGTGTCACAGACAAGGACTTGACCCGGCGCAGCACCTAGAGCCGCAGCACCCAATAAATCACCGGTGGGTTGGGCCTCGTCGACCCAATGGCTCCATCCAGTAACTACCTCAGGGCCCCATTCCTCAGTCATAAACTCATTGATGGCGGTGATAGTTGCCTTTGGTAGTCGACCAAGGGAGTTACCGTCGAGATAACACATTTCAGGGTCACCAATCACAAATTGGGATTTGAAATGGGCTAACGGATCTTTTTTATCTAACTCGAGAGCGTATTCGCGGTCAGTTACCTTCATAAGGGAAAGGTACGCTCTCCTACCGTGGCGCGCAATGTTGTGAATATAGAGGATGTCTCCAAAGCCTTTGATATCAAAGAGCTTTTAAGAGGTGTCTCTCTAGGTGTTTCCGAAGGCGACCGAATTGGAATTGTTGGTCGTAATGGTTCCGGCAAAAGTACCTTAATGAAGGTTATGGCTGGAATTGAGCCACCAGATTCAGGGCGAGTAACAAAATCAAATTCAGCAAAGATTGGTTTGTTATCACAAGTAGATCTAGCAAACCCTGAAAGCACCGTAGGTGAAGTTGTATTAGGTGATGCACAGAAACATGAGTGGGCCAGCGACCCAAATATCCGGGAAGTTTTTACCGGATTATTTGGAAGCTTTGATGATCACATATTTGATAGAAAGTTTGGCCAACTATCCGGTGGAGAACGACGACGAGTCGGATTAGCAAAACTATTAATCAATGAGCTTGATTTAATTCTGCTCGATGAACCAACTAATCACCTTGATGTTGAAGGCGTAGCTTGGCTCGCCTCATATATAAATAATCGCCGCGGACTGGCGGTTGTTGTAGTTACTCACGATCGCTGGTTTTTAGATGCGGTAACAGATAGAACATGGGAAGTTGTTGAGGGTAAGGTCGAAGAGTATGACGGTGGTTACAGCGCATTTGTTTTATCCAAGGCCGAAAGATCCCGTCAGGCTTCTGTTATGGATCAACGGCGAAATATGCTTATTAAGAAAGAGTTAGCCTGGCTTCGTAGAGGCGCGCCCGCAAGAACCTCAAAGCCAAAGTTTCGAATCGATGCAGCAAATGTTTTAATTGCAGATGAACCCGCACCACGTGATCAAGGCGAGTTGCTTAAGTTTGCACTCAACCGACTCGGAAAAACAGTGTATGAAGCTCATCATGTCCAGGTAAAACTTGGCGACAAAGAGTTGATCGATGATCTGTATTGGAATGTAGGCCCAGGAGATCGCATAGGAATTGTTGGAGTAAACGGTGCCGGTAAAACAACATTAATGAAGACATTGACCGGTGAGATAACACCAACTGCAGGAAAACTCGTAACCGGAATAACTGTAAAGGCAGCTTTCTTAACTCAGCATTTGGATGAGTTAGATCCAACCTGGCGCGTGCTTGAAGCTGTAGAAAAGGTTGCCAATAGGGTCGAAATCGGTGGTGGACGTGAACTGTCTGCATCTCAATTATGCGAACGATTAGGTTTTGATCGCGAATCACAATGGACTCCGGTTGGAGATTTATCTGGAGGTGAAAAGCGTCGCCTTCAACTAACCCGACTCTTGATGGATAGCCCAAATGTCTTGTTGCTCGATGAGCCAACAAATGACTTTGATATTGAAACGCTAACCGAGCTGGAAGATTTGCTTGATAGTTACGGGGGGACATTGATTGTCATTTCCCACGATAGGTACTTCTTAGAAAGAGTATGTGATCGTTTTGTAGGTCTACTGGGAGACAAGAAAGTTCGAGACCTGCCACGTGGTGTTGATGAGTATTTGGAGCAACGAGCGGAAGCCATCGCAGCGTCATCTTCACCAACTAAAGAAAAGCGAACATCTTCTGCGGCAGAGGAACGTCAATTGAAAAAGGATTTGACTCGACTGGAACGACAGATGGAAAAGTGCGATTCTAGAATCACCGAGCTGGTTAAGGAGCAAGACAGTTCGGCATTTAATGCAGAGCGCCTCATCGCTATTTCAGCTGAATTGGCTCATTTGCAGGCCGAAAAGGCGAAATTAGAGGAGGAATGGCTTCAAGTCACCCTTTCATTAGATGCTTAAGTTAAAATCTAAGCATGAATCAGATATCACATGTTATTGAGGTCATCCTCTTTCGCTCCCGCTTCTTATTAGCTCCACTGTATTTAGGTTTAGTTGGAGCATTGATACTTCTGACCTATCGATTCCTAGTTGAATTTGTCCATATTTTTGAAAAGATAGGCGAAGCGAGTGCTCAAACCTTTACTTTGGATCTTTTAGCTCTTCTGGATCTAACTCTTTTGGCAAATCTCATCTTGATGGTGATCTTTGCTGGATATGAAAACTTTGTTTCTCGCATTGATGTTGCAACTGAATCAAAGGATCGTCCACACTGGATGGGGACAATTGATTTCAGCGGCTTGAAGATCAAGCTGATTGGCTCATTGGTAGCAATCTCGGTTATTGAGCTACTTAAGGACTTTATTGAGCTTTCTGGTGAGGCTGAGGTTGGAGAAGGAACGGTTTGGCGTGTTCTGATCCACTTAACATTTGTAATTTCAGGCGTTCTCTTTGCTTTGATGGATTGGATCGCAGATAAGCGTGAGTTTGTCGGCACCCACAAGTAATGCGTTTAGATTTACTAGCAGCCCTATCGGGGGTGCTGATTGCATTGCAGGCCCGAGCAAATGGAGAACTATCCCACCTCCTCGATAACGGCTTGCAAGCGGCGGTAATTTCATTTGGCTCTGGCTTAATCATCATCTTTACAATCACGCTATTCAATTCAAAGATTAAAACAGGAATCAGAAATCTGCGCACGGCAGTTGCAAGTAAAAGGATTGCTCGCTGGAAACTACTTGCTGGCTCCCTTGGTGGGAGTTTTATAGCAATTCAAACCCAGATTGTTCCCTTAATTGGTGTTGCAATTTTCTCTGTCGCATCTATTGCCGGACAAACTGCAATGTCATTAATAGTTGATCGCATTGGATTAACTGGCGGTGGCAAGAAGTTAATCTCACCACGACGCGTGGCAGCCGCACTTCTGACCGTTCTTGCAGTCTTAGTCTCGGTCTGGGATCGAATCGATGCAAACAACTTGTCTATGTTTGCTGTAGCTGCCGGTATTTTTGCCGGTGCAGTAGTCGGTGTTCAGCGGGCATTAAATGGCGAAATCAATGAGTACACAGATCAGAGCTTCACCACCTCTCTTTTAAACTTTATGATGGGTACAAGCTTCCTACTCATCTTGCTTATCTCTGCCATAGTTTTTGGAGAGAATGAGTTATCGCCCTTGCCAAGTGGCCCATGGTGGATTTACACCGGTGGCGTAATTGGAGTGATCTATATTGCGTTCACTTCGACGATCGTTCAACACTTGGGAGTTTTAACATTTACCTTGTTTAGCGTGGGTGGACAGCTGGTCGGATCACTAGTTATCGATTTAGTGTCACCTACAGATGGTGTAAATGTCAGTGTTTACCTGGTCACCGGAATCGTCATGACCTATGCCGGTGTGGTTGCCGGGGGAGTTGGCCACCTAAGGAAAAAGAAAGCTAAACAGATTTCTTAACTGCAGCCGCGACAGATTTAACGACATTTTGGTCAAAGACGCTTGGAACAATAAATGAGGCATTCAGTTGCTCTGGTGACACACAATCTGCGATTGCGTTTGCCGCAGCAACTAACATCTCATCTGAAATCTTGTGTGCATTAGCATCGAGCAATCCCCGGAAGATTCCTGGAAAAGCCAATACATTGTTGATCTGATTTGGTTGATCGCTCCGTCCAGTTGCTACAACAGCTGCGTACTTGCGAGAGATCACTGGATCGATCTCGGGATCTGGATTAGCCAAAGCAAAGATAATTGATTTAGGAGCCATTGATGCAACATCAGACTCTGTTAAAACATTTGGCGCACTAACGCCGATAAAAATGTCAGCATCTTTCATGGCCTCTGAGATATTTCCTCGGAAATCATGAGGGTTGCAGTTAGCAACAAACCAAGTACGCATCTCATCACCATGATCTGGAGTTGATTTGCAAATAACACCATCTTTATCAAATCCGATGATGTTTACCGCACCGCTTCGGACCAATAGACGTGCGATCGCTGTTCCTGCGGCACCTGCACCACTAAGAACAATCTTTGTATCTTTCAAATCCTTCTTAACTAAACGAAGAGCGTTCTTAAGTGCAGCCAAAACCACGATAGCTGTTCCGTGTTGGTCATCGTGAAAAACAGGGATATCTAAGAGTTCACGTAAGCGTCGCTCAACTTCAAAGCAGCGTGGAGCAGAGATATCTTCTAGATTGATTCCTCCATAGACCGGTGCAATCAACTGAACTGTTCGAACAATTTCATCTACATCTTGAGTATCAAGACATACAGGCCAGGCGTCAACATCGGCAAAGCGCTTGAACAAAGCCGCCTTACCTTCCATGACTGGCAGGGCAGCGGCTGGGCCTATGTTTCCGAGACCTAAAACAGCTGAGCCATCGGTTACTACAGCCACGGTATTGCGCTTAATTGTGAGGCGCCGCGCATCTGATGGGTCAGCTGCGATTGCCTGACAGATACGAGCAACACCCGGTGTGTAGGCACGTGATAAATCATCACGTGTTTTCAAAGGAACCTTGGATGAGATTTCAATTTTTCCACCAAGGTGAAGCAAGAATGTTCGATCGCTAACCTTACGAACTGTTAGTTCGGAATTAGCAGAGATTGCAGCTGTAATTTCATCGGCGTGATCTGAGTCAATGGTGTCGCAGGTAATATCGATAACAACTTTTTCAAGCAATGATTCAACAACATCTAGTGCTGTAATGGTTGCGCCAGCTCCGGTAATAATTGTTGTAGCAAGTGCTACCGGTTGTGAATCAGGTGGGCCTTCGACACGGATTGTGATTCCGTATCCAGGTGAGGTTGATGCCATTTACACAACACCATAGAGACGATCGCCTGCATCGCCCAGCCCCGGAACGATGTAACCATGTTCATTCAACTTTTCATCAAGCGCACCAGTCACGATTGTGATTGGAACTTTGCTGTTTGCGAACTCTTTTTCAACCGCTGCAATACCTTCTGGTGCAGATAAGATGCAAACAGCAGTGATATCTGTTGCGCCAAGGTCAATCAAATAATGGAATGCCATAATCAATGTTCCACCAGTTGCAAGCATTGGATCTAAGACAAATACTTGGCGGCCAGATAGATCATCAGGTAGACGGTTTGCGTATGTGCTTGCCTCTAATGTTTTTTCATCTCGAACCATTCCGAGGAAACCAACTTCGGCGGTTGGGATCAATTTGCTCATTCCCTCAAGCATGCCAAGACCTGCGCGCAAGATGGGAACAACAACGGGACGAGGTTCAGCCAATTTTTGTCCAACCGTCTTAGTCACCGGAGTAGTTATCTCAACGGAATGTGTTCGAACATCGCGGGTTGCTTCGTAGGCTAAGAGGGTCACCAGCTCTTCGACAAGGCGGCGGAAGGTAGGTGAATCGGTGCGTTCGTCGCGCAAAACGGTGAGTTTGTGATTGATCAGCGGGTGATTGGCGACATGTACTTTCATAGGTAATACCTTACAGGGGTTTTATTCCCTCCAAATGAGTGAAAGTATGGCCCCATGTCCGAATTTGAAGGTGGCCTCAATGATGAGACCGAGGAGATTGAATCCTTCGACGATATTCGTGACGAGGTGCGCGACCTCACAAGTGAAATGGATTTCGCAGTCGCTGCTTGGCATGAAGATGGTCGATGGACTCTGGCAACTTTGCCCGACCCTTATGACATCGCACAGATAATCACGGGGTTGAAGTCGCAGCAGACAAATGGTGGATCGATAGCACTAATTGCAATTGATGAAGAGTTTTTTATCTTGATTCGAGTCTTGGGTTCACATATCTCACTATTTCTTAGCGATGCAACCGCAGCTCTGGATTATCCAGTCGCTGAAGAGTTAATGGAGATTGCAGATCTTCCGATTCCTGAAGAGGATGAAGATCCAGGGCCTGTTGGGCACTTAGGGATACTTGCAGATCTTGGATTAAATGAAATGGAAATAACTGCGTTGTGTGATGATGAAGAGTTATTTCCTGATGAACAATTAGAGGCGATTGCGGCACGTCTTGGTTTCGGCGAAGAGTTTTCGGAGCTCTTGGATCTGTGAGCGATGTGGAAATGATGCGTGTTGCTTTAGAAGCTGCACGTAATGCGCTTGCGAGCGGGGATATTCCAGTTGGCGCAGCTATCTTTAACTCATCAGGTGAGCTTGTAGCAACAGCTCATAATGAACGTGAACTTCATAATGACCCAACCGCACATGCTGAAATTGTTGTCATTCGCAAAGCTGCAGGAAAATTGGGGGATTGGAATTTAACCGATCACACACTTGTTGTAACTCTGGAACCGTGTGCAATGTGTGCGGGAGCAATTGCTCAGTCCCGTTTACAAACAGTTGTATTTGGAGCTTGGGATGAAAAAGCTGGTGCAGTTGGATCGATGTGGGATTTGTTGCGCGATCCACGCAGCACCTTTAGAACAGAGGTACGCGCAGGCGTTTTAGCCGAACAATGTGGTGATTTGATTAAAAGCTTTATACAAGAAGTTCGTAAGAAGGATTAAGAATCACCATAGATCCTTCTTCCTCACCAACCATGCCTTCTGCGCGCAGTTGAGAGCCAACTTCAAGTCCTGCTATCTCGCGTCGACCTAAGAACTGCAGGGAAACTCCACCTGTTTCATCCCAAATCTCAACTTCTAAAGTTGGCGCAGAGCCACGCGGCGCGCTCTTAATCGATGTAACTCGACCCTGAACCTGTGCGCGCTTGCGCCATTCAATCTTGCCGATCGGTGTGACATTTTCTGCATAGTGGCTTACAGGTTCAACATCTATCGGCACAACCTTTTGAACGGTGCGCGGTGCAATAACCGGCGCAGCAGGCTTAGGTGGATTGAATGATGTTTTTCCAGATGCAATTCGTTCAACATCAAATGGAATAATCGTTGCAACCACACGAGGCAGCTGCGAAATTGGTGCAGCGATCTCTTCAGCTGTTTGATCATGAAGTAAACGACCAAGGAATCCAGAGTATGCACGACGCGGAAGTAGAAGCGTTAACTCGACATCTGGCTTCTCTGTCATTCGAATTGAATAATCCAAGGCAGCATTTGCTAATCGGCGATCAGGACAATCAATGAGTTCCAATGTCACATCATCAAGTGCATCAGATGCAGCCCAGGCTTTTTGAATCTCTTCTGCACGACGATCATCGATGACGAAGTGAACGGCTGCAAGATTTCTTGGCTTAAGACTTCGCGCATATCGAATTGCGCCAACTGTTGCGATATCTACGTTATCGACCAAGACCGTCACATCGTGTCGAGCGATAGATGTTGCTCTCTCCTGATGTTGCTTAACCTCTAGCGCTTCTTGTTCGCGCGCATATTGGTTGTTGAATTTCAGCATCAAGATCACAACTAATGGCGTGCCAATTACAACCAGCCAGGTACCTTCAGCAAACTTAACGATTGAAAGAACTAGAACTGTAAAAACTGCGATTCCTGTTGAAAATCCATGCAGCAGGATTTTGCTCTTAGACGCCTTCATTAAAATACTTCGCTTTGTCATTCCAGCACCAGTCAGAGCAAAACCAATGAATACTGCAAGAGCGTAAATCGCTGCAAGAATGGTGATACTTGCCTTTGTAACGATTACAAGAATTGATGCAACTCCTGCGATAAAGAAGACCCCATTTGAGAACACCAACTTGTGGCCACGTTGTGTTAATCGGCGTGGTAAAAAGCCGTCGTTGGCCACCATGTTGACCATATTTGGAAAAGCGCTAAAGCAGGTGTTTGCACCTGCGAACAGGATCAACATGGTTCCAAGTTGAGTCAGCACGAAAAGAACGCCGCCCAAAACGCCATCACCTAGTGCCGCCTTGGCAACAAGAGAGATGACGGTCGGAGTGCCATCTGCATATGGAATTGCTTGGGTTTCTTTAGCCAACCATGCAATACCAATTATCAGGGTACCTAGTGTGATACTCATCAAGATTAAAACTTTTTTCGCGTTAACGTGCTCAGGTGTTTTGAAAAGTGGGACGCTGTCCGAGATCGCTTCTAGTCCAGTCAGCGAAGCACTTCCATTTGCAAAAGCCTTCAAAATTAAGAGCATCGCGGCCACAGAGAGCAAACCTTGAGCCTGCCCAATTGGAACCAGCCCTTCTGCATCTTGGCTATATACAGGCAGGGTTCCTGCAAAGTATCTATAGATTCCAAAAATGAAAACAATGAGCATGGAACCCATGAAGAGATAGGAAGGTATTACAAAAAATACGCCAGCTTCTTTAACTCCTCTTAGATTGATATATGTCAAGAGTAAAACAATAAAGATTGTAATCTGAACTTTAAAGGGATTTAGCTCTGGGAAGGTTGACAACAGTGCAGCGACACCTGCAGCTGATTGAATTGCAACGGTGATGATGTAGCCGAACATGAGTTCTACTGCAGCTATTTGCGAGACTACGCGACCAAAATTTTCTCGAGAGACAAGATAAGCGCTACCAGAACGGGTGTATGTAGTGATTACATCCCGATACAGAAGAGTGATCGCAATAAGCATCACAAGAATAATCCCGATCATGGGAGGGAAAATCGTAAATGCAGCTAATCCAAAAGCAGGAATAAGCGCGACGAGGATCTGTTCGCCACCATAGGCAGAGGAGGAGATACAGTCAGATGAAAGAACTCCAAAGGCATTCTTCTTACTGAGCCGCTGAGATGACAATGTGTGGCGGTTAAGTGGAACCCCAAGAAAGTATTTCTTGACTTTATAATTTAGCGGGTCCTTGAGGTGGCTTTGCTCCCGTTTCACTACCGGTGTATGCGCATCATCGGTCCACGACTTAGGCACTTAAAACTCCTCTTTTAATTGCAATCAATGCAACTTAATAAGCATCACTCTACCTCAGCCCGCACAATCTTCACTGTTTTACGCCTAAAGCGTATGCTTCCACCATGCATACACAGTTATATATCGATGGCCAATGGGTAGATGGAATCGGAAAGCTACCTGTTTACGATCCCAGCGATGGCTCAGTAATCGCCGAGGTTTCACTTGCCGGAGATGCACAGTGTGATGCCGCAATCGCTGCCGCCGATGCAGCTGCAAAAGCATGGGCAAAGACCGCACCTCGATACCGTTCAGAGATTTTGCGTAAAGCTTTTGAGTTAATGACCGCTGAAAATGAATTAATCGCAACAATGATTTCTCGCGAGAATGGCAAAGCGATGCCTGATGCTCGTGGTGAAGCAACATATGCAGCAGAGTTTTTCCGCTGGTTTGCAGAAGAAACAGTTCGCACACCCGGAGATTTCCGTAAATCACCATCTGGTGACAAGCGAATCCTTGTAACGCATGAGCCAATCGGTGTTTCAATTCTTATTACTCCCTGGAACTTCCCTGCGGGTATGGCTACTCGTAAAATCGGCCCAGCTGTAGCCGCTGGTTGCACAATGATTTTGAAGCCAGCTGGCGAAACTCCGTTAACAGCGATGTACATCGTTGATTTGATGGAGCGCGCAGGATTACCAAAGGGTGTCCTTAACTTGGTCCTTCCTGAAAAAACAGGTCCTGCGATCTCCAAGATGCTTCATGATCCACGAGTAAAAAACCTTTCATTTACAGGATCAACTGAAGTTGGTCGCATTCTTCTTAAGGAAGCAGCAGACCGTGTAATTCGCTGCTCAATGGAGCTTGGCGGAAATGCACAGGTTGTTATTCATGATGATGCAGATTTAGCTGTAACTATTCCGCAACTTTCACTTGCAAAGATGCGCAATGGCGGAGCTGCATGTACCTCTGCAAACCGCATCTTCGTACAGCGAGGTATCGCAGAGAAGTTCATTGCCGAAATGAGTAAGTCCATGAGCAGCTATGTAATGGGCCGCGGAACTGACGCAACAACAACTCTTGGCGCATCTGTATCAATGAAGGAGCGCAACAAGATTGCAGAGCTAGTTGATCAATCAGTTGCAGCAGGCGCAAAGGTTGAGGTTGGTGGAGTTAAGCCAGAAGGCGATGGAGCTTTCTATCCAGCAACGGTTTTGATCGTTGAAAAGGACAACCCAATCCTGCTTCATGAAATCTTTGGTCCAGTCGCACCGATCGTCATCTTTGATACAGATGAAGAAGGTATCGAGATGGCAAATGACACCGAGTTCGGACTTATTAGTTATGTCTTCTCCTCAAACCTCACACGCGCATTGCGCACCGCAGAGGCGATGGAGTCAGGAATGGTCGCGATCAATAAGGGAGTTATCTCTGATCCAGCTGCGCCATTTGGTGGCGTAAAGCAATCAGGCTTGGGCCGCGAAGGTGGATTTGATGGAATTCACGAGTTCCTACAAACCAAGTTCATCGGCGTCGAGATCTAACTGTCGACCAACTCCAACTCGTCCTAGTTAAATCTTCTTGCGTGTTAAGAATTCACTAACAGCACTTATCCATGCTGCAGGCTCTTCTACCCATGAAAGATGTGAAGAATAAGGAAGACAGACCCATTCTGCTCCCTTAATCTTTTTCACGAGTCGCTTTTGCATCTTTGGAGTTACTTCATCGAACTTTCCATTTATGAGAAGAGTCGGAACCTTGATTTTTTTGAGTTGATCTTCAACATCCCAAGTATTCAAACTGCCTATTGGCGCAAATTCAACCGGTCCCCACATCGCTGCATAAACAGATGGATTTTCTGCCAATTGACCAAAGGCTTCAGCCACATCTGGTGTCATTGGAACACGCACCAAATGTCGAAGCGTGAAGAATTCATTTGCAGCTTCAAACTCTGGCGATGTGTAATTACCATCCTTTAAACCTTTGTGAACTGCCTTGCGATGTACGGGTGGTAGTTCTGTAACAAGTCTTTCAATTTCAGGTAGCCACTTTGGAACAGATGCGAGTGAATTTGCAATGACCAGACCCTTAAGTCCCTTTGGCTTATCAACTGCATGAGCAAAGGAGAGAATTCCACCCCATGATTGACCAACAAGAAGGTACTTCTTAGAAATCTTTAACTCTTTAAGAAGTAAGTTAAGTTCTTCTTTGAATAGGTCAACAGTCCAGAATTCACTTGGCTTGTCATTTAAATGAGTTGATTGACCGCATCCAATTTGATCGTAGACAATGACAGGTCGACCTGTCATTGAGATGAGATGAACAATCCCGAGAACATAGTTGTGTGGGGCACCAGGGCCACCATGTATGACAACCGCAGGAGTCATCTTGGATTTCAAATCTCCAATAACTCGATACCAAGTGCTGCCGTGCTTCCACTGCATCGTTCCGGTGTAATCAAGTACCTGCTCAGCCATCTTTACTCTCCGCTCTTTGCCTTTAATGGCAAAGGTACGCCTGAAATAGCGGGAGTGGAATAGCTTTTAAGTGAACTTTCTGGCGAAGGATGAGGAACATTTGACTCCTCAATAGGAGTCGCTTATACCTAGAGAGTTAAAGCGCCAATCGCTGCATTTAAAATCTCGGCACGTTTTTCAACCATGATGCTGCTGTGATGTTGGCCCTCTAAGAGTTTGAGGGTGGGGTTGGAGATGTTTGCATTTAACCATCTCGCCATATGAGGTGACACGCTTAGATCATCAAGGCCTTGCCAGATAAGGACCGGAACTTGGATTTCCTTAGTGTCAAATCCCCAATTTCGAAGAAAAGCATATTCATCTTCTGCATATCCAATGACACCATCTCTTAAAGCATCATGCATTGAAAAACTCAAGTCTTTCGAAAATTCGCGGTAAGTAGTCTCAAATGATTCAAAACTCAAACGCTTTGCATATTCGGTTAAGAACTGTTCTGCCGTCATGTCACGAATTTCTTTGTAGTAATTTTCTTTAAAGTTTATGGAGTCTTCGAGGCTTCTTGCAGAGATTTTTGCTTCCTCAACCATTTCAGGAGTTTGATCTTGAAACCAATCAAAATCTTCTGCATCGTATGGTGACACGCTCGCTATCAATTGAACTCCGCTACATTTGTTCAAAAGCCCTGAAGCCAATGCGTACGGACCGCCTCCTGACCAGCCAACAGAAACAAAGTTTTCTACTGCTAGTTGGTTTAAAATTTCTTCGAGATCCTCATTCGCATCAATAATGCTGCGACCAACTTTTCGATCGCTTGAGGCATATCCAGGGCGAGTAAATGCGATAGCCCTAATTCCTAGTTCAGCTGCCGCCGCTAACCACGTACCCCATACAGTCATGGATGTTGGAGTTCCGTGATGAAGGATCAATGCTGACTTGGATGAAACTCCATTATCGATGTATTCGATACAGCGACTATCCGGCAACTTTAGGGAGGTAATCATAAAGTCATGATGCCACTAAATCTGGCGGAGGATGAGGGATTTATCCTCT
>JBIKXW010000083.1:0-2900 GCA_044355565.1 Candidatus Planktophila sp. | reverse complement strand
GCTCTTGCCAGGTCAGTTGCAGTTCGTTCTTGCAACTAACCCAGCACTTCCAAATGACTAATTTGATTTAGTCAACGGTTAGCGGTTCGCTAAGAAAGGTAAAACTTCTTAGCAAATAGTCGAGAACCTGGGTGTCCATCACGGTGGGCACCCAGGTAATCGATTTTCTATGTAAAGAGAAATATTCTTTGAAAATACTCACCATTTGCACTCTGGAAGGCGGATAATTACCCCGTGAATCGAAATGTATTTTTACGAAAGGTTTTCGGGCGCTTTCTGCGGGCGATATCTATCTCCTTCTGGGTCATGGTTATCTCCTTCTCACTCATTCGTCTTTCCCCAGGAGATCCAGCCTCTGCACGTTTAGGTGCGGGAGCCGAAGCTGAAGCTATTGAGCAGTTACGTGAACAATTAGGGCTAAATAAAGGCGCATTTGAACAATTCGTTGATTACTTCAAAGGGTTGTTGCAAGGCGATTTAGGTGTCTCTCTGGTCAATGATGTTGAAGTATTTGAAACAATTCAACGGACCTTCCCTTTAACGCTGACCTACATCACCCTATCTGTCTTCTTTGCTTTTATAATCTCGATTCCAATTGGAACAATTATCGGATGGTCAAATAGGGCATCAGCTGTTTACCTGTTTAGAGGAATCACCTCGATCATAATTGCAACACCTAACTTCTTTATTGCGATGGTAGCTATCCTAATTTTTAGCGTGCAACGAAACTGGGCTCCAGTGTTTGGATATGTCAGTGAATTTCCCGAAAATTTGAAGTATTTGTGGTTGCCAGTATCGATCAACACTTTAATCTTGGTAGCGATCATTTCGCGCGTCCTTCATACCTCGGTTGTCGATACAAAAGCCGAAGAGTTTGTTGAAACCGGAATCATTCGCGGTGTGGGCCGTCCACGATTCTTTTGGTTCTATGTTTTAAAACCATCTCTAGCTCCAACAGTTGTTCTGCTCTCCTACATGATGGGAACGATGCTTGGCGCAACAGTTATTTTGGAAACAATTTTCTCGCTACCAGGTATTGGCCGCGAGCTAGTTGGCGCTGTGCTTGGTAGTGATTACCCAATGGTTCAAGGCATCCTTCTATTCTTTGGAGTTATTACAGTGTTCATAAGTTTCATCGGTGATCTTTTAGCCTATGCACTTGATCGGAGAGTAAAGCTATGAAAAGCAATAAAGCTTTTGCAGCGGATGCTTCCCGTAACGAGCGCATCAAGGAATGGGTTTCTCGACCTGGTGGATTTGGAATCATCACCGGAGCGACAATGTTTGCTCTAATTTCATTAGTCGGCTTTATTTATCCACTAGTTGGGCCATACGGTTCAGATGAGTTTGTTGGTGATTCACTAGAAGGACCATCTTGGGCGCATCCCATGGGTCTAGATCAATTGGGCCGTGATGTGATGACACGTGTGTTTGCAGCGGTGCCAGCTGATATCGGAATCGCATTTTTAGGTGTAACAATTCCACTAATTATCGGAACAGTAGTTGGAATTCTTTTAGCTATTTCCAAGAACAAATACTTTGTAAGTATCGTTAGCTCTCTTATTGATGGAATCAACGCATTCCCATTGCTGATTATCGCCATCGCAATGGTGACTTTCCTAGGTCCAGGACTTTTCAACGTCGTGATTATCTTGACGGTGATGAGTTGGGCGAGATATGCGCGTATTGCTCGTACTAAAGCTGTTGTGGTTATGCAGCAGAACTACATTGAAGCAACAAAGTTGATGGGGTACTCACGTCGTCGAGTAATTAGAAAACACATCGCACCCAATGTTTCATCTGAAAGCTTTGCTTACGCTCTCAGCGATTTCATTTTGGTGATCATTATCGTTTCAGGACTTTCATTCCTGGGCCTTGCCGCTCGTCCACCAGCCGCTGAGTGGGGTGCAATGATCGCTGACGGAAGAACTTTCTTAGGCGAAGCCTGGTGGTTAACCATCTTCCCTGGTCTTGCTTTATGTTGGTCAGCAATTTCCTTGTCATTTGTCGTTGAAGGACTATCTCGCAGAGATCGGGGTAATGCATGAGTAACGCACTCGTTAGTTTTGATTCTCTGTGCATAGATGTAAAAGTTACCCGCACCCGCCGCTTAACAATTGTTAACTCTGCAACCTTTGATATTCAGCCAGGGCAGCTGTTGGGATTGATTGGTGAATCAGGGTCAGGAAAAACGATGCTCTGCCGCTCTTTGGTGGGCACTTTGCAACGCCGAGGTGCATACATCGCATCAGGATCAATCACCTTTGATGGCATGGATCTTGTTAAGGCAACTGCAAAGGATTGGCGTGATATCCGCGGAAAGCGCATCGGTTATATTCCACAATCTGCTTTAGCTGGTCCAAACCCAGTTATGACCATCGGTGCTCAGATGGCCGAAGCAATCAAGCAGGGCGAGAAGATGGATAACAAGTATGTGCGTGCTCGCGCACTTGAACTTTTAGAAATCGTTCAGATACGCCGACCCGAAGTTGTTTTGAAGCAGTATCCATATGAACTCTCTGGCGGTATGAAGCAACGTGTAATGATTGCATGTGCAATCGCACGAGAGCCACAATTGATCGTTGCTGATGAACCAACAACTGGTTTGGATGTAACTGTTCAGGCAGAGATCATGGAGCTGCTACGCCAGATCAGAAGAGATCTCAATACCTCAATTATTTTGGTATCTCACGATCTTCCATTGATCAATGAGGTATGTGATGACATTGTGATCATGCATGCTGGTGCGACGGTAGAAAAGATCCCATCAGCGCAGATTGAAGATACCCGCCACCCTTACACAGAGGCTCTCTACAACTCACGCATCGACTTGGTTGAACCACGAGGCAAGTTAGTAACAATTAAGGGTCAACCTCCAACGGTTGGCGATTGGCCAAATG
>JBIKXW010000082.1:0-2904 GCA_044355565.1 Candidatus Planktophila sp. | reverse complement strand
AAAATCTGTTCCCACATGGGTTGTGCCGTTGCTTTGTACGAACAAACCACCAAGCATCTGCTGTGCCCATGCCACCAATCAACATTTGATGTGACACGTGCCGCAAAGGTAATTTTTGGACCTGCGGCTCGACCACTTCCGCAGTTAAATATCACTGTGGATGATGAAGGTTACCTAGTAGCCCGCACGCCATTTACCGAACCAGTTGGACCTAGCTTTTGGGGGCGCATCTCTTCATGACAACAGAACAAAAATTAGGACAAGTCGCTAACTATGTAGATGAGCGAACTGGTGCTGCAGCATGGATGAAGAAGAACCTACAAAAGGTGTTTCCAGACCACTGGTCATTCCTCTTAGGTGAAGTCGCTCTCTACTCATTCATCATTCTGCTTTTATCTGGAACATATCTAACCTTTTGGTTTGATCCTTCAGCACGTGAAGTTATTTACGAAGGCAGTTATGAGCCTCTAGAGGGCGTGCAAATGTCCGCGGCATATGCGTCAACTTTGCACATCTCATTTGAGGTGCGCGGTGGATTGCTCATGAGACAGATTCACCACTGGGCGGCGCTGATTTTTATGGCGGCAATTGTTGCTCACTTAATGCGCGTTTTCTTCACTGGTGCATTCCGCAAGCCTCGTGAAGGTAACTGGATCATCGGTGTTGGACTTCTAACTCTTGGAATTGTTGAAGGTTTCCTCGGATACTCATTGCCAGATGATTTGCTGTCAGGCACAGGAATTAGAATTGCTGAAGCGATAATTCAGGCCATACCTGTTGTGGGCTCTTATCTATCCTACTTTGCCTTTGGCGGAGCCTTCCCTGGCGAAGCTTTTATTCCACGTATCTATACGGTGCATGTGCTGCTCTTGCCGGGAGCTTTCTTAGCGCTGATTACAGTCCACTTGATGATGGTTTGGTACCAGAAGCACACACAGTTCCCTGGTCCAGGTCGCACAGAGAAGAATGTTGTTGGATATCCATTGATGCCTGTTTACATGGCCAAGGCTGGTGGATTCTTCTTCATCGTATTTGGAGTCATTGCATTTATCTCAGCTGTTGCATCAATCAATCCGATTTGGCTTTATGGTCCTTATACACCTGGCCAAATTTCGGCGGGATCTCAACCAGACTGGTACATGGGTTGGCTGGATGGATTAGTTCGAATGTCTCCCCCAATTGAAACCTACTTCTTCGGTTACACCGTTTCGTGGAACATCTTGATCCCTGGATTAATTGTTCCTGGAATCTTGTTTACCGGAATGGCTTTGTACCCATTCATCGAAAGCTGGATCACTGGCGACAAGCGTGAACACCATCTCTTAGATCGTCCACGCAACGCCCCTAATCGCACCGCACTTGGCGCGATGTCAATTACTTTCATGATCGTTGCATTGATCAATGGCGGTAATGACTTGATCGCAACTCACTTTGATTTATCAATTAATCAAATCATGTGGGGAACACGAATAGGTATTTTCGTGCTCCCTCCACTTGCATTTGTTATCACCAAGAGACTGTGTCTATCTCTACAGCGAGCAGATCGTGAGCTAGTTCTGCATGGTCGCGAGACTGGTCGTCTGCTTCGCTTGCCTCATGGTGAGTTTGTTGAAGTACATGAGCCAATCTCAGCAGAGAAGGCTTATCTGCTGACTTCACATGAGCAAGCACCTGCATTAGAGCTTCCAGGGGTTGATGGTCGTGGTGTTAAGCGCGCTGGTGCGATCAGAAACAAGATTCGCTCACGTATGAGCGTTGCACACTCTGAAGCGGTTCCTAAGGTTTCTGTAGATGATCTCAAGGAGATTGACAGTCACTAACCTCTGATTACAAGCCAAACACCCAGGGCGGTAACTCCTATTCCAAGGAGGCCTTGGGTGTTTACTTTTTCCCCAAACAAAAAGAAGGCCTCTATGGCAGTTGCTGGTGGAACTAAATAGAGAAGTGATGAGACTGATGCTGCGCTTCCCGAATTAAGTAGCCACAAAAGCAGCAGAATCGCACCTACTGATAAAACCAGTACTAGCCACACGAAGGCGACAGTAAAGCGTGTACTCCAGGTGATGTGGTTATTGCCCGTTGCTAGGGCGATGACACCTAAAAACAAGGCTGTAAAGAGATACTGATAAGCAGTACCTGTTACAAGTGGAATATCGGCACCAACCCGCTTTTGTAGAAGTGTTGCAGTTGTACTTCCGATCAGTGCAACAACGATTGCAATGATCCCTGTTGTTGGAATGTGAGAGTTAAATGATGGGGCTAAAACAAGCAAGACTCCTAACAAACCCAGAAGTAATCCAGCTATCTGCGAAATGCGCAGCTGCTCCCCCAGAACTTTGACCGCAAGGAGTGAGACTAGAACCGGTTGAAGACTTGTTACTACCGCTGCCACCCCCGCCGGCATTCCTTGAGAAATGGAGTAAAAAACTCCGCCTAAGTAGCAGGCGTGTAGAAAAAATCCAATAAGTGAGGAACGGGCGATTGCGCTTCTTCCGATACGTACCGGCATCTTCAAGAGATATGCGATTACGAAGAGAAGAGCCGCTGCTATCAAAACTCGAATCGACAGAAACACAAAAGGATCGGCATCAGGCAATCCATATTTTGCCCCAACAAATCCTGTGCTCCACAATAAAACGAAGAGCGCTGGAGCAAATCGAACTAAATTCAAGCTTCGCAGATCGCCTTTAGGGCTACCAGAGATTTAGCCATCCATCTGGGGTTGTGAGCCATCGCCCCAGTCTTCTTTAACCACCACTGAGCAAAGGCTGGAATGTTGTTTGCATCGAAGGATTCGGTAACAACTGTTTGTGTTGGCGAAATTGCATTCAGCTCATAGCTCCAGGTCCACTTCATCATGTGGCACCAGGTGATTTTCTTGTTCTCTTCGAATGCAACTACTGT
>JBIKXW010000050.1:0-9404 GCA_044355565.1 Candidatus Planktophila sp. | reverse complement strand
GGCGTCAAGAATGTTCATATTCGGATCCTTTTGTCATTTCTATTAAGCACGCGCTTTGGCGGTGCAGACTGCGTATTGTGCCATAGCCACGCTCAGAACCGTAAATCGGGCCTGGCCTTACTCGGGGCTAGAGTCAATCAGGAACATTAGCCTTGAGCCTCTCGTACAGGTGAGGGCCTGCCGCCAGGGTCAGATTGAGCCCATGCCAGGCTCGGGTACTCACAACCACCCCGGCTTCTCGGGCGATGAGCTCAGCTGCGGCTAAATCCCACTCATGCAGACCGGTTTCAAAGTAGCCATCAACCATGCCCGTTGCCACATGGCAGATATCGGCCGCTGCTGAACCGATTCTGCGTAAATCGCGAATCTGAGGAATGAGCACATTCACAATCTTTAACTGTTCGATTCGATCTTTTACATCATAGGCAAAGCCGGTTGAAAATAGGGCGCGATTTAATTCAACAGGATCGTTACATGCAATCTTCACATCATTGAGAAATGCTCCCCCACCTTTACTGGCGTGCCAGGTTGATTGAACCGTTGGACTGTGAACCACACCAACCAAAGTTCCATTCTCATCTTTTGCAGCAATGCTGACAGCCCATCCTGGTAATCCATAAAAATAATTGACAGTTCCATCTACGGGATCAATAACCCATGTGACTCCGCTTTTGCTTGGACGCGAACTTCCTTCTTCTCCGATAATTCCATCATCGGGACGTGCTGCCAAAATACTTTCGACGATCAACTTCTCACTTGAAAGATCCATTTGAGTCGCAATATCAATCGCAGTTGATTTAACTGTTAGATCCCATGAGGCGGGACGATTGACCAACAAATCTCCAGCGTTTCTTGCAATGGTCAGCGCAAGCTGCAGAAGTTCCGTTGTTTCATTAGCAGTTGTCATTTAATAGGTGGCCCTTCCACCTGATAAATCAAAGGTAAAGCCAGTTGTGAAACTACATGCTGGAGAAACAATCCATGCCGCCAAATCTGCTACTTCCTGACCTTTACCAAGTCTCTCCATTGGAATCTTAGACTTCAGAGATCTCATCTGCTCTTCAGAAAAACTTGCACTCATTGGGGATTCGATAAGAGCCGGAGCCATCGCATTAATTGTTACTCCACTTGTCGCATACTCTTTTCCTACACTCTTAACCATGCCGATCAACCCCGCTTTAGTAGCAGAGTAGGCAACTAAAAGCGGATTGCCCTCTTTGCCTGAAATGCTAGCAATATGAAGGATGCGGCCATATCCGCGTTGTGCCATTCCTGCAATAACCGCCTTTGTTAAAATCACTGCCCCTCGTAAGTTAATCGCATATACGTTGTCAAAATCCTGAATGTCCAAGAATTCAATCTTGTCGCCGTTTTTACCTAAAATACCTACGCAGTTAATTGCAGCAGAAAGTGGGCCTTGGTTGCTTTCAACCTTAGTAACTAGATCCATAATCGATTTTTCATCAACGAAGTCAACTTCGTAGACACTCATTGAATACTGAGTAGCTAGCTCCTGGAGAGCATCAAGGTTTTTATCGCAAGCAACAACATTTGCACCCCGAGAAGAAAGATCTATTGCAATCTGTCGTCCAATTCCACTAGCAGCCCCGGTAACAAGAATGAGATGGTTTTCTATCGAGGTATTTTCAATCATTTGAATGCTCCTTCACGAAATCTCGAACAATTACTCCTGGTACTAATGCAAAATCAGCTTCCCAATAAAATGATCGAATATTCTTAACAACAGGAAGGAGATGGAAGGGCGCTTCAGTATTTTGATACAGCTCTACCGTGCAATCACCGCTCCAAATACCTTTGACGCGAACATCTGACAATGTTCGTGCCGTGATTTGATTAATGCCATGACCGCCATCAATATTTCTTATCACCTTGTGATTTATGTTTTGTGCAAAGGGGAAATACTCAAAGAGTTGCTCAATAGAAGATTCCTCTGATTTATATGAGGAATTGATCTGAGCGACAAGGCTCTCACCTCGAAAGACCTTACCAGTTATCAAATCTGAGTTTACTTCGAGCTTGGTGCTACCTAATTTCTTTGGTTGGCCATGAATTTCTCGTCCTTGAGCCAAACCGACCTCTGAACTAATCAGAAGATTAGTGCTGAACCCTCCCCGAAATTCTTCCCCTTGAAGGTTCTCAACCGAGACACCAATCATCACATTGGTCTCCTCAACCACCCCCATGCCTTCTACATCAGGCATAAAGTAATTGTGGATCATCACATAATTATTGAGAGACACCAGAGGGGCGCTAATGTGATCAGCAATCGCTTCGGGTGTGGTTTCGTAGACTGAAGTCAATATCTGAACATCCCGATAGCGAATTGGGAATCTCGGATAAAGCGGAGCAAGTTTGGGTGTTGACCAAATATCTAAATTCCCGAGACTCATTACTGAACTTTCAAAACCTTGCCAGGGTTAAGTATGTTCTTAGGATCTAAGACATTCTTTATTTTGATCATGGTGTCTACGCCTGTTTGTCCAGCTTCCTCAACAAGAGCTTCAATCTTTCCTAAACCAATGCCGTGTTCGCCAGTGCACGTTCCATTCATGGCAATTATGGCGGAGGTCATCGAGTGTGTTAAAGCTCTGATTTCTTGCAACTCTTCCGGAAAGTTCGGATCGGTGATGATTGTGCAATGAAAATTTCCATCAGCGACATGTCCAAAGATACAAAATTTGAATCTACTCTGAGAAAGTATCTTCTCGCAGGTCTCTACCGCATCGGCTAATCGAGAAAGTGGAACAGCCATGTCTGTACTTACAACCCTCTTTCCAGGATTGTTATGGAGATTGGACCAATACAAATCATGTCGGGCTTGCCACAACTTTCTTCGAGAGCTTTCATCAGAGGTCCACTCGAAGTCAAAGCCATTAAACTCGCTGACAATCTCTTTTACGATCTGTGCATCATTTTCAACGCTCACTTGGCTGCCATGGAATTCAAAAAACAAAGTCGGCTTTAATGGCAAATTGAGATTGCTGTGTTTGTTTACAGATTCGACGCTGGCGATATCTAAGAATTCGCAGCGGGCAATATTTGTTCCCATTTGAACAATTGTTGCTGCAGCCTTTACGCCATCTTCTAGGGTCTCAAAGCGCACAACAGCTGCTGACATTTTCTCTGGTATTCCAAAGATTCGAAGAGTTAACTCAGTGATTATGCCTAAAGTTCCCTCTGAACCAACGATCAATCGGGTTAGGTCATAGCCCGCAGATAACTTTCTGGTTGAGCGTCCTGTGTTGATAATTGTTCCGTCAGACATAACCACTGTCATTGCTAAAACATTCTCTCTCATGGATCCGTACTTCACCGTTGTGGTACCGGAGGCGCCAGTAGATGCCATACCTCCCAATGTTGCATCAGCCCCTGGATCAACTGAAAAGAACAAGCCAGAGTTTGCTAACTTTTCATTAAGCGCAACTCTACGTACGCCACCCTGGACTCGTACTAGCAAGTCTTCTGGTGTTATATCGAGAATCTTGTTCATCATTGAGATATCCAAGCTAATCCCACCAAAGATAGGGAGAACATGGCCTTCTAAAGAAGTTCCCGCACCAAATGGCACAACAGGAATGCTCTGCTCAAAACACATTTTCATCACTTGAGACACCTCTTCGGTGCTCGTTGCATAAATTACCGCTGAAGGCATAACTGGAGGGAATGCAGACTCATCTCGACCATGCTCATCTAAAACTGATTCAGTTGTTACGAAACGATCTTGAAAAATCGATTTGAAGGCTGCGATTTGCTCAGAGCTAAGTTCTACTCGTTGCTTGGTCGCCATGATGAAACTATACATAATTCCTCACAATCAAAGATAGTCTTTGCGCGTGTTCGCCGACTACATGACCTTATTTCGCTTACCTGGTGCCCTTAGATTTTCTATCCCGGGCCTCATTGCACGCATGCCGATATCAATGGACTCTCTTGCGCTTATTTTCATTGTTGTTGCGGTCAGCGATTCATATGCGATAGCTGGCGCTTTAAGTGCAACAGCATCGGTGGTTATAACCTTGGCAACTCCGCATTGGTCGCGCGTTGCAGATCGCATTGGGCAGAGCGCGATGTTAGTTAGGGTCATTCCAGTCAAAGTTTTTGCCTTTTGTGTATTTACAATTTTGGTACTTAATGAAACGCCGGTATGGACATGGTTTGTGGCGATCATCATAACTGAAGCTTTTTCAGTCAACACTGGCGGATTGGTTCGCCGTCGCTGGTTACATGTTTTGAGTCCCGATAAGACAACTACCGCTGAAGATGAACAAGATCGCCATTTAGTAAATACTGCATACTCTTTTGAAGCGTTGATGGATGAGGTTGTATTCATCCTCGGACCGATCATCGTAACGGCGTGTGCAACAACGATTGCACCAGCGGCGGGAATAATCTCTGGAATTATCTTTCTTGCAGTGGGTGTTCCACTTTTTGTAAAGCAAAAAGATACCGAACCTCCAGCCAATCCCAAGCGAGAAGTTGATCCTCATCCAGCTGTCATCAGAAACAAACGTGTACAGGCGGTCGTGCTTCCAACAACATTGCTAGGTGGCTTTTTTGGTTCTATCGCTATCGTGACTGTGGCATTTGCCGAGTCCCGCGGCCAAGCAGGGCTGTCTGGGGTGTTGCTTGCAATTTGGGCGGCGGGAAGCGCAGTTGCCGCAATTATCAATGGTGTTGTTAAGTGGAGATTAACAAGTGCTTCGCGGTTCTTGATCTTTCTCTTCGCGCTAACCATTCTTTCGATCCCAATGCTTTTTGTACATTCAATTCCTTGGTTGGCTGTCGCACTGTTCTTTAACGGTTTTGCGATCGCGCCTCTTGTTATCAACGCTTATGGGGTTGCAGAAGGTGCGGTGCCTCCAGATCAAATCACCGAAACATTGACATGGGTCGTTGCAGGTATGCCTATGGGAGGCGCAATCTCTAGCGCACTATCTGGCCAGATCATCGACAGATTTGGTGCAGATATCGCATATTGGGTACCTCTGGGATTCATGATCGCGGCATGTGCAGCCACACTTCCGTATTTCCAGACTTATAAGGCTCTCATCGGCTACTCTCGTGCTCGTGACTGAGCTACGACTAAATGGAAAGACCGAAGATGGTCTCTACCTTTCCTTACATGACAATGCTGGACAGGAATTTACTGTCCGAGTCTCTGACACATTGCGTGCAACTGTAAATCAGCAACGCTTGATGGCGGTCCCTTCAAATGATGAGCCTTCAATTTCAATCAAAGAGATTCAGCGATTACTGCGTGCAGGACAAACTGCAGAACAAATCGCTCGCGAGAACAGCACGACTATAGAAAAAATAGAACGTTTTGCAGGTCCAATTCTTTCAGAGCGCATTTACATCATTGATCAGGCACAGCAAATTGCGATTCGTAAAGAAGGTGGCCGTGATGCGGTAACACTTCTTGGAGTTGTCATCTCGCGTTTGGCTCCACGTAATATCGATTCATCTGAACTCTCATGGGATACATGGCGTTTAGAGGATGGAACCTGGACAATCGAGCTGCACTATCCAAACTCTTCAGGCGTAGGCATTGCACAATGGAACTTTGATACAACACTTCGCACGGTTACATCTATGGATGAGAACGCGCGCTGGATGATGGGTGATGAGCCTGCTCCCCGCCAACTACCGACCGCTGCCCTTATCCCCACCGAGTCTTCTCACCCCTCTGAGCGTCGCATCATCGATGTGTATAGCGAGTTCCGCAAAGAGGATCTTCATGATGAGATTGAAGAAGAGATTGAACCAATTCGTGAGGTCCCACGCTTAGCTGTTATACGTGAAGAGCCAGATGATGAGGCTTCTCGTGATGGAATCACAGCACGTGCAAAGGTGCCTAGCTGGGATGAAATTATGTTTGGCATTAAGCCAGAAGAGCCAAAGAATTAACTCAGCGTTGTTGTAAGCAAACCAACCTGAGATTCAATCTCACTATCTCCACCATGATGTCCAACCATTGCGCCCTCTTTATCGGCACGATCAGGATCTAGTAACACCAATCCCCCACGTGCGATAACAATTACCTCACCCATTCGATCAACAGCATCAGCGCTTAATTGAGCACCAAAAAGATTGCCTGAAATTGCTTGTTCGCGGGTCAATACCAAAGCTTTCTCCTGAAGATACTGCTGCCACAGAGAAGCTGCATCTTCGCGAGCTTGCACTGAATCATCACTCAAATACAGATGACGCGCACGTGGTTCTCCTGCAATAAGGCTGACACCAGTTAGTAAAGGGTTGTCCTGGCCGATGATGATCTTTTCTTGCACATTAATCATTCCATGATCTGATGTCACCCAGATGCGAGTTCCTTTAGGAACCTCCTTCATTAACTGTGACACCATTTGATCAATTGCAGAAAGCGCCGCGATCCACTTATCGCTACCGACTCCATCAGAATGACCAGCAGAATCTAAGTCGTTGACATATAGGTAGACAAAAGAAGGTGTCTTTTGTAGGGCTTGCTTAGTTTCGCTTACTAAATCAGCAACAACATTGGCACCTTTGTATTCTGCTCCACGGAATACAGCACGGGTAAAACCAGAATTTTCGTAACGCTTCGCAGCAACATGTGTAACTGAGATTCCACTTGTTGATGCACGCTGGAAAAGAGTTTCAACCGGCTGCCAGTTTTCAGGATCTACTCGTTCATCCCATTTCAACGCATTCAGTATTCGTCCACCACTGCGCGGAACCTGAACGGTGTATCCCAACATTCCATGTACACCGGGAAGTTCGCCCGTTGTTAATGTTGCAAGTGAAGTTGCTGTTGTTGAAGGAAATGATGTCTGCACCAAACCGTGATTAAACATCCGACTCATCGTTGGTATAACTTCGGCGTACTGGGACAAAGTATCAAAGCCAAAACCATCGATTAGGAATAGCAGTTCACGCCCCATTGGAGATTGGCCAATTGCTAAGTGATCAACGGCACTGTCCAACCCAAGGGAAGAAAAGATAGATGGAGTTATCTGGGACAAATGCACGTGCTTATCTTCCCACGAGTGTGCACTAGAGTTTGGCTATGGAAAAAGCGATCAAGCTATCGACTGAGGTTGCCAATGCGCTCAAGGCTGGAAAGCCTGTAGTTGCTCTGGAATCTACGATTATTAGCCATGGATTGCCTCGTCCCTCAAATCTTGAGGTTGCCCTCGAATGCGAACGAATCGTCCGTGATGCAGGTGCTGTTCCTGCAACTATCGCACTGCTGGATGGGAAGATTTTGGTCGGGTTAGAAGCACCCGAGCTAGAAGCAATCGCAAATCGTGATGACATTTCAAAGGCATCTATCCGCGATCTTGCGATCATTGTTGCTCAAGGAAAGAGCGCGGCAACCACTGTTGCTGCAACCGCACACATCGCAGCACTTGCTGGAATACATGTCTTTGCTACAGGTGGTCTTGGTGGAGTTCATAGAGGTGCAAATGAATCCTTTGATGAATCAGCAGATCTCACCGCGTTAGCAAATGTAGATATGACAATGATCTGTGCAGGTGTGAAATCAATTTTGGATGTTCCTGCAACTCTAGAACGACTTGAAACCTTGGCTATTAGCCTTGTTGGATATAAAACAACCGCTTTCCCTGGTTTTTACCTAACAGATTCTGGCTTCACATTGGAGCATCGAGTCGACTCTCCCGAGGAGATTGCCGCCATCATTAAGGCACGCAAAGAGGTTGGCACTTTGAGCAAGGCACTTGTAGTTGCAAATCCAGTTGTAAAGGAAATGAATAATGCTCTGCATGATGAGATTTTGAAATCTGGTTTGGAAAAGGCTCAGAAGCTAGGTGTGATTGGTAAGGCTGTTACTCCATTCTTACTGGAGCATTTCCACACCACTTCTAAGGGCGAATCCTTAGCGATCAATACTGAAATCATTAAAGCAAACTGTCTATTGGGTGCGCAGATTGCAGTGGCGCTTCAATGAAAAAGATTCTCTGCATTGGCGATTTAGCACTTGATGTTATTTCACAGCTCAAAGAGCCAATCAATTATGGAAATGACACAGCCAGCAGAATTTCAAGCCACCCAGGTGGACAAGCTGCAAATGTTGCAACTTGGATTACACGTACAAATTCAAAGGCTCATCTAGTTGCTCGAACAGGTAATGATCCCGTTGGTTTTGCCCTTATTTCAGACTTGGATAAGTATGGCGTTGAACACCTTAATTTGATGCACAGCGGTCGCCCAACTGGTGTCGTTGTGATCTTGGTTGATGCCAATGGTGAGCGCACAATGTTTCCTGACAATGGGGCAAATGCAGACCTTGAAGCATCTGATCTGCCACTGCTCGATGATGTCGATGGTGTGTATTTATCCGGTTATGCACTTCTTGATTTCCGCAGTCGTGATGCAGTAATTGCAATGATCAACAAAATCAAGGCGGCGGGTAAGCCGATTTTCTTCGATCCAACGACAACTGGTGCGATGAAGATCGTTAGCCGTGAAGAGGTTCTGTCATGGGTTTCAATGATGGATGGAATTCTGCTCAACAGTGAAGAGGCTTTGTACCTTGGTGCTGCAGCTGATGTTGCATCAGCTGGAGAAAATCTCTCGAAGTACACACCTTTAGTAGTTATAAAATTGGGATCAAAGGGTGCGATGGCGATCAATGGAAGTGAACGAGCGAAGGTTTCTGCTGTCACAACTAATGTTGTCGATACAACAGGTGCTGGTGACTCCTTTGCTGCTGGCTTCATTCCAAAGTGGCTGGAAACAAGTGATTTAACTCAAGCACTATCCGCCGGTGCTGCATTGGCAGCCAAGTGTGTTTCATCAGTTGGGGCGCGCCCTCCCCTAAATTAAGGCTGACTCTTGGCAGAATGCCCCAATGGCAACTGCGAAGACTCCCGCGAAATCTGCGGCTAAGGGTAAGAAACCTGCTGGACCAAAGCCCGGCGAGTACCCAGGAAAGATCGTTGACATCGATGTTTCCAAAGAGGTTTCAGAATCTTTTCTTGAATATGCGTACTCGGTAATTTACTCTCGCGCTCTTCCTGATGCACGTGATGGTTTAAAACCCGTTCATCGTCGCATTCTTCACCAGATGGCAGATATGGGTCTTCGCCCAGAGCGCGGACATGTAAAGAGTGCACGTGTTGTTGGCGAGGTAATGGGTAAGTTGCACCCACACGGAGATGGTGCAATTTACGACGCATTGGTTCGTATGGCGCAGAGTTTCTCAATGGGATTGCCATTAATTGATGGACACGGAAACTTTGGTTCTCTCGATGCTGGCCCTGCAGCGATGCGTTACACCGAGGCGCGTTTAGCACCCGCTGCAATGTCTATGGTTGCAGAAGCAGATGAAGACACCGTTGATTTTGGTCCGAACTACGATGGTCAGCTTTCAGAACCGATTGTTT
>JBIKXW010000049.1:0-9433 GCA_044355565.1 Candidatus Planktophila sp. | reverse complement strand
AGATGCGAGTGTGATTGTTGGACCTGAAGTGGGGATTGGGGAGTTCTGGGCTGCGGGTTGAATCGGCATAACGTCGATGCTCCATTAGCTAGATCTTGTCTCATCCCTCTTGGAAAAGACTTTCTTAGGAGTGAATTACACGCTTGTAACTCGCTGATGTCAAGCCCGAGGAAGGTATTTACGCCTGAACTATTGAGGAATTGAAAGAATTTCGCCCTGTGTGACAAAAGATGAGCCGATTTTCGCCCCTTTGTCGACAGTTGCCCCAGCGGCAACAAATGAATTTGTAATGCTTGCCTGAGCCCCAATCACGGCACCGGCTTCAATGATTGAGCCATCAATATGGGCTCCGGCAGCCACTGTACTCCCCCTGCCGATACAACTGCCTCCAGTAATTTCAGCGGTTGGATCAACGGTTGCACCAGGCATAACCAACCCTGTGCCAGTTCGAAGAACAATATCTGTCGATGCTTTCAATAAGGCTTTAGGTGTTCCAATATCTAACCAATAAGTATTCTCAAGATATCCATAAATCTTTGCACCGCTACTTACTAACTGTGGAAATGTTTCACGTTCTACTGAAACAACGGTATCCAAAGGAATTGAAGTAATAACGCGTGGGTTGAAAACATAACATCCTGCATTGATTTGATTTGTTACTGGGTTATCCATCTTTTCAAGAAATGCTGTAACTCTTCCTTGTGCATCAGTTGGAACACATCCAAACGCCCGCGCATCATCTACCTCAGTTAAGTGCAAGGTAACATCAGCATCATGTGCTTCATGTTGTCGAATTTGTTCCGCCAAATCATGTGAGCTCAATACATCACCATTTAAAATTACAACTGACTCTTGGTTTTCAAATAGCTGTGCTGCATTTCGAATGGCGCCGCCTGTTCCAAGTGGCTCTTTTTCAACGGCATATTTAATACTCATCCCCCAACGAGATCCATCTCCAAAGTACGGGGTGAATACATCTGAAAGATATGAGGTTGCCAAGACAATCTCTTTGATGCCCGCTGCTTTGGCCATCATTAACTGATGTTCTGTAACTGGAATACCTGCAACTGTGAGCATGGGCTTTGGAGTATTGCGAGTTAACGGCATTAATCGCGTGCCGAAGCCGCCGACCAACAGAATTGCAACGGCCACTGTTATGCCTTCAAGCGTTGAACAGCATCTGCAATGTGGAGATCTGAAGCAGTCATGGCAATACGAATATGGTTCTGACCCAGTTGGCCATAGAAACTTCCGGGGGTTGCCAAGATCCCACGCTCTGCAAGCCATGCAACACTTGTCCAGGCATCCTCGTTGCGTGTGCACCACAGATACAAACCTGAATCACTGAACTCAATAGAAAATCCTGCAGCTTCGAGCGCTGGACGCATTGCATCTTTACGCGCGTTATAGCGAGCGCGTTGTTCTGCAACATGTGCATCATCTGCAAGTGCAGCGGTCATCGCTTTCTGAACAGGCAATGGCACCATCATGCCGCCATGCTTTCGAATCTCACGGATTCGAGCGATTAATGAGGCATCTCCAACCATGAAAGCAGCGCGATAACCAGCCATTGATGAGCGTTTAGATAATGAGTGAACAGCCAAAATGTTTGTGTTATCTCCACCAGTTTGTGACAAGACAGAAATCGAATGTGCGGTGTGATCAAACTCTAAGTAGCACTCATCTGAAATTAAGACAGATTTGTTTTTTCGCGACCAATCGATACACGCCTTGACTTCTTCAACGCTATGAACTCTTCCAGTTGGATTGGATGGCGAGTTCAGCCAGGCTAAATCAGCTTCTGGCCAGCTTTTGGCATCAATTGCAACGGGCACAGAATCTGCACCGGCAAGCAATGCGCCTACGTGATAGGTCGGATACGCAATTTCAGGGATTAGAACTGTTGCTGACTCAAGATAAGTTGGAAGCCAAGCCACTAACTCTTTTGATCCAATTAATGGCAACACATCAAAATCACCAGTTGCTCCTAAACGTTCAACCGCCCATTTCTTTATTGCAGCCCGAAGCTCTGGAGTTCCAGCTGTAACTGGGTAACTTGGAGAGTTTGAGGCATCACGAAATGCCTGCTGAATAAATTCAGGTGTGGGATCTACGGGTGTCCCTTGGGAAAGATCGATGATCCCCTTGGGGTGGGATCGAGCCTTCTCGCCATATGGCGCTAACGCATCCCACGGAAAATCTGGGAGCTGGGCACGCAATGGTTACTCGCTCTTTGGTGGGCGTGCTGCGATTGAAGCGTGATCAGTTCCTGTTGGTCCAACCTTGCTTGCGCCACCTGGAGAACCGATTTCGATGAAGAACTCAGTGTTTACCTTGCCAAACTCTTTCCATTGACCAGGGACATCATCCTCATAGTAAATAGCTTCAACTGGGCAGACCGGCTCACATGCACCGCAATCCACGCACTCATCTGGCTGGATGTAGAGCATTCGATCGCCCTCATAAATGCAATCCACCGGACATTCTTCGATGCAGGATTTATCTTTTACATCGACGCATGGGTCTGCGATCACGTAGGTCACGAGCGGCCTCCAAAGTGTTGGACGGGTATCTAGTGCAGAATTCTAATGGCAAGTAACGCTGCTGCGCGATATTTACAGGTAGTCGATATTTAAGGGTGGGTTTATCGTTGTCTCATGCCTACAGAGCTCGAGTCTGAATTCGCTGAACTCATCGGCTCGCGTGTAACTATCAGGCTTCATGACCCCGAAGGGGGTTTTCGTGACATTCTGGGCCATCTGCTAACCCCTTACTCATTGCGCAATAAGCGTGGAGAGATAATCGAGTTCTCTCATGCTGAGATTTTTGTCTGGAAGCAGGTGATCGAGAAACAATGAAGTTATATGACACTCAATCACGTGGCCTCAAAGAGATCGATGTAACAAAAGAGCAGATACGAATGTACTGCTGCGGGCCAACTGTTTACCGTGATGCGCATGTTGGAAATCTGCGAACATTCTTACTCTCAGATTTGATTGCCCGCGTGATTACATTAAATGGTTCCGTGCCTCGTCTTATTCAAAACATCACTGATGTTGGACATATGTCTGAAGATTTTGTTAATGATGACAAGATGTTGAGTCAGGCAAAGTTAGAAAAAGTTGATCCTTTTGAAATCGCACGAAAGTATGAAGAAAGATTTCATGCAGATCTAGCTGCCCTCAATATCCAGCCGGCGAGTGCTTATCCAAGAGCAAGTGAAAGTATCGAAATGATGCTGAACCTGATCGGCAGATTAATAGATGCAGATTTCGCTTATATTGGCTCTGATTCATCCGTCTACTTCAGCGCACAGAAATTCGCGAGTTACGGCGCAATCAGTGGCAATAAACTTGATTCCCTTAAGCCAGGCCATCGTTATGAATACACCGAAGATGGCGCAAAAAGATTTCATGCAGATTGGGCATTGTGGAAAGCTGCGGGCGATCGCACTGAGATGGTCTGGGAATCACCTTGGGGTAAGGGCTTTCCCGGGTGGCACATCGAATGTTCGGCTATGTCTTTAGAGCTTCTCGATGGCCATGTTGATATTCATGTTGGTGGCATTGACCTTCGTTTTCCCCATCATGAGAATGAAAGAGCTCAATCAAACGCCTTAATAAACAAGGAAGCGGTTGATCTTTGGGTACATGGCGAGCATCTGCTTTTTGAGGGAAAGAAGATGTCAAAGAGTTCTGGAAATGTAGTCCTGCTCAGCGATGTCATCGAGCGAGGTATCGACCCGTTAGCAATTCGCCTTTGTTTCCTTGAAAACAAGTACCGATCCCAAATGGATCTGACATGGAAAGCTATTGAAGCGGCCGATGAAACCTTAAAGCGCTGGCGGATGAAGATGGTGCAATGGGGTTCTGACAATTCAATTACTTTAGATTCTGAAATTGAGTTAGCTTTCAATACAGATCTAGATACCTCGCGTGCCATTATGCGAATGCGGGAAATTGAAAAGAGTGAATCTGACAATAAAGCATCCATCTTTCGCTATGCCGATCAGGTACTTGGCCTTGATTTGGATCGCCCTATTGAGAAAAAGGTTTTAACTTCACAGATGCAAGAGTTGCTTGAAAAACGATCTGCTGCCCGTACTCAGAAGCGTTGGTCAGATAGTGATCAACTTCGAATTGAACTAGAAAAGCTAGGGCTAGAGATTCAAGATACTCCAGATGGACAAGTGTGGAGTTAAAGCGGAGTCACAATCCCAATGACCAGAGCAATAAAGCCAAAGTTAATCAGTGAGACTCCGACGGTGTCACCTTGCACCAAGTATTCCTCGCTTGCCCCTGGAAAACCCGCCCTTAAAACTATGACAGCCCAAGCGATTGACGCTATAAATTTATAGGAACGCTTTCCCCATAATCTGCCGGTAGCCCAGATACCCATTGCGGTTGCAAGAAGAGAAACAATCAATCCCACTGGTGGGTAAAGGTTATGGATAAAGATTGAACTTGCCCCAAGCACTGCACCAAAAAAGAGAGAGTAAACCGGCTTCATCACAGAGTTATTCCGGAGGTCAAATCTGTTTCGCGGCCGTGTGCATCAAATGGACCGCACTTTTCTCCCTTTACTAATGTGTAGTACTCATCTCCCCAAATCTGTAAACCTAAGTTATTCGAAAGAGCAAAGAATGGTCCATCCAATGAAATCTGTGTTTCATGAGCTTTCATGGCGGCCATCTTTGCATCTACGTATTGGCCACCATCAATCAAGGTCGTTACAAACTCATCATCTTTAGCGAAAGGTAGGTCATCTACACTTTCGGCACCAAAAAAATCTGAGCCAACTTCTTTCATCTTTGTAATACCGTCTGCCAAAACTGATTTCGGCATCGTATTCCAATAAATTTTTTGTATCTGCCACTGTGATAACTCAGCTGCTCGCATTGCAACTCGATGTGCCTGAATGTGATCTGGGTGGCCATATCCGCCGATTTCATCATATGTAATCAAGATATGCGGTTTCACTTCTTCAATAACATCTACCAAGATTTGCGCCGCGAAATCAACATCTGCTTGCCAAAAAACATCAGGATTATTATTGGGTTCCGTTCCCATCATTCCGCTATCTCGAAACTTTTTTGTTGGAGCACCCAAAAAACGATAATCAGAAATACCTAGCGCCTTCATCGCATCAGCAAGTTCAATCTCGCGATGTGCACCTAATTGATCCTGCTCCCCACTGGAAAGGTGAGAGAGAGCTGGAACCAATATTTCTCCTTCTTCGCCACGAGTACAGGTGACGAGCGTGACATGAGCCCCACGATCTGCATATAAAGCCATAGTTGCCCCGTTATTGATGGTTTCATCATCAGGATGTGCATGCACGAGCAGGATGCGGAATCCTTCATAGGAGCGGTTCATGATTGGTAATTCTGCCGTACGATTAGACCAATGAGTAACGTAGACACAACCAACAAGGCTCGCCTGCCTCGCGACGAGCGACGAGCATTGTTGCTATCTGCAGCACTTGAAGTATTTACAGCTGCTGGGTACCACTCAGCAGCGATGGATGAGATCGCAGATCGTGCAAATGTTTCAAAGCCTGTTCTATACCAGCACTTTCCATCAAAGCTAGAGTTGTACTTGGCTGTCTTGGATTTGCACATCGATTCCTTAGTTTTTGAGATTCAAAAAGCCATTGCATCAACCCCCGATAACAAGGATCGTGTACTTGCAACGGTCGATGCCTATTTTGCTTTCATCGAGAGAGAAGGCGAAGCTTTCCGATTGCTCTTCGAGAGCGATATGAGCGTTGAGCCACAGGTACGTGAACGTTTAAATCGAATGACATACGACTGTGCAGCTGCCGCAAGTGCGGTAATTGCAATTGATACAGGCCTACCAAAAGAGGCTTCAATGCTTTTGGGTGTTGGAATGATTGGTTATGCGCAAGTAACTGCTCGTCACTGGCTCGAACGAGATAGCAAGTTGAGTCGACAGGAAGCTGTGGCGTTAGTTCACAATCTCATGTGGCGAGGCATTTCAGGTTTTCCGCGCAATTAATATCGTTAGGATTAAATAAATTATGTCAGCAACATTTGCAGAGTTACCCCTGCGCAGTGAAACTATCGAAGCGCTTCATGCACATGGCTTTATTGCACCGTTCGCCATCCAAGAGATGGTTCTGCCTATTGCACTTGCCGATGGAGATGTGATCGGGCAAGCAAAGACTGGAACTGGAAAAACCTTAGCCTTTGGTATCCCCGTCATTGAGAGAGTCATTGCTCCAAATGATGCTGAGTGGGCTGATTTTGCCAACAAAGGATTGCCTCAAGTCTTGATCGTTGTGCCAACACGAGAGCTCTGTACTCAGGTAACTCGAGATATCGAAGAGTTGGCTTCAAACCGCGGAATTCGCACACTTGCCGTTTACGGTGGTCGTGCATTTGAACCTCAAATTGAAGCGTTACATGCGGGTGTCGAAATAGTTGTCGGAACTCCCGGCCGCTTGCTCGATCTATCCCGTCAAGGCCAACTCAAACTCAAAGAGGTATCTCGATTAGTCCTTGATGAGGCAGATGAGATGTTGGATCTTGGTTTCTTACCAGATGTAGAAAAGATCTTGTCTAGCACTCCTAATCGAGCTCAAACCATGCTGTTTTCCGCAACCATGCCTGGTGACATCATCGCTCTGGCCCGTCGCTTTATGAATCAGCCGATTCATATCCGTACACAAGATAGTGAAGATGAAGGCGCGGTTGTTACACGTATTAAGCAACATGTGCTGCGAGCACATGCCTTGGACAAGATTGAAATGCTAGCTCGTATCCTGCAGGCCGAAGGTCGTGGTCCAACAATGGTTTTCTGTCGTACAAAGCGAACAGCACAGAAGACCGCCGAAGATCTAATGGAACGTGGATTTAAAGCAGCACCTATTCATGGAGATCTCGGACAGAGTGCACGAGAAAAAGCACTCGGTGATTTTAAGGCAGGAAAATCGGATGTGCTCGTTGCAACTGATGTTGCTGCCCGTGGAATTGATATCGATGGAATCACTCACGTTATTAATTATCAGTGTCCAGAGGATGAAAAAACTTATGTGCACCGAATTGGACGTACTGCTCGTGCAGGTGCACATGGCATTGCAGTCACCTTTGTTGATTGGGATGAGCTTGCACGTTGGAAGATGATTGATCAAACTCTTGAACTTGGATTAGCAGAACCTGAAGAGACTTACTCATCATCAGAACATCTCTATGAGATGCTCAACATCCCTGCAGGTTCTAATGGTCGGATGGTTAAGGCAAAGCCGGTCGTCAAGGTTGAAAAGAAAGAATCTCGACCTGTACGTCCAAAGCAAGAGGAGAGCAAGCCACGCACAGAGCGAACCCGCACTAGAACTAAGAAGTTTAAAGAGAGCTAAGCGGTAACAAAGACACGTATCGCGTCGACAAGCATTTGTACCGCGATTGCCGCTAGAAGCAAGCCAGCTATTCGGGCAACCAAGGTTACGCCTGTCTCTTTTATGACTTTGAGTATGGTTGTAGATGCCATCAGTACTAATGCGATCGCGACATGAACCGCAATAACAGCGGCGATTAAGGCCAATCCCATCTCACGTGAATCTACTTGCTGAACGAAAATCATCGTTGCAACAATTGCACCAGGCCCAGCTAACAATGGAGTGCCTAGAGGTACTAAGGCAACATTTGCATTGCTGTCATCATTCATAGATTTTGCATTACCTGTTAGGAGCTCGAGGGCTACTAGCAAAAGCAGCAAAGCACCTGCAGCTTGCAGAGCCTCTAAAGAGATGTTCAGATACTCAAGAATTGCTCTACCAAACAGCGCAAAGATAGAAATTACTAAGAATGAAACCGCTGCTGCCTGCATCGCCAAAATCCGACGAACTCTTTGTGTCTTGTCAGCAACTAAACCTAAAAAGATTGGTGCAGCACCTGGAGGATCCATGATTACAAATAGCGTTACAAATGACTGAATTGCAAAGGTAACCGCCCCTACATCCTTCATGCTGATACCACCCTTCGAGCATTAGCTTGCGCTTCTAACTTCTCCCATTGTTCCTTATGGGTGTGGTTCTCCGCCAATAAGTTTAATTTCCCAGTGCCGTGATAATCGCTACTTCCAGTAACAACTAAATTCAATTCTTGGGCAATTGTTCGCAACATCCCTCTTTCATCAGGGTTTTGATCTCGATGATCTACTTCTATTCCATCTAAACCAGCGGCAACCAAATCTGAGAAGTTTTCTGCTTTTAAAACCTGCCCACGTAAAGATGCGAATGGGTGTGCAATTACCGCCACGCCTCCAGCACGCTTAATCAGTGCGATCGCCTCAACGGGCGTTGGCGCTGCATGTGAGACATAAAAACGAGATTCATTGTGTAAGAGATCCACAAAGGCTTCATCACGGGATTTGACTATTTTCTTGGCAACTAATGCATCGGCTAAATGTGGCCTTCCCATGGTCGCACCGATCGGCATTGAATTTTTTACATCCTCAATTGAAATATCCATGCCTTCTGCCCGCATTTTTTCAATCATCTTGCGCATGCGAGGCAACCGTCCATCACGTGTTTCTTCTAAGACTTGCTGCATCTCTGCATGGTTAGGATCAAACAACAAACCCAACATGTGAACACTAATTCCATCTGCCGTTAGACATGAAATTTCAGAGCCCAAAACTAACTTAAGAGAGCCGCGTAAAGACTCAATAGCCTCTTGCCAACCAGAGGTTGTGTCATGATCTGTAATACCCAGAACTTCCAAGCCCTGAACAATCGCTTTGTTGACAAGCTCCCTTGGAGAATCTGTTCCATCGCTGCAATTTGTATGGGTATGTAGATCAATCATTCTTTGGCTCCCTGGTTCTGGTTACAACAAGAATGCAGCCTGCAAGAATAAGCACAATACCGGGAATGATTCCAAGAGGCGGTCTTTGATCTAGCCACCATGCTGCAAGAACTGCGCTGACTGGAACTTCAAAAAATACAATCAAAGAAACAATGGCTGGGGAGACTCGCTTGAGTGCGGAGTTAAACATCGTGTGACCCAAGAGCTGTGCACCAAGGATTAGCCCCAAAAGAATGAGCCATTCATTTCTTTCAAAAGCAAATATTTCATTTCCTGCAATCAGTGCCATAGGTAATGCGGTGATGGAACAAACAAAGTAGCAAACAGTTGTGTAGGTACTTGTCTCTAATGTTCGCTGTGCTCGAGAACCTGCCATCATGTACGCCGCAGCTAAGGCTGCAGAGATTATTGCAGCGATATCACCAACAAATGATCGCAGCGAAATTGTTAGGTCAACGCCAGAGACCAGGGCAACTCCGACAAAGCTAACGATCATTCCTAGCCATGCAGTTGAGGGTATGTGTCCCCCACTAAACTTTACAAACAAGGCTGCAAAGATAGGTTGCAGTGCAACGAGTGCGGTTCCTGCGGCAACTGTTGTCATCC
>JBIKXW010000048.1:0-9435 GCA_044355565.1 Candidatus Planktophila sp. | reverse complement strand
AGGTCGAGAGCGGCACCTGGGCTAACGGAATCACAGTAGCTTATGCAGCTAGTGTGTATTCAGACTTTTTAAGGTCTGCAGTTATTTTTTGCACGGATTTTTGGTTTACGAGATCATTCCGGCTTCCTCGGCCCGCTTCCCCTGTCTCAACATCCAAAGTCGAGACCGTTCACCCCCAAGATTTAAAGTGCTTTCACACTCACAACTTGGAGAAAAAGAAACGTATTTCTTATCCCCTATTTAATTGTCAATCCTTCAAAAACATTACTCTTTGCACTTAACAAAAGGCAAGAGATCAACTTCCTGCTTTTTGTGCCGTCGCGACTGTGCCTCAAAAATTGAGGTATCGAAGCGGCGGTGTGTAAAGTGTAAGACATCGCGCGCCCACTTCATAATTACTCTAAGTCACGCTTAACAATCAGGCGTGAACGGATGTGCGACGGTCAGAGCTCTTTGAAATCTCACTCCTGGCCCCAAAAGAGAGATTTGCGGTTAGGAGTATGAAGAAATCAAACCCACCAATGTAAGCGGAAATTCGAAGGTAAGAACTCTTTGAAATCGTATCTTTATCTTCAGTGTCCGATAATCTAATTATCAGCGAAGGCAAACTGCCCTGGATTTCAAAGAGTTACTTAGAGAGAATTTCCGCGAACTAATCCTCGTACTTGGAGGCAGCCCTCGACGCCTTGCCGCTCAAAGAGCGTGAGACAACACGCGAAACTTCACGATCCGCCTCTCGCTCCTTTATCGCCTCGCGCTTGTCATGGCCCTTCTTGCCCTTTGCAACCGCGATCTCGACCTTGGCTTTTCCATCCTTGAAGTACAACTGGAGTGGAACCAATGTCGTGCCAGAATCCTTGAGCTTTCCCATTAACTTTCGAAGCTCTTGCTTGTGAACAAGAAGTTTGCGATCACGACGGGGCGTGTGATTAGTCCATGTTCCTTCGGTGTACTCAGGGATGTGAACTCCCATCAACCACAACTCACCATCATTAACCATGGCGAAACCATCAATGAGAGAGGCACGGCCAGCACGAAGTGATTTAACTTCGGTACCCGTCAACACCAATCCGCACTCAAGAACATCTGAGATTGAATAATCGTGTCGAGCCTTCTTATTTTGAGCAATGAGCTTACGGCCTACCTCTTTAACCATGCCGCATCACCGCCTTCTAGCTCTCACATTAATTCTCTTGCATCCAACTATTGGATCGCAGGAGTCAATTCTCTCATCCAGAGCCGTTGAGAAAGACCAGATTCTCCGAAGGGATGTCGCGAATATCCGATGTATTCGCGTAGAGATAAAGGAATATCTCCCTAAGAGGCCTACTAAGTTAGAGGGTTCTTGAGATGAAACTTGAAGATCTAACAAACTACAGTGACATAAAGAAAGGCCCCCAATTTTTCGGGAGCCCTTCTTGTAAGAATTAAGCAAATCAGACCTTCAGATAACGGCGAAGGGTAATCACTGAGGCCAGGGTTGAAACGACTAAACCAGTCGCCAGTAAGTACCCCGATGCAACCCAAACCTCTCCCCACCCAAAGAAATTGGTAAAGGAGAGAAGGGGCGCGACCTGTGAATCGACAACGCTCTTCAACCCAGCAAGCAAGCCAGTTGCTAATCCCCAACCAATAACGGCGGAGATAACGCCTTCAAGCAAGAATGGAAGTTGAATAGACCAAGATGATGCACCAACAAGTTTCATCACACCAGTCTCGCGACGACGGTTAAAGGCGGCGATACGTAAGGTATTAGAAATTAAAAGTGCTGCTGTAAGTACCGATGCCAAACCAACTGCCAAGGCAGCATTGCGAAGTACCGCCAATAACTGGAAGAACTTTTCAAGAATTGCTCGCTGATCCTGCACTACATCCACACCAGGGCGTCCACTAAATGCGCTAACGATCACTGAGAACTGCTCAGGATCCTTGAGCTTTACGCGGAATGACTCTGGAAGCTGATCTGCTGTTACATTTTGTGCGATCGCTGAATCCTTAAAACGCTCTTGGAATCGAGCAAATGCTTGTGTTTGCGATTCATAGAAAACGCTATCAACAACTGTCATTCCTTTGAGGTCTTGTTGGATAGACAAACGTTGCTCAGGTGTTACAGAACCTGCTGCGCAAGATGGTGAATCAGAAAGATTTCCACACAAGAAAACAGATACTTCGATCTTGTCGTACCAATAATCCTTCATGGCTCCAACTTGAGCGTTAGAAAGTAGACCAATGCCAAGTAGCGACAATGAGATAGCTGTTGTAACAACTACAGCAAAGGTCATAGTTAAGTTACGACGAAGGCCGATTCTTACCTCACTTAGAAGAAACCGTGCACGCATTTAAGCAACCATCCCGTCGTTACGAACTGAAAGAGTAAGTGTTGAATCCTGCAATAGATTTAAAGGCGAGTCGTTCGGAGAGATCTTCATTATTCTCATCTCGCCCTTAACCCGTGTACCCATAAACACCACGAACCTGATCGCGGATTACATGTCCACCATCAAGCTCGATAACGCGTTTGCGCATTTGATCCACGATGCCAGCATCGTGTGTAGCCATCAAAACCGTTGTACCTTCGCGGTTAATGCGATCGAGCAACTTCATGATTCCCACAGAGGTGGCTGGGTCAAGGTTTCCTGTTGGCTCATCAGCGATAAGAATTGGTGGGCGGCTGACATATGCGCGAGCAATCGCTACACGCTGTTGCTCTCCACCTGAAATTTCAGAAGGCAAACGATCGCCCTTATCTTCCAAACCAACAAGCTCCAACACCTCTGGAACCTCGCGATTGATCTCCTTTTGGGAGTAACCCAGGACGTGCAAGGTAAATGCAACATTTTCTGTAATTGTCTTGTTTGGTAGCAATCGGAAATCCTGGAAAACAGTTCCTACCGAACGGCGAAGTTCAGGAACCTTGTACTTTGAAAGGGTTCCAAGATCTTTTCCTGCAACGTGGATGGAGCCAGAGGTTGGGCGCTCTTCACGAAGGATCAAACGAAGGAAGGTTGATTTACCGGAACCTGAAAGTCCAACAAGGAAGACAAACTCACCCTTTACGATTTCAAGATTTACAGAATCAAGAGCTGGGCGCTCCTGACCTGGATAAATCTTGGTGACATTCTCAAAGCGAATCATTCGATCTCCCATTGCATCTGCGGGGTGGATATCGGGGAACCACCTTCGACCTGCGCTTAGTTTAAGGAAGTCAGGCGGAAATGCTCGGATCTAACGCGAGTTTGAGCCTGAAGAAATTGTGAGATTCGCTGAAATCGCGCTGCCAGATAATTTTTGAAGGTAAGAATTCCAAGAAATCGTATCTTTGTCCTGGCTGTTCGATTCCGCAGGGGTGCGTGGCAATAGTCAGACCCAGGATTTCGAGGAGTTGCTTACCAAGAAAATTATGGGGAGGAGATGTGCTTACGAACTACGGCGCCAGCGAATTCCGGCTTCGATGAAATCATCGATTTCACCATTCAATACCGCAGAAGTGTTTCCTGTTTCATGATCAGTACGTAAATCCTTCACCATTTGATATGGCGCTAACACATAGGAGCGCATCTGATTTCCCCATGAACCGGAGTTGTCGCCCTTCAATGCATTGATCTTTGCCTGCTCTTCTTGGCGGCGACGTTCCAACAGCTTTGACTGTAAAACAGCCATTGCGGTTGCCTTGTTTTGAATCTGAGAACGTTCATTTTGGCAAGAGACCACAATGCCAGTTGGAATGTGAGTCAATCGCACCGCAGAGTCTGTGGTGTTTACACCCTGGCCGCCAGGACCAGATGAGCGGTACACATCAACACGAATCTCTTTTTCATCAATCTCAATGTGATCGCTTTGTTCAACAACTGGAACAACTTCAACACCAGCAAATGAGGTGTGACGTCGGCTCTGGCTATCAAATGGAGAGATGCGAACCAAGCGATGTGTTCCTTGTTCAACTGACAAAGTTCCATATGCATATGGTGCTGAAACTTTAAATGTTGTTGATTTAATTCCAGCCTCTTCCGCATAGGAAGTTTCCAGGACATCGACTTTAAATGAGTGACGCTCGCAGTAGCGCAGATACATGCGCATGATCATTTCCGCCCAATCAGCGGCTTCTACTCCACCGGCTTCAGAGCGAATAGTGATCAATGCATCGCGATCGTCATACTCGCCGTTCAACAGTGTTTGAACTTCTAGTTCGCTAACAGATTTCTTAACCGCATCCAACTCTTTTTCAGCATCATCAATGCCACCGGGCTCACCTGCGGCTAATTCAAAGAGGATTGGTAGATCTTCTACACGTTGGCGCAGGCCAGATAACTTTGCAATCTCTGATTGCACACGAGACAACCGGCTTGTGATCTTTTGTGCAGCCTCTGGGTCATCCCACAGATTAGGGACTCCGGCCTCTACCTCTAGCTCATCTGCCTGCTTACGCAACTTTGGAAGATCCAAAACCTTTTCAATTGAAACAAGGGTGGCATCAATCGCATCGATCTCTAATTGATACTCGCGCGCGGCCATGGGGTAAGGATAGCCAACTCAGGAAGGGCAGGCGAACGCATGATTACTTAAGCGTTGGGTAAAGAGAATGAGTTTGAGGGTTCCTTGATTAATGAGTTTGAGGGTTCGTTGATTAATGAGTTTGTGCTTTTGCTTATAGGTAACTATCTATCAACATTTAATGAATTCTGATGCCAAACAGGTAGAAACCCTCTTGAACCTTGTTTGTAGTACCGGCTGTTGCGGTAAGGAAAACTGAATCGGTAGAGGTAAATGGAAGCTTAAAAGGAAGTTTCATCTCTGACCGCGTACTAATTTCTAGCGATGCGCCATCGCAGGAAAAGTCTGTAAGTTGAATTCCCTTGAGCTGCTGCCACTTCATATCGCTGTCATCATTACTCCATGAGTTAAGTTCCAAAAGAACCTCTACCCCGCCTCGAGTGCAATCAATCGGAATTACGGGATGTGCTCTTTTAGTAGCAATTGCCATCGGAGCAGTAAACATATTTGCTTTTCCTTGGTAGTACTCGCTCTTATCTAAAGTGTGAACGCCGCGCTGTGCCGCTGCCTCCGTCGCCTGAACCAAGGATCTCTTAGCAACAATCAGCGCGGAAACATCTGTCATCACCATGAGGGAAGCCACAGTGATTACAAAGAGTCCGATCACCACTACAGAGATTGATCCATCCTCTGAGCCAAATGTGCTGCGTCGACTTCTTGAAGTGGTGCGCGGTGTTCTTAACTTTCCCGCTAAATAGCTAGGTGTAAGCATTGCCAAATTGCTGCCTAAGAGTGAGATGCTCTTGCGCACTGGCCTAGAGCCACGGACTGAGATGCTCTTGCGCACTGGCCGAAACCTCTCTTTGTGTTTCATCATCAATAAATGAAACCGTTAACTTGATTCGACCATTAGCGGTCAGGCATGGAAAGTGAGAGCAATCCATCCGGGTACGAAGCGAACCAATCTCGGTTTCACTTAAATGCCACTGTCTTGCTAATAGCTGCGTTGCTTTGCTCGATAAATCCCGCGCAGTACCTTCATTTTCACTAATTACATAGACCCTGAGCACCTCGCGAGCCATAGAGCGCGCGATGCTTTCATTAGCGCTGATGGATGAAAAGCTATTGAGGTAGATAAAGATTGGAATAAATAGAGGGATGGCCAGAATGACAAACTCAACTATCGCTCCACCTTCTTCTCGTGAGGCATGTTTTTTCAAGCGTGCGATCGCGCTGCCAACCTTATTTCTCATGTAACACCTTGATTTTGGATCGAATATCCTCTAAATACATGGAACACCCTCTTATTGATTGATTCTCTACTGGAAAGTTCAATGGTTAACAGGCTCGATGACAGATATGCCGACAACATCTGTGGCTGGGACTCCACCCATTAGCTCGATTAACCCAGGAACAAGTTGTGGGATTGTGTGTGAACGGTGAGTGACCAGTAATCGAATCTTTTCGATTCTGCCCCCGATCTCAACAATCTCATCATCTGCATAAAATTCATGTGAAATAGCGCGCGCTGCAGCATCACCTTGCGCCATCGCTAAATCAGCATTGCGCAGATTGGTAGCAGCAATAACTTGCGCGCCAATTAAGAAGAGTATTAACAGCGGAATGATCACGAGTGCGCTTTCTACATTTCCATCCTCGCGCGCAGCATATGTGCGGAGGCGGTTGGAAAATTGATGTATCTGGATCATTTAGTGGTTGGGTTTCATGGAGTGATTGAGTTTTACCGAGTGGTTGGGTTTCATCGAGTGGTTGAGAACCATTCAGCGAATCCCATTCATGGAATCAAGTGAGTTCTTGAGAATTGCAGTTAGGCGCGGTGCAGCGATGGTCCAAATTGCAGTCACAAGACCTGTTGTCATCAATACAACAAGCACCCATCCAGGCACATCTCCACGATCATCTTTAAGACGAGCAAAGAATGAATCCTGCATTGTGATTAGTTTTTGACGAAGAGCAATCTCAGCTGAAAATGCCCGTTCCATTATTTGTTTCATATTTCCTCTTTCTGTCATTGTCTGTGGAACTAGATTGATGTTAAACACTATTTCTATTAAATGAAGTTGGTTCATCCGCTTACTTTGTTACTTATTGAATGCTCTTGATGTGAAAACTAATCCTCAACCTTTGAATTAATTGCTCCTTTAATGGCCTTGTGGATACTGCACATTCACATCCATTGACATGAACACTTGGGGTGACGCGCATAACGTGTAACTCCCCCTCGAACCGGAGATTGATAATCAAATGTCAGTTGTGAACCGATGAACTCGCTTGCTCCTGTATCAATGAATTGAAGGACGGCATGTGTTGCAACTCCAGCAACTTGAAACCCAACAGAAACCGGAAGTTCATCGCAGTCTCCAAGAAGAGGTTGCAGCTGATCTATTCCGAATCGTTCTGCAACTCCTAGTTCAACACAACCTTTACAAGGAGATTTCGCTGGAATCACTAATGGACCACACAAAGCCGCCCCGCCAACAATTTGTCCGACAAAGAGATGATTAATCCCATCACGCATTAATTGATCAACAAGTTCAGAGGGGTATCGACCAACAACGATTCGCAAATTCCGCTCGGGAATTACTGCCTTAATGCTGCCCTTCACATTCTTCGAAGGAGTTGGAAAGAGCGACCATTCTCGTGAAAGCTCCTCTAAACGTGAGACATAGTTCAATCCGTAATCAGTTGTGCGTAAAACTCCTGTACCTAAATCCGAATCCCCTATTGGAGCATTTCCTCTGCGAGAGGTCAGCGAAAATCTGGTATTTGTCACTCCGCTTGCCAATAAAGCATTGTAAATAAGGGTTGCTACGCGGTTGCTTCCGTAGATCTCAACGCCAAAATTCTGACGAGATGACAGTAGCTCCACGCCACCATCGACCACTCCCTCGACCCAGGTTGTCTGAGTTAACTCGGAAACCATTCGCTGCTGAAGCTGTCGATAAGAGGCGTCATTGCTCTGATCCTCAGTGTGTGCAGCCCTTTCTGCGATTGGCGAGTGAAAGCGATTGTGTAAGCGCACCTTGGACTTACTAACATCAATGAGTTGCGCGTTCAATAATTGGGCAATTACATTCTCGACTACTTCAACTGGTGCATGAATTTCTTCACTAATTTCATCCGCGCTGTGTTCTCCATCAAACTTAGCGATTATCGCGCGAGCACCAGGATGATGAATTGTGATTGCACGATGTGCTGTTGCAATGATTAAAGATTTCTCAACTTCAGCGATAGGAGGACTCAGCAGCACGCCACTCTTTAGCCGTGGCCTGACTGACTCAATTGAATCCTCTTGAGAGTGTTCGATCGATATTCTTGTTACTCGCGCAGGTCTAGAACCACGAACATATTTTCTTCTGATTCTTTGTGTCTGTTGTTCTGCTCCATCAGTATTGAAAGGCTCTTGATCTGCAACCACCTTCTGGGAGATCTCTTCCTTTGAAGTTGAGATGCTGGTGTTTGAGTTGCTGGTGTTTGAGTTGCTGGTGTTTGAGTTGCTGGTGTTTGAGTTGCTGGTGTTTGAGTTGCTGGTGTTTGAGTTGCTGGTGTTTGAGTTGCTGGTGCGGGTTTCATTCAAGGGTGTCTCTGTAAATGTGCTCATAACCGAACCATGGAGATTGCGAGCGCTACCGATCAGACAGGAGCTGAATACTGTGGAGAGGTTGGGGATTCAGTTACTGAGAGAGTTTTTCCATCTACCCAAAGGATTGTTAACCCAGAAGATGAGTAGGTTGGGTGGCCATCTGTTTCACATCTGTTGGGACGGTTAAGTGCTGTTCTGCTCAAATAGGTAGTACTGCTCAAATAGGTAGTACTGGAATGGGAAAGCAAAAGACCCCCGCACCGGATAGTGCGAGGGCCTTTTTAACGCTAGACGTTCGCAAGTGAACGAGAGCTCACCTACGCGAAACGAAATTTAATTACTGAGCTTTGCCAAGGATGCGATTGACCTTGGTGCCACACACTGGGCAGATGCCTTGTGCCATGCGACGACCAGAGTCAGAAACCTTTACAGTTCCTTCGAATTCACGCTTCTCTTTGCACTTAACGCAGTAAGCGTCACCTTTGTATGTCTCTGCAGTCATTCTTTTCCTCCTATCGACGCTTGCGATCCCGTCGGGATGCTCCCCGTGTGGGGCAGGCGTTCGTGTACGAGATTACTCGTCAATACGCTCAAATGAGCCTAACTACACCCCTTTATTTAGGAGTTTTTTTAGAGCCTCAGGAGCGGTCAGAGCGTTCTCGGCCGCCTCATACCCGCTCAAATACGCCTCAGCCTGGTCCTCAAGGGGGAATCTCGACAGGATTGCCTTAAATTCTGGGCCATGGTCGTAGAACTGCAGGTGGATCGCCTCATGGAAGAGGACATAATCCAGAACATACTCGGGAGCGCCCTTCAATCGGTCCGAGATCCGAATTGTTCGATCGGTGCCGGTGCAGGAGCCCCAGCGCTCGCGCATTCCCCTCCAGTTAATGGAGGAGGGCCGTAGGGAGATTTCAGGGGCAAACTCACTCAGCAGCTGATCAACTTTGGAGGCCAGCTTCTCCTCACTCATTGTGGCGGCGGCCTCCTGTGCCCGGATCTTGGCAACCATTTCAGGGACCATGGCTCGTTCATCAGCCTTACTCATGCGAGCGGGGATAGAGACAACGATGCGACCGCCTTGGCGGTAGGCGGAGATGTTTTTCTTTCGACGAGTGGATCGGATGACGATGATCTCGCCCTCTGAGATTCCGGGCAAGGTTTCGCCATCCAAGGTCTGTTCAACAAAGGCTGGAGCTTGATCATGGCTGTCGGAATCTTCGGAGTTTGTGAAGATACTCATCAGCTTCAGCTCCCTTCATATCCTGGATTGGCGAATGCCGCCTTTGAGAAAAGGGAGCCTCGCCTTTGAGAAAAATAGTAGAACATCTCTCAACTAA
>JBIKXW010000081.1:0-2975 GCA_044355565.1 Candidatus Planktophila sp. | reverse complement strand
TTGCTGGCGATTTCCTTTAGGGTTTTGGTGTTTTCATTTAAAGCTTCTTTTATCTGTTGGGCTACTAACGCCGGTGCGGTTCCACCAGAGGTTGTGCGAGAGCTCAGCGCTCCGTGGACGGTTAGTACCTCACGCACTCCCCCATCCAGTTGTGGGTGAACAGCGAGAAACTCTGAATCTGTTAACTGATGCAATTGGCGATCAGATGATTCGCACAGTGCAACACACTTACCGGCGGCTTCATGCGCTTGTGCAAATGGAACCTTCTTTTTCGCCAGGTAATCCGCGATCTCTGTGGCAAGTGAGAAGCCCGTTGGAGCTGCAATCGCCATCTTCTCGCGATCAAAATCAGTTGTTGCAATCATTCCCGTAACCGCAGGCAACACCAAGAGCAAGGTATCGATACTGTCAAACAAAGGTTCCTTGTCTTCCTGAAGATCGCGGTTGTAAGCAAATGGAAGTCCTTTAAGCATTGTTAAAACACTTATCAGATTTCCAACAAGTCGACCGGATTTTCCACGAGCCAGCTCTGCCATATCTGGATTCTTTTTCTGCGGCATGATCGATGAACCTGTTGAATAGGCATCAGCAACCTTTGCCCAAGCAAACTCTTGAGATGACCACAGAGTCCATTCTTCGCCAATGCGGGATAAATGGTTTCCGATCATCGCAAAAATAAATAGTGCCTCAACAACGTAATCGCGATCGCTCACCGCATCAATACTGTTTGCAAAAGTTGATTCAAACCCAAGATTCTTCGAAGTGAATTCAGGATCCAACGGAAGTGATGAACCAGCCAAAGCGCCCGCACCTAGTGATGAAACTGATGTACGTGTTAACCAATCATTGATTCGATCAAGATCACGAGCAAAAGCCTGTGCATGCTTTGCTAACTCGTGGCCAAATGAAACAGGCTGAGCATGCTGAATATGTGTAAACCCTGGTGCTGGATCGTTGACATACTCGTCAGCTTTTTCCAGAATCGCGGTTTGAAGCGCAGTGAGCAAGGTTGCAATTTCAAGCATGTGATCAATTGAGAAAAGACGAAGATCTGTAGTGACCTGGTCGTTGCGCGAACGACCAGCACGAAGTGCTCCCCCGATTACACCGAGCTTTTCTGTTAATCCTCGTTCTAGTGCGCTATGAACATCCTCATCGGACTCAATGGCCCTAAATGAGCCAGTCATAACCTCCGTGGCAAGCTCTTTCAAAGCCTTCGCTATTGCTTCCGCATCCTCTGGAGCTATCAGCCCGCTCTTCTTCAATACTGCTAGGTGCGCCATAGATGAGCGAAGATCGTAAGGGGCCAGTCGCCAGTCGAAGTGAACGCTTCTGGACAGGGCAAAGACTGATTCCTCAGGTCCTTGCGCAAAACGTCCACCCCATAGAGCCATTACTTCCTCTTCCCATCACCTTGTGCGTAAGCAAGCAATTCTTTCGCTAAATGTGCTCCACCAGTGGCTTTCTTGGATACCAAGATAATCGTGTCGTCCCCCGCGATAGTTCCGATCACGCCGGTCAATCCAGCATGATCCAAAGAGCTCGCCAAAAACTGTGCCGCTCCAGGAGGAGTATGAATAACAGCCAAATTTGCACTGTGGTCAACTGACAAAATCAACTTTGAAGGCAATGGGGTGCTTCGCACAATCGCATTATCTGAACTTTCACGAATTTGATACGTGCTCTCTCCATCTTTGTTCCGTGCCCGTACCGCACCAATCTCTTCAAGATCTCGACTTGCAGTCGCCTGTGTGACTTTGTATCCAGCTTTTTTCAACAGGATCACCAAATCTGATTGAGAATGAACCAACCCTGATTGAATTAATGAAATTGCCTTTGCCCTGCGAGCAGACACTGATTGCGCATTACTTGCCATCGCTCATCACCTTCTTGAAAATTGCGACGAATTTCTTTATCTGGGCATCGGTGACTACAAGAGCGGGCGCTAATCGAATTGTTGTTGGATTAGCAGCGTTCACAAGCACTCCCTGATCTTGTAAGGCCTTTGCAATATCTGCTGCCTTCATGGTTTCAAGTTCAATTCCCAATAACAAACCAGCCCCTCGAACTTCAGCAACGCCGGGAATTACAGCAAGCTCCTGCATTAGATAAGCACCTTGCTTTTCCACTTTTTGCAAGATCTTTTGTGTTTCAATAAATTTGATCGCGGCAAGTGCAGCAGCTGTCGTTACTGGGTTGCCGCCAAATGTTGAACCATGATCCCCTGGTTGAAATAGATCGGCGGCTTTTCCTAAAGCGATCATGGCACCGAGTGGCAATCCGCCACCAAGACCCTTAGCGAGAGTGATTACATCTGGCGTGATCCCCGAATACTCATACCCAAACCAATCACCGGTACGTCCCATTCCGGTTTGAACCGCATCGATCACAAGCAATGCACCTTTTGCATCACAAATGGCGCGCAGTTCTTGAAGGTAATCTGCAGGAGGAACTATTACCCCCGCTTCTCCCATAATCGGTTCAATTATTACCATCGCTGTTTTCCGTGTAACCGCCTTGCGCATCGCTTCTATATCGCCATAAGCAACATGCTTTACACCTTTTACAAGTGGCAAGAATGGCTCCCGCTTTGAAGGTTGCCCAGTGAGGGATAAAGCGCCCATTGTGCGGCCATGAAAAGCACCTTGTGCGGCAACAATTCGTATCCTGCCTGTACGCCGAGAAAGTTTTAGCGCTGCTTCATTTGCTTCCGCTCCGGACTGACACAGGAAAACCTTTGCACTCTTGTTTCCAGTCATTGATGCTAATTTTTCAGCTAGTTCAACCGCATTTGGATGAGCATAAAAATTGCTTACATGATTAAGAGTCGCAACCTGCTTGGTGACTGCTTTTACAATCGCAGGATGTGCGTGACCCAGGATGTTTGTTGCGATACCACCTAGAAAATCTAAGTATTGTTTCCCATCAGCATCGGTAACCACTAAGCCTTTTCCTTTGACCAAGGCAATGGAAGG
>JBIKXW010000012.1:0-28486 GCA_044355565.1 Candidatus Planktophila sp. | reverse complement strand
CGGCTCTCTTGCAGGGTGTTGAAAATATCTACGAAATCGACACAACGATTCAGATTCTTAATCGCGCATCGGAGTTAACGGGAGTTAAGTACGGTGCATCGGAAAAATCAGATGTATCTCTTCGCGTGATTGCAGACCATGCACGTACATCAGCGATGCTCATTGGCGATGGAGTAACTCCGGGCAATGAGGGACGAGGGTATGTTCTTCGTCGAATGATGCGCCGAACTATCCGCAATATGCGCCTACTTGGTTCTATGGATCCCATCATGTCTGAGCTCACCATTGCAGCGATAGGCGCTATGGGTCCTCAGTACCCTGAATTGGTTTCCGACAAAAATCGCATCCTGTCAGTAAGTGCATCCGAAGAGGAAAGTTTTCTTCAAACACTAAAAAGCGGTACGCAAATCTTTGATCTTGCTTCAACATCGCTTAAGAAAAACAAGAGTAATGTTTTACCGGGTGAAGATGTCTTTAAACTCCATGACACGTATGGTTTTCCATTTGATCTGACTCTTGAAATGGCCCGCGAAGAGGGCTTAAGTGTGGATGAAGATGGTTTTAGGCGTTTAATGAAGGAGCAAAAGGATCGCGCAAAGGCTGATGCGAAGGCGAAGAAGTCCGGCCATACCGATGTATCTGTGTATCGCGCTATTGCAGATAAAAAGGGTAAGACAGAGTTCTTGGGATATACCGAAATATCTTCTGAGTCACAGCTAACTGGAATCCTTGTTGATGGTCTAGCCGTTTCTTCTGCATCTGAAGGCGATGATGTAGAGATCATCCTTAACCGCACACCGTTTTACGCTGAAGGCGGCGGACAGTTAGCTGATGGTGGCCGTATTACTTTAAGTAATGGCGCTGTGATCGAAATTGATGATGTGCAATCTCCGGTACCTGGAGTTTCTGTTCACCGCGGAAGAATCCTTAACGGAAGTGTTGAAGTTGGTTCAGATGCTTTGGCCGAAATTGATTCCGAAAGACGCTCTGCAATTTCCCGTGCACATACAGCCACACATATGGTTCATAAAGCCTTCCGTGAAATCCTAGGAGAAACCGCAACTCAAGCCGGATCAGAAAATTCACCAGGTCGCTTCCGCTTTGATTTTCCTGCAACTGGCGCTGTTTCTGGATCGGTGTTAGATGATGTTGAATCTCGCGTAAATACTCTGTTACTGGATAATCTTGAAGTGAGTGCAGAGAGTATGTCCCAGGCAAAGGCAAAAGAGCTTGGAGCTATGGCGCTCTTTGGTGAAAAGTATGGTGATGTTGTTCGTGTTGTAAGTGTTGGTGATTGGGCTCGCGAATTATGTGGTGGAACCCACGTCTCACGCTCTGGTCAATTAGGCATTGTGAAGCTTCTCGGTGAGTCTTCAATCGGTGCCGGTGTTAGGCGCGTTGAGGCGCTAGTTGGTGTCGACGCCTATCGATTCCTTGCTCGTGAGCATCTCTTGTTGAACTCATTGACTGATTTGATCAAAGGTTCACGGACAGAGGAGCTACCAGAGCGTATCTCTGATTTGTTGAACAAGATGAAGGAGATCGAAAAGGAGCTTGCCACTGTTAGATCAGCGCAAGCCTTATCTCAGGTCGGCGATCTCGCAAAGACGGCAACAGTTATAAATGGACACACATTTATTGGTGCGGTGATGGCCGATGGAGTTTCAGGAGATGATCTACGAAAGATTGCAATAGATCTTCGCGGACAAAACACCAACAGCGTCATCGCTCTGATAAGTAGTAACGATGGTAAGCCTGTTTTAGTTGTAGCGGTTAGCGATGAATCTCGCGCAAGTGGTGCAAAGGCAGGCGCACTCGTCAAGATTGGCTCAACAGTTCTTGGCGGTGGTGGCGGCGGTAAGGATGATTTCGCACAAGGCGGCGGAACAAATCCAGCGCAATCACTAGATGCGATTGCAGCAATCTCGCAATCTCTTCTTGGGTAAGTGATGCAACGCGGACGTCGAATCTCCTTTGACTATGGTGATGTCCGTATAGGAGTAGCGGCAAGTGATTCCGATTCAATTCTCTCTTCGCCTTTAACCACCTTGAAAACCTCTGATAAAAACCTGTTTAACCAGATAGCAGTGCTAATCAAGGAGATAGAGCCTGTACAGATTTTTGTTGGTAATCCCGCTTTATTAAGTGGCAAAGATGGTGCTGCCTCAGAGAAAGCGTTTCTCTTTACAGAGCAACTTCGTGAAATCACAGATGTCGAAATTCTGATGGTTGATGAACGGATGTCCACTATCAGCGCTGCCAGAAATCTTCGAGAGTCAGGAAAGAACGCTAAGGATGCAAAGGAAAGCATCGATATGGCCGCAGCTGTCGGCATTCTGGAGTTTGGAATCTCCCTGCAAAAGAGTCGCTCATGATTCAAATGAGAAGGCTGCTAGTGGCAGGTTTAGTTATTTTCCTCTTTACGCTTTCACTTTTTCTGGTCCGGTCACAAAGCTCTTCAGCCGCGGATTATTCCCGCGTGGTATCCGTACAGGGATTAGAGGAAACGATAATCAAAGTACCTGTGGGTGCTACCGGCTCTGAAATTGCCCAGATTTTATTTGATGCGGGTGTTGTTAAATCCGCTCAATCGTTTTTTAGAGTCGCCGTCGCCGACGTGAGATCTCAGAAGATTGCACCTGGCAGCCATCGCATAACTGTGAAGATCTCGGCTCAGCAAGCCTTAGAACAACTCTTAGACCTCAATCGCATTCCTAATCTAATCAAGGTCAATGAAGGAGCTTGGAAAAGTGAAATCGTTGATGCGCTGATTGATTACGGTTTCAAAGAAAGTGAAGTTAAGACAGCTTTATCCAATCTGCAATTGCCTAAGGGGTTTTCTGATAGCGAGGGCTTGTTGTTCCCGGCACAGTATTCATTTGCAGAGGGAACATCTGCGCAATCAATGCTGCAAACAATGGTTGACAGGTTCACGCAAGATCAAATAGCAGAGACTTTACTTAAGGGCGGTACCACTCACACAGCTCAGGAGCTCTTAACAATCGCTTCTATAATTCAAGCTGAAGGCGACGCAAAGGATTTTGACAGAGTTTCTCGAGTTATCTACAACCGATTAGCGATAGATATGCCTCTGCAAATGGACTCTACCGTTCACTTCGTGAAAAAGGTTCGCGGACAGATATTCCTTAGTCGCAACTCAACTTTATTGAACTCGCCTTACAACACATATCGTAAGTATGGATTACCGCCTGGACCGATAGGAAGCCCAGGAACAGCGGCAATTGAAGCTGCACTGAATCCTGCTCCGGGGGATTGGTTGTACTTCATTACTGTAGCGCCTAGAGACACCCGATTCACATCTAGTTTTGAAGAGTTCAATACCTGGAAGGCTCTCTATATCAAAAATAGAAATGCTGGTGCCTTCAAATGATTAATGCAGCGGTATTAGGTTCGCCCATCAACCACTCTTTAAGTCCTTTGCTTCACTCCTTGGCCTACAAACATCTTGGAATTGAAGCTCGATATGAAGCGATTGAGGTTAGAGCTGGGGAGCTTTCTAACTTCTTATTCAATACCGAGAAAAGCGCATTCTCCTTAACTATGCCCCTAAAAGAGGAGGCGGTTGCGCTTGCTCGTAGTACATCGACAATTGCACAACGTATTTCAAGTGGAAACACCTTGTTTAATAATGACGGTGATTGGAATCTGACAAGCACAGATGTAGACGGCTTTAAGTATGCCCTGTTAGGCCATGGGATTAGTCATGTCAAGAGTTGTTTGATTATTGGAGCTGGCGCTACTGCACGCGCAGCGGTGGCAGCTGTTTCCTCACTATCGGACAGTGTCGAAGTGATCAATCGGAATCCAGATCGCAATCAACTGATGATGAAAGCAGCCGATCGTGATCTTTCCTTCCTCCCGTGGAAGCAAAACTCCCACATCAACACCGCTGATTTAGTAATCAATACAACTCCATCAAACGTTGCGGATTTCTTTCAATCATCAATTGATTCTCCTCAAGGTGTTTTGTTTGAAGTTCTATATCATCCATGGCCTACATCGATCTCTAAATCATGGACAGATTCTGGCGCAGTGGTTATCGATGGATTAGATCTACTGATCCATCAGGCCATTTCGCAGGTTGAAATCTTTGGACAGGTAACTATCAATCGCTCCGAAATGTATGGCCTTATGCGTCAAGCCGCACTAACCCATCTTGGCTAATCCACAACAGGTTAATCTTGGGGGATTGTTCACCTAACCTACATGGGTGTTTCTCGCTCTTCTTGTAGCAGCCATTCCTATTTCACTGGCTGATCTTAAGTACTCGAAAATTCCCAATATCTACCTTTTGTATCTATCGATTTTTTGCGCTCCGTTTGTGATTATCAATGGTCTAGGGTCAATCTCAAGGCTACTTGCCTCTCTACTTGTTGTTATGTTTTTGCATCTATGTGGCATGGGTATGGGGGATGTGAAACTCCTTCTGGTAATCCTCATTACTCACAATTCAGATCAGCAGTTCTCATCCTTAAGCTACTTTTCTTGCCTGCTACTAATCGCAACTATGCATGTTCTGGTGCTTGGCCTTAAAGATCAATCCATGTCGAGGCTTGTTCCGTTGGCACCCAGCATATTCGCGGGGTTGGTGCTTTATATGGCGACGAGATAGCGCTGATATCTGTCACAATAGGTTCATGCGTTGGTTAACAGCTGGTGAGTCACATGGTCAAGCCCTCAGTGCAATAGTCGAAGGCATTCCAGCCTCGGTATCCATAACGACCGCTGATATTGATTACCACTTAGCTCGTCGTCGTCTAGGCGTTGGTCGTGGAGCACGACAAAATTTTGAGGCGGATAAGGTCACAATTCTTGGAGGGGTTCGCTTAGGCTTAACACAGGGCGGTCCAATAGCGATTCAAGTAGACAACTCTGAATGGCCAAAATGGGAAAAAGTCATGTCGGCAGATCCTGTTCCTGAGGAAGCGATTAAGGATCTTGCACGTAATGCACCTTTAACACGACCACGACCAGGTCATGCAGATCTCGTAGGAATGCAGAAATATGATTTCGATGATGCGCGACCAATTTTGGAGAGAGCTAGTGCACGTGAAACCGCTGCTCGTGTTGCATTGGGCGCGGTCGCGCGAAATTTCTTGGAACAAAGTGTTGGCATAACAATTCTCAGTCATGTTCTTTCAATTGGATCTGTTCGCGTTCCTGAAGAAACAGCTTTGCCAGTAGCAGGAGACATGAAGCTGATCGATGAGGATCCTGTTCGTTGTGCAGATCCTGCAACTAGTGAGGCCATGATCGCTGAAATTGAAAAAGCGCATCGCGATGGAGACACGTTGGGCGGTGTCGTGGAGGTTCTCGCCTACAACATGCCTCCTGGTCTTGGTTCGCATGTGCATTGGGATCGGCGTTTGGATTCAAAGCTCGCGGGAACGGTCATGGGCATTCAAGCCATTAAGGGTGTGGAAATAGGTGATGGTTTCCAAACTGCAACTCGTCGAGGGTCTGTAGCTCATGATGAAATAGAAAAAAATGCAAGTGGAAAAATTGTTCGTCGCACCGATAGAGCGGGCGGTACTGAAGGCGGAATGTCCAACGGTGAAATCTTGCGGGTAAGAGCAGCTATGAAGCCAATCTCTACCGTTCCTAAGGCCTTAGACACCATTGATGTATCCACTGGAGAAGCTGCCAAGGCTATTAATCAGCGTTCAGATGTCTGTGCAGTACCCGCAGCAGGAGTCGTTGCTGAAGCAATGGTTGCACTGGTATTAGCTGAAGCTGTTCTTGAAAAGTTTGGTGGGGATTCAGTTACAGAGACTCGTCGCAATTTTGAGTCATATATCGCTCATCTGAATTTCCAATAAGAGCAAACAATGATTCGCATTGTGCTCATTGGCGCACCTGGATCAGGCAAAAGCACGGTAGGTGCTGCGCTTTCCAGGAAGCTCGCTCTAGATTTCGTTGACACCGATCAACTGATCGAAGTTCGTGAAGGCAAGGCAATCACCGATATTTTTGTGGTTGATGGCGAACCGTATTTTCGAGCGGTTGAACTAGAGACACTCAAGCAAGTACTAAAGATGAGCAATGTTGTTATAAGTCTCGGTGGCGGTGCCCCGATTTCTGAACAGGCACAGCAGGAGTTACGTTCATCTGATTCCATGGTTATTTTTTTAGATGTATCTCTGGCTACCGCAGCCCCGCGGGTGGGTTTTAATCGGGACCGTCCCTTACTGTTAGGAAACCCCCGTGCCCAATGGCAAGCACTCAGCGACAAACGGCGTCCGATATATGAAGCGTTGGCGGAAATGAGCATTAAGGTTGATGACATGAGTGTTGATGAAATTGCCTCTGCGATCGAAAAGAGCCTTCCATGAACTCGGTGAAGGTTTCAGCTGAACATGATTACGAAGTATTGATTGGTTGTGAATGGAGTTCTACTCTTATCGAGATAATACAAACACGTACTCGAGTCGCGGTCGTTGTCTCCTCCGAATACTCACCAGATCTAACCGCGCTGCAGGGCCTTGATTGTGATCTCCATATCTTTGAAGTTCCCGATGGAGAGGGTGGTAAGAGCGCCGGCACCTTGCTCAATTTATGGAACTGGCTTGGCGCAGCAGGCTTCACGCGATCAGATTTGATAGTTGGTATCGGTGGGGGAACAATTACCGATTTGGCTGGCTTTGCTGCAGCGACTTGGCTTCGAGGTATTGATTGGATCGCTATTCCTACATCTTTGGCTGGAATGGTCGATGCCTCAGTAGGTGGAAAAACCGGTATCAACTCAGATTTCGGAAAGAATCTCATCGGAGCTTTTCATTCGCCATTAACAGTGGTTATCGATCTTGAGTTCTTAAAAACTCTATCGCCCCGAGATATTTCTGCGGGCATGGCAGAGGTTATTAAGTGTGGTTTCATTTCTGATGCGCAGATTCTCACAATCTCAGCTCAATGCACCTCTGAATCATTACTTTCTGATGTCGATGCACTTCTTGATTTAGTAACTCGCTCGGTCACAGTGAAGGCCTCGGTTGTCTCCTCAGATTTCAAGGAGAGCTTTGCCCGCGAAGCGCTTAATTACGGTCATACTCTGGGCCATGCAATCGAAAAGTACTCAAAGTATCAGCTGCGTCATGGTGAGGCTGTTGCTATCGGCATGGTCTATGTCGCTGAGTTGTCTTTTTCCAGAGGACTGATCAATGCAGCAACTCTTCAGTTACACCGAGATTTACTCCAGCGCTATCAACTTCCAGTCAGCTTTGAACGAGCAGCATGGCAAAAGTTGGCCCCGTTGCTAGCGTTAGATAAAAAAACTCGAGGGAAGGTGGTCAGATTTGTTTCTCTCAATGGTCTTGGTTCAACTTTGCGCCTAGAAGATCTCACCTCCGCCGAGCTAGATGCTGCTTATGAGAGAATCTCCTCATGAAGATTTTAGTTATCAACGGTCCAAATCTTTCCCGCTTGGATATTCGCGATTCTACAATTTATGGAGATCTGAATTACGCCGAACTTAAGTCGATGATTGATATCGCAGCCACTAAACATGGTTTTGAGGCTGATATTCGCCAAAGCGATGATGAAGCTACGATCATTGGCTGGCTGCATGAGGCGGCAGACAACAGCCTGCCAGTCATTATCAATCCCGCTGCGTTTACTCATTACTCATATGCAATCCGTGATGCCGCAGAATTAGTGAAGACTCCATTGATTGAGGTCCATTTATCTAACCCATTAAGCCGTGAAGAGTTTCGCCATACCTCTGTGATTTCGGGCGTGGCCAACGGAACCATCGGTGGTTTCGGCCCAAATTCCTATGTTTTAGCCATCATTGCCATGGCAAACCTTCTTTCAAAGTAACAGACCACACCCGCAGAGCGGGTATCCTTGGACCTTCGTAGAAATGAAAAGAATCGACAAGAGCGGGCGGATTAACTGTGGCAACAACAAATGATTTAAAAAACGGTATGACTCTGGATATTGAAGGTCAGTTATGGACCGTCGTCGAATTCCAACATGTAAAGCCAGGTAAAGGCCCAGCATTTGTCCGCACCAAGTTGAAATCCGTTCTCAGCGGCAAGGTTGTCGATCGCACTTACAACGCTGGAGTCAAGGTAGATGTAGCAATACTTGAGAAGCGAGAGATGCAGTACCTTTACAAAGAGGGTAATGACTTTGTCTTTATGGACTCTAAAACCTATGACCAGATGACTATTAGCGCTGCCACTGTTGGCGATGCGGCAAATTACATGCTGGAAAATACCGAGGCGATTGTTGCCGTCAATGAGGGCAATCCTTTGTACATTGAATTAGCAGCCTCTGTTCCTTTGAAAATTACCTATACCGAACCTGGAATTCAGGGAGATCGCTCATCAGGTGGAACTAAGCCTGCAACCGTTGAAACAGGCATTGAGATTCAGGTGCCTCTCTTCATCAAGCAGGATGAGATCGTTCTAGTAGATACTCGCGATGGGTCTTATCAGGGTCGCGCTAACTAGTGTCGGCACGTAGCAAGGCGCGCAAACAGGCGCTGGATCTTTTGTATGAAACCGATATTCGCGGCACCAATCTGGTTGAAACTTTGGCTGCCCGTGATATTCCAGCAGAGGGTCCAGATGCTCGACCTATCCGCGAATATACAAAAGAGTTAGTAAACGGTGTATCGGATAATCGTCGAAAGATCGATGAGTTGATTACCACCTATGCCCAAGGTTGGGATATGGATCGTTTGCCCGCAGTAGATCGCAATATTTTGCGCCTTGGAATCTATGAGATCTTATGGTCAACCGATGTGCCCATGAGCGTTGCGATAGATGAAGCGTTGGCCCTTGCAAAAGAGCTATCAAGTGATGATTCATCAAAGTACATCCATGGTGTACTTGGGCGAATCGCTAGTATCAAGGACACTATTTCAATTTAGTCAGAGCAAATTTCTCCAGTGCATGAGAAAGCTCTGCCGATGAAAAGTGGGCAAAGGTTTGAAGGTTTGACACATCACCGCTGCGGAGTGAGATTACTTCACCATTCCAATCACGGCGCATGGCAACTATCCGCTTCAAAATTATTAATAGCTGCTTGCCTATTGGATCCTCGGTGAGAATGAGTTTTCGAAGATCGATTACGATCCTTCCCGCCTCTAGATTCTTATCGGAGGGTTTGAAAAGTTCGCTGACGGGTACCCCATAAAGGTGGGCAATCTGAATAATTTTTCGAACGCTGATGGATCGATCGCCACGTTCATACGATCCTAAAGCGATGGCAGAGATCGCTCCCTTGCTCCTGGCTGCAACATCCTGAAGGGTTAAACCCTGGGATCGACGTATTTGACGAACTCTTTCCTGAAGGCTTTCTAACTCTATATCGATGCTCATGTGGCGAGAGTACGAGCGAGCAACACCCCATGTTTTCGATATCCACAGCTCATCCCATTGGGTGCTAGTATCGCCCCTGCATCCTTTAACGACCCATCCTGAGAGGTGGGAAAGGAGATTTACATGAGCGTAGCCCTGTCTGCACCCGACATTAAACGTGCATTAACCCGCATATCCCATGAGATCCTTGAGAAGAATCAAGGTGGATCTTCCATAGTTCTTTTAGGAATTCCTACTCGTGGCGCACATCTTGCCTATCGCATCGCCTCGATCATGTCGGAGATCGAAGGCGCTGAGATCGCTTATGGAACTTTGGATATAACTTTGTTCCGAGATGATTTGCGATTACGGGCCCCCAAAGCAATTATGCCGACCACCATTCCATCCTGCGGTATCCACGATCGAGATGTGGTCTTGGTCGATGATGTCCTGTTTTCTGGCCGCACCATCAGATCGGCTTTAGATGCCTTGGGTGAAATCGGTCGCCCTCGCACAGTGCAGTTAGCCGCACTTGTAGATCGTGGACATAGAGAGCTTCCAATAAAGGCGGATTTTGTCGGAAAAAATCTACCTACAGCTAAATCTCAATCGGTCCGAGTTTTACTAAGCGAGATCGATGGAAAAGATGAAGTGAGCATTGAAGGGGAGGCGAACTAATGCGCCATCTCTTATCTATTTCAGATCTTTCAAAGGCAGAGGCTATCTCGATTTTGGATACCGCCAATGAATTAGCCAGAGTGAGCGATGGAGCGGTAAAAAAACTTCCAACACTACGAGGACGCACGATAGTTAATCTCTTTGCCGAAGACTCGACTCGTACACGGATCTCTTTCGAGGCGGCCGCCAAGAGATTATCTGCTGATGTTATTAACTTTTCCGCAAAGGGTTCCAGTGTGAGCAAGGGTGAATCGCTCAAGGACACAGCTATGACGTTGCAGGCGATGGGTGCTGATGCCGTTGTTATTCGCCATTCAGCATCGGGTGCGGCGCAACGTTTGGCTGATTCTCAATGGATGTCCGGAAGTGTGATTAACGCTGGTGATGGGACACATGAACACCCAAGTCAGGCTTTGCTTGATGCCTTTACGATTCGTAAGCATTTAGGGTTAGGCAAAAGCGATCTTGAAGGCCTCAGCGTGGCAATCGTCGGAGATGTACTGCATTCGCGAGTTGCTCGTTCTAATGTTTTACTACTGTCAAAACTTGGAGCAAAGGTAACTTTGGTTGCACCTCCTACATTGCTACCCGTTGGAGTTGAAAGCTGGCCGGTATCGATTTCATATGATTTAGATTCAGTTATTCCCTTTGTCGATGTTGTTATGATGTTAAGAGTTCAACAAGAGCGTATGACGGAGATGTACTTTCCAAATGCGCGCGAATATTCAAGATACTTTGGTCTGAACTTTGACCGCATGAAATCAATGAAAACTGGTGCGATTGTGATGCACCCGGGTCCGATGAATCGAGGTCTTGAGATTTCGGCTGAGGTAGCAGATAGCGCCCGTTCGGTAATTACCGAGCAAGTTACTAATGGTGTCAGTGTCCGTATGGCGATCTTGTATGTTCTTCTTACCGGTGGAGCTTTAGAAACTGGAGGCAATTAAATGGCTGCTATAGATCTAGTCATTAAAGGTGGTCAGTTACCAGATGGCACAACTGCCGATGTGTGTATTGATGGCGATTCTATTGTTGATATCACCGCTTCATACACGGGTGAATCTCATGCCAGCATTTATGCACAGGGATGTGTGATTCTTCCGGGGTTAGTTGATCTCCATACTCATTTGCGAGAGCCCGGTCGCGAAGATGCGGAAACAGTTTTATCTGGCAGTAGGGCTGGCGCAAAGGGTGGCTTCACCGCCTTGTCAGCGATGGCCAACACATCTCCTGTTGCAGATACCGCTGGTGTTGTGGAGCAGGTGTACCGACTTGGTCAAGAGGCTGGTCTGCTAGATGTCTTTCCTATTGGTGCTGTCACACAGGGTCTTAAAGGTGAAACTCTTTCTGAGATCGGTGCAATGGCAGATTCAGTTGCACGTGTGCGAGTCTTTAGTGATGATGGAAATTGTGTCTCAGATCCACTCGTGATGCGTCGCGCATTGGAGTACATCAAAAAGTTTGGGGGCGTAATCGCCCAACATGCACAGGATCCGCGCATGACAGTTGGTTCTCAGATGAACGAGGGTGAAATCTCGGCGCGTTTAGGCCTTAAGGGTTGGCCTGCGGTTGCAGAAGAAGCGATCATTGCGCGAGATGTATTACTTGCAGATCATGTGCAATCTCGTCTTCATATTTGCCACCTCACAACCGCCGGCGGTGTTGAGATAATTAGATGGGCTAAGGCGCGTGGAATTAATGTCACCGCAGAAGTTACCCCGCATCATCTTTTACTAACCGATGATTTAGCCTCCTCGTACGACCCTGTTTATAAGGTAAATCCTCCTTTGCGAACTGAGTCAGATGTACATGCACTACGTGAAGCTTTAGCTGATGGAACTATCGATATTGTCGCAACTGACCATGCCCCTCATCCTTTAGAGGCTAAGGAGTGCGAGTGGCAAGAAGCCGCATTTGGAATGCTTGGACTTGAGACAGCTGTATCAATAGTTCAGATGACAATGGTGGATTCTGGTCTCATGAGTTGGCAGCAGGTTGCAGAGCGCATGTCTCATGCTCCAGCGGCAATAGGTGGTTATGAGAATCAAGGTCAGAAGGTAGCGAAGGGAAGCTTTGCCAACCTAGTTGTGATTAACCCAACGAAATTATGGAGGGTTGACCGCGATTTACTTCTATCAAACTCATCCAATACTCCATACCATGGCCATGAACTTCCTGGATTTGTAGAGCACACAATCTTTAGAGGAAAACCAACACTGGTGAATGGATTAATCGCACAAGAGGGGAAAAGGTAATGGCATCTGCTTACCTCGTCCTTGATGATGGCAGAATCTTTGAAGGCTCTTCCTGGGCCGCGCTAGGAAAAACATTTGGTGAAGCTGTTTTCCAAACAGGTATGACGGGGTATCAAGAGACACTTACAGATCCCTCGTATCACAAGCAGATCGTTGTGATGACCGCTCCGCATATAGGAAATACGGGTGTCAATGATTTTGACAACGAATCATCCAAGATTTGGGTTGCAGGATTTGTTGTGCGAAATCCATCCTCACTTACCTCGAATTGGCGTGCCAACAATGATCTGGAAGCAGAGCTGATTGAACAAGGTGTTATTGGTATTCAAGGGGTAGATACACGAGCAATCACACGACATCTTCGTGATCGCGGTGCGATGCGTGTAGGTATTTTCTCAGGGTTGGATATGAGCCGTGAAGAAATGGTTGTCGAGGTCCGAAAAGCCGAAGCCATGTCGGGTGCATTTCTAGTAAAGGATGTTTCGACGAGCGATGGTTATGTTGTTCCTGCAGTAGGAGAAAAGAAGTTCACCATTGGTGCATTGGATCTTGGCATCAAGGGAGCAACCCCACGCATGTTGGCCGATCGAGGGGTAGAGGTACATGTGCTGCCATACGACTCAACTTTTGACCAGATCATGTCAATTCAGCCAGATGGAGTATTTCTCTCGAATGGCCCTGGCGATCCATCAACAATGATCGATGTCATCGAAGTGGTTCGAGAATTGCTGCTCGCTGAAGTTCCAATCTTTGGTATTTGTTTTGGACACCAAATTTTGGGTCGAGCCTTAGGTTTTGAAACTTACAAACTTCAATTCGGCCATCGAGGTATCAACCAGCCAGTGATTGACAAGGGTACGGGCAAGGTCGAAATAACGGCTCACAATCATGGATTTGCAGTCAAGGCTCCAACTGACGGTGAATTTTCTACAGTGTTTGGACGCGGGGAAGTAACCCATACCTGTCTTAATGATGGTGTAGTAGAAGGCTTAGCCCTACTAGATAAACCAGCTTTTTCAGTTCAGTATCACCCGGAGGCTGCAGCTGGCCCGCATGATGCTTCCTACCTCTTCGATCGTTTTGTTAATTTGATGGCCAAGAAGGTTGGTGCGTAATGCCTTTAGATGCATCGATTAAGAGTGTTTTAGTAATCGGTAGCGGTCCCATTGTTATTGGACAGGCTTGCGAGTTTGATTACTCCGGAACACAGGCCTGTCGTGTTTTACGGGCTGAAGGAATCAGAGTCATATTAGTCAACTCCAATCCAGCAACGATTATGACCGATCCGGAGTTTGCAGATTCAACTTACATTGAGCCCATCACACCAGAAATTATTGAGCGCATTATTGCCCATGAAAAACCAGATGCAGTTTTAGCAACTCTAGGTGGTCAAACAGCGTTGAATGCAGCCATTGGTCTCTATCAAAGAGGAACCCTAGCCAAGTACGGTGTGCGTCTGATCGGGGCCGATGTAGATGCAATTAACCGCGGCGAAAACCGTGAACTCTTTCGCGCTATTGTTGAAAAGGTTGGCGGAGAATCGGCGAAATCTCGTATTTGCCACACAATGGAGGAGATTCTCGACGCTGTTGTTGAGTTGAACTATCCAGTTGTTGTTAGACCTTCATTTACTATGGGTGGATTGGGATCGGGAATTGCATTTGACGAGGCGGAGCTACGCCAAATCGCTGGGGCTGGTTTACGACACAGCCCTACCTCTGAGGTTCTTCTTGAGGAATCAATCATTGGCTGGAAAGAGTATGAACTAGAGGTTATGCGTGACAACAAGGACAATGTTGTCATTGTTTGTTCAATTGAAAATTTAGACCCCATGGGTGTTCACACAGGCGATTCGATTACCGTAGCCCCGGCGATGACGCTCACCGATGTTGAGTATCAGAAGCTCCGTGATTTATCGATGGACATCATTCGAGAAGTCGGTGTCGATACCGGTGGATGTAATATTCAATTCGCTGTAAATCCAAATAATGGACGCATTATCGTGATTGAGATGAACCCTCGAGTTTCACGATCTAGTGCATTAGCCTCTAAAGCAACTGGTTTTCCTATTGCAAAAATTGCCACAAAGCTTGCAATTGGTTACACCTTGGATGAAATCCAAAATGATATTACCCAGGTGACCCCTGCTTCTTTTGAGCCAACCTTGGATTATGTTGTTGTGAAGCTTCCACGGTTTGCATTTGAAAAGTTTCCAGATGCCGACCCACGTCTGACTACAACCATGAAAAGCGTGGGAGAGGCGATGGCTATAGGCCGATCATTCTCTGAAGCGCTGATGAAAGCTTTGCGTTCTTTAGAGCGAAAAGAAGCCGTTTTCACATGGCCAATGGTCAGTGATGCCGAGCGTGCTGCTTTGATGCAAAGTATGCGCATACCAACTGAGTATCGTCTTCAACAGATTCAAAAAGCTATGTGGGCTGGATCAACAATTGAAGAGGTCTTTTCAGCGACCAAGATCGATCCTTGGTATCTGCGTCAGATTGAATTGATCAATCAACAGGCTGCGGTGATCGCTATGCCAGGTGAGTTAACCGCCGAACTCCTTCGGGCTGCTAAGGGTCAAGGCTTTTCAGATAATCAGATCGCTGCTTTGCGCGGTGTCACTGAAGATGAAGTTCGCCGAGCACGACACCACCTAGGGATACGTCCCGTCTATAAAACCGTCGACACCTGCGCCGCCGAGTTTGAAGCCTTCACTCCATATCATTACTCAAGTTACGAAGAGGAGACAGAGGTAGGTCCTCGTACTACTCCTGCGGTTATTATCTTAGGCAGCGGTCCTAATCGAATAGGCCAGGGAATCGAATTTGATTACTCGTGTGTTCACGCCTCATTCACCTTGCGTGAGGCGGGTTATGAAACCATCATGATTAACTGCAATCCTGAAACTGTTTCAACAGATTACGACACAAGTAATCGATTGTATTTCGAGCCATTGACATTAGAAGATGTTCTTGAAGTTGTACATGCAGAGTTACAGGCAGGTCCAGTCTTAGGTGTCATAACACAGCTCGGCGGGCAAACACCCTTGGGATTGGCCGCTGGATTGAAAGCCAATGGCGTCACCATTTTGGGAACTTCTCCGGAAGCAATCAACCTTGCTGAGGAGCGTGGGGCATTTGGAAATATTTTGGCCGAGCAGGGTTTGAGAGCACCACAATTTGGTATGGCTTCATCTCAGCTAGAGGCAACAAATATTGCCCATGAGATTGGATACCCAGTTTTGGTTAGACCTTCATTTGTCTTAGGCGGCAGAGGAATGGAGATTGTGTATGACGATGCCGCACTTGGTGGCTTCATCACTCGTGCTACCGATATAACTCCAGATCATCCAGTTTTGGTAGATCGTTTTCTAGATAATGCAATTGAGATCGATGTTGATGCACTTTTTGATGGTGAAGAGCTTTTCCTTGGTGGAGTGATGGAACATATCGAGGAGGCCGGTATCCACAGTGGTGATAGCGCCTGTGTTCTTCCATCGATGACAGTTACGGAAGAACAGCGAGATGAGATTCGTTCTGCGACTGAAAAAATCGCCCGTGGTGTAGATGTCCGTGGATTGATCAATATACAGTTCGCGATAGCGGACAATGTTTTGTATGTTCTAGAAGCGAATCCCCGCGCTTCGCGCACCGTTCCCTTTGTGAGTAAGGCCAGTGGAGTCCCGCTTGCAAAGGCAGCTGCACGGATATCAGTAGGAGTTTCGATTAAGCAACTTCGTTTAGATGGAATTTTGCCTCTTACAGGAGATGGTGTTGCTCGCGGAGTTTCAGTGAAAGAAGCTGTTCTTCCTTGGAATCGTTTCCGTCGAACAGATGGCAGGGGAGTAGATGCGGTTTTAGGGCCTGAGATGCGTTCAACTGGCGAGGTCATGGGAATTTCTCCGACCTTTGGAGAAAGTTATGCCAAGAGTCAGATCGCAGCCTTTGGTCCTCTACCTAAATCAGGCACCGTCTTTATCTCGCTGGCTGATAAAGATAAGGCTACCGGCATTGAACCAGCTCTTGGTTTTTCAGAGTTAGGCTTCCATATTCTTGCCACCGACGGAACGGCACAATTTCTTCGAACCAAAGGGATTGAGTGCACGACTGTTCGAAAGCATTCAGAAGGCACCGGACAGATGGGTGAGAAAACTATCGTTGACATAATCAACGCAGGAGAAATTGATTTAGTGATTAATACACCGGTTGGTCGAGGTACTCGTGCAGATGGCTGGGCAATCCGCACCGCTGCTGTTCAAAGATCCATTCCTTGCATTACGACAACCGCAGGTTTTAGTGCTGCTGTTGATGCGATTGGTTTTCTTCAAGAAAGTCCACTAAGTATCAAGTCACTACAGGAATGGCTTGCATAGATGACGCTGATCAATAGAAATGCAAAACAGTTGCACGCCCCGATTGTTAGCAATAAGCGGGTAGGGCAATATCACCAGATCATCATCAATATCGGCGAGGTCGCGGCAACATGCAAGCCCGGAAACTTTGTGGCAATCAGCGTAGGTGGAGATTCATCACGAATGGTTTTGAGAAGAGCCTTTGCAATTTCCCGAGTTTCAACTAGTTCTACTGTTGGTGGAACCATGGAGTTGATTGTTGCCCCACATGGACAGGGTAGTAAGTGGTTGTGTCAACAGGGTGAAGGGGTCGTTCTCGATCTTGTAGCTCCATTAGGTACCGCATTTGGAATTCCTACGGAACCAGTATCGGTTCTCTTAGTTGGTGGAGGTTACGGTTCGGCACCTTTATTCGGTTTAGCAGAGTTGCTAAATGCTCGAGGTTGTCGCGTTGATATGTTGTTGGGTGCCAGTACTGGATCAAAAATTTATGCACCCATGGAAGGCAAGCGCTCCGTAAATTCAATGAGGATTTATACAGAAGATGGGAGCATGGGAAGTGCGGGACGAGTAACTGATCCTATTCCCGAGATCGTAAGAGATCTAAATGTTGCCGTGATTTACTCATGCGGTCCTATGCCGATGCTTGCAGCGATAACGAAGATTTCCAATGAATTAGATGTTGTACACCAATGCGCGGTTGAAGAGTCGATGGCATGCGGTATTGGAATCTGCATGACCTGCGTCCTTCCGGTAGAAAATGAGGATGGCACAATCTCTAATTTACGATCCTGTATCGATGGTCCAGTCATGGATGGATCAAAGGTTCAATGGGATCGAGTGGGAGAGCAGCTATGAGCACCATTGATTTCTCAACCACTATAGGAAATGCCTGGTTTCCAGCGCCGACATTTACAGCAAGTGGTTGTGCTAGTTCTGGCAGAGAGTTGGCGCAATTTTTCCCACTTCGAGATATGGGTGGAGTTGTTACCAAATCGGTCATGTCAAAGGTTCGTCCAGGGCGTCCAACGCCTCGAATGGCAGAAACCCCAAGTGGAATGCTCAATTCAATTGGTCTGCAAGGTCCTGGAATAGATGCATTTTTGGCAAAGGATGTTCCGTATCTGGTGGAGCAAAAAGCAAGAATTATTGTCTCCATAGCGGGTGAAACAATAGAAGAGTACTCAACCTTGGCCAGAAAGTTACGAGCGGTATCTGGAATAAGTGCAATCGAAGTCAATATTTCCTGCCCCAATGTGGAAAATCGGGGACTGGTATTTGCCTGCGATCCAGAAGCATCGCGCAGAGTTATTGATGGTGTTCGAAGAACAATTGGAGGAGAGCTTCCTATCATCGCCAAGCTCTCTCCTGACGTTACAGATCTAGTTTCAATTGCCAAAGGTGTTGTTGACTCTGGAGCAGATGGTTTAGCGTTGATTAATACAGTTCTGGGAATGGTTATTAACGTGGATACGATGCGTCCACACCTAGGTGGAAAGACGGGTGGTCTTTCCGGCCCAGCTATTCGTCCTATTGCGGTTCGCGCTGTTTATCAGGTGCATGCGGCTCTGCCACAGATTCCTATCATTGGAATGGGTGGAATCGCATCGGGTAAGGATGCTCTCGAAATGATTTTGGCAGGTGCAAGCGGTGTATCCATCGGAACCGCAAGTTTCGGAAATCCAACTGCCATTATGTCAATTCAAAATGAGTTAAAGCAGTTGCTAATGGATAGAGGTTTCAGCTCCCTTAAGCAAGCTGTTGGTTATGCGCATCGACCGACTGAAGGAGAGTAAGTGACAAAAGCACCTATTGTCTTAGCCGTTGATACACCGGAGCTAGCTACTGCGATTGAATGGGTCAAGGCGACACAGGATCACATTTCCGTATTCAAGTTGGGGCTAGAATTTTTTCTATCTTTCGGCTCCGATGGAGTCAAGGCAATTCAAGCTGTCACCGACTCAGAGATATTTCTAGATCTGAAGTTGCATGATATTCCACATACTGTAAGTGGAGCTGCACAGGCGGTTGCACATCTGTCTCCAAGGTTTCTAACCGTTCACGCCTCTGGTGGTAAAGCCATGGTGCAAGCAGCGGTTAAGGCGATGCCTGACACATACATCACTGGAGTAACTGTTCTAACCTCTTTGAGCGAAGATGATGTGTCAGAGATCGGGTTCGCATCAAATGCACTTAACACCGCGGTTTCAATGGCAAAGGTAGCGACCAATGCAGGTGCACGTGCGATTGTGTGTTCACCGCTGGAAATTGCAGCTGTGCGGGAGGCGGTTGGAGGTTCGGCGGTAATCATTACTCCTGGAGTTCGCCCTCGTGACATGGTTGGAAGTGATGATCAACAAAGAACCATGACCCCTCAAGATGCAATTAATGCAGGCGCTAATTACGTGGTCATCGGACGTCCAATCACGCAGAGTTGGGCTCACGGCGCAGTGGCAATGAAGGAAAAAGCACATGAAATTGGCTCGCTCTTAATTTAATCTCCACTAGATTTATCTCATGGGAACACCTCCACAGTTAACAGCGCAACAACGAGAGGCTGCATTAATCAAAGCAACAGCTTCACGTAAGCGACGAGCAGAGGTTAAGGCCGGAATTAAAACTGGGGCTTTAACAATTGAATCGGTTATTGAATTAGCAAAGAGCGATGAAGCGGTCGCAAAGATGCGGGTCAAGGAGTTACTAGAGTCTTTTCCTGGAGTTGGAAAGGTGCGAGCGATCGCCCTAATGCAACGTCTCAACATCTCTGCTACACGACGTATTCAGGGTTTGGGACGTCATCAAGTTAAGGAGTTACGAGAAGAGTTCACGAGATCAGTTACCGCTATCAAGCCCGGTCGACTCTTGGTTCTTTCGGGTCCTGGTGGAGTTGGTAAAAGTACGGTGGCGAAAAAACTTCGCGAAGCAGGAGATTTTTGGGTTAGCGTGAGTGTTACAACCAGAAAGCCTCGTGTTAACGAGGTTGAGGGTCAGGATTACTTCTTTGTGAGCGAAGTGGATTTCTCTACAATGATTGCACAGGATGAATTCTTAGAATGGGCGGAGTTTGCGGGAAATCGATATGGAACACCTCAATCGCAAGTAGAGGATGCGCTACGACAGGGTAGAAATGTTTTGCTAGAGATTGAGATCGCCGGTGCGAAACAGGTTAAGACTCATTTGCCACAGTCCATCTTGGTTTTCCTGGAACCTCCCTCATGGGAAGAGCTGGTCTCGCGCTTAGAGGGTCGGGGAACAGATGGGGCTGAACGTAGGGCTGAGAGGTTGCAACTTGCTCAGGAAGAGCTTGCCGCTGCAGCATTTTTCGATGTAGTCCTTGTAAATGACCAGGTCGAGGGCGTCGTCCAGAGACTGGTAGAGTTAGCCAAGAATTAAGAGTTAAAAACACTGAATTGATCACAGAAGCGGGGACACCATGGATGGCATTACAAATCCACCAATTGATGAACTTCTAGATAAGAGCGGTTCTAAGTACAGCCTCGTTCTCTACGCTGCAAAGCGTGCACGCCAGATCAATGCTTACTATTCACAGCTAGGTGAAGGTCTGCTCGAGTATGTTGGACCTCTAGTTGAAACACATGTACATGAGAAGCCTCTTTCAATCGCTCTTCGCGAAATCAATGAGGGTCTTCTGACAATCGAAAATCTCGAGCCAACAGCGTAATTTTTCAATGAAACTCCAGGGCCGTGAGGTAATTCTCGGAGTTGGTGGTGGAATTGCTGCCTATAAATCCTGTGAGCTTCTACGTCGACTTCAAGATCGTGGTTATGTGCTCACCGTTGTTCCAACTCCAAATTCGTTGAACTTCGTCGGAGCTGCAACATGGGAGGCGCTCTCAGGTAGACCTGTGACAACTCAGGTGTGGGAGAGCGTTCATACAGTTCCACATGTCGCGTTAGCTGAAAGAGCAGATTATTTTCTCATCGCACCAGCTACAGCTGATCTCATTGCGCGTCTAGCAATGGGTCGGGCAGATGACTTACTGACCAATCTAGTTCTTGCATCAGATGCTCCGAAAATGATTGTTCCGGCGATGCATCCATCCATGTGGCTTGATCCTGCAACGGTTGCAAATGTAGCGACATTGAGAAGTCGTGGATTTACCGTTATGGATCCAGAGGTCGGAAGATTGACTGGTAACGATGTTGGTCCTGGAAGATTCCCTGAGACTCAAGCAATAATTTCTTCCTTCGATGAGATGACGGGACAGAAACAGGATTTATTAGGCAAGCGTGTATTGATCACCGCTGGTGGCACCCGTGAAGCGATCGATCCTGTTCGCTTTATTGGAAACAGGTCATCAGGAAAACAGGGGATAGCGTTAGCAATAGCTGCCAGAAATCGTGGAGCGAAGGTTCAGTTGATCGCTGCCAACTGCGACATTTCAACACTCCAAGGTATCGAAGTTTTTCACGTAGAAACAACAGCGCAGATGCAGAATGCTTTGCAGGAGAACTTCGGTCAGTGCGATCTCTTAATAATGAGTGCCGCGGTTGCTGATGCGCGTCCAGTGCAGGCTGCTTCGGAGAAGATAAAGAAATCAAATTTATCTAGCATTGAATTGCAAGCTAATCCTGATCTGTTGGCAGAGTTATCTACACAAAAGACGGGTCAAGTTTTAGTTGGTTTTGCTGCTGAAACCAAAGACCATTTACAAGAAGCCCGCAGAAAATTAGAGAATAAAGGTCTAGATGTGATCTACGTAAATGATGTTTCTGGCGGGGCTATCTTCGGTCAGGACACAACTATGGGTACCATTCTCATACGCAATGAAGCGGATATAGCGGTCAAGGAAGTCTCCAAAGACGCTCTCAGCAACACACTTCTTGATCATGCCATCCGGCAGTTAGGTTAAACTATGTCAAAGCGACTCTTTACCTCTGAATCTGTAACTGAGGGCCATCCAGACAAGATTGCCGATGCGATTTCAGACGCGGTTTTAGACTCCTTATTGTCACAAGATCTTAAGAGTCGCGTAGCGGTAGAAACCTTGATCACCACTGGCCAGGTTCATGTCGCAGGTGAAGTGACAACAAATGGTTATGCAGATGTCATGGGAATAGTTCGAGATACCGTTCTGAATATTGGCTACGACTCATCCGATAAGGGTTTTGATGGAAATAGTTGTGGTGTTTCAATTTCTATTGGTCAACAGTCACAGGATATTGCCCAAGGCGTAGATGATGCCTACGAGCATCGTGTTGCATCTGCGGTTGATCCTTTGGACCTGCAAGGCGCTGGTGACCAAGGCTTGATGTTTGGTTATGCCTGTGATGACACAAAAGAGTTAATGCCGCTACCAATTTGGTTAGCTCATGCTCTTGCACAACAATTAACAAAGGTACGTAAATCTGGAGAACTTTCCTATCTTCGACCAGATGGAAAAACGCAGGTAACAATTGAGTATGATGGTGATCGAGCAATTTCTCTTGATACCGTTGTAATCTCCAGTCAGCATTCGGAAGATGTCGATGTTGTAAGGAAGTTAACACCTGAGATTATTGAATATGTCATCAATCCGATTATTTCAACTATAGATCTTCCAAAGGATGAACTTCGCACTTTAATCAATCCAACTGGACGATTTGTGATCGGTGGCCCTATGGGCGATGCCGGCTTAACAGGTCGAAAGATTATTGTTGATACTTACGGGGGAATGGCACGTCACGGCGGAGGAGCATTTAGCGGCAAGGATCCATCGAAGGTGGATCGTTCAGCTGCATATGCGATGCGCTGGGTGGCTAAGAATGTTGTAGCTGCTGGCTTGGCACGTCGCTGTGAGGTTCAAGTTGCGTATGCGATTGGAAAGGCCCAGCCCGTTGGTGTTTTTGTAGAGACTTTCGGTACTGAAACTATTCCGGTTGCAAAAATTCAGGAGGCGGTGCTCTCTGTTTTTGATTTGCGACCAGCTGCGATCATTAGAGATCTCGAACTTTTGCGCCCAATTTACTCACTTACAAGTGCCTATGGTCACTTCGGCCGTGAGCTTCCAGAGTTTGCTTGGGAGCGAACAGATCGAGTTGAAGCACTTCAATCCGCAGTTAGATAGACGGTGGGAACACCTCGGCTGTTTCGTCTGAAGGCGCAGATAGTTGCAGCGCCTTCGGGACCAGTTGCCGATTCTATGCCGATCGCCAAAGTACGAGTTGATACTGGAGTTTTCCATCTAGATCAGTTGTATGACTACTCGGTTCCAGAAGATTTGAGCTCCCTAGTAACTGTAGGTGTCCGCGTGCAACTTCCCTTCGGGGGTCGTGAAACCGAGGGGATTGTGGTTTCGCGCGCCTCCTTCGCAGACCGCGCAGGAGAATTAAGGTCAATAACCAAGATTTTGTCTCCGCATCCCGTCGCCACTCTAGAAAGTTTCGAGCTCATCAATAGAGCCGCAGAGTTTTACTGCTGTAATGCCTGGGACCTTATTCGATCTGCGATTCCACCTAGGGTCGCATCGGTTGACAAAGAGTTTCAATCTAATTTCATATCCAAAGCCAGGAATTCCAAACCAACATCATCTCTTTTTAAGAGCTTTTCACCATTTATCACCTGTCAAGATCAGTTGTTAGAAGTTGTTAGAGATCAGCACAAGAATGGTTCGATTCTGATTGTTGTACCGGATGAAAAGGATGTGGAAAGGCTCTACACCAGTCTGCATCCGCATTTTGAGAATGTTCTACCCCTTACTAGTTCACTCTCGCGAGAAGATCGTTACCGAAATTATCTACTAGCTATGAGAACTGAGGGATCGGTTGTTATAGGTACCCGCAGCGCTATCTTTACCCCTGTCAACAATTTGGGCACCATTATTATCTATAAGGAGTCATCGCCAGAGCATTACGAAATTCGTTCACCGGGTTGGAACACCTCAACTATTGCCGCAATGCGCCGTGATCTCGAGGGAATCAACCTGATCTTTACTGGTTTCACACCATCGGTTCGTTCAGCATTTCTTATCGATTCTGGTGAATTGAAATATATAAACAAGAGAACCGAAGTTAACGTGCAGGCGTTTTCCCCCACTGAAGGAGCGTTGCTGCCAGGAAGAATCTTCTCTGAGATAAAAAAGGCTTTAGTTAAGGGCCCTGTTTTATTCATTGCTGCTAGAAAGGGTTATGGAAACGCTCTTCTGTGTGCGCATTGTAGAAATGTTGCATTATGCACATGTGGGGGACGATTGAGTGTTGCTTCAAAAAACCTTCCACCCACATGCGTGCATTGCGGAGTTTCATATGACCCTTGGCGTTGCACTTTCTGCAATAGAGATAAGCAATACCTTGCAGGTCGAGGAATCGACAGAGCAGCTGAAGAGATATCTCGCGCCTTTCCGGGATTCCCGGTCCTAATATCGGCCGGTGATGTAATCAAGGAGCGCGTTGAGGCTAAGCCGTCATTAGTTCTTTCAACTCCTGGCGCACAACCACAGGTCGATGGAGGCTACGCCGCCATCGTGATTCTGGATGCCACTAGATTTTTCTCCCATACCGATATCAGTAGTCAGGAACGAGCGCGAGAGTTGATCTTCGAGAGCGCATCTCTTATTCAAGAGTCCGGAAAAGTACTGCTGGTAATCGATGAATCACACCCGATCGTGGCAGCTGTTGCGCGATGGAATGTCGCTCCATTACTTAAGCGGGAGTTAGCAGATAGAGAAGAGTTGAAACTTCCTCCGATGGTCACCTCTGCAGTTATTGTTGTAGAGGCCGCGTCTTCAACTCAGATAGCGTCAGGTTTAAACAAGGCGTTGTCAGATGGACGTCTACCGCCTACATCCCGAATATATGGACCGACTCTTTTACTCAAAGGTCAGGCAAAGATCGTGATACATGTTGCCCATAATGAGTGGAAGCAGTTGGCTCTCACCCTTCATGAGTTGCAAAGAAAGCGCAGCATCTCAAAGAAGGATTTACTGACGCTTCGAATAGATCCTTATTCACTGTAGGTAATTGGTAGACTTTCCCTATGTCGATTCAGGAAATTCGCTATTTTGGCGATCCGGTTCTAACTACTCCTGCATCTCCTGTCGTTGATTTCGACAAAGAGCTTAGAGTTTTGGTTAAAGATTTAACGGAAACGATGTTAGATGCTCCCGGCGCCGGTTTGGCTGCTCCGCAAATAGGTGTTCCGTTGCGTGTATTTGTCTGGGATGTCGATGAAGCGCTAGGACACCTAATTAATCCGACTTTAACTCTGAGCGATGAAATGCAGGAGGGTGAAGAGGGTTGTTTATCCTTCCCTGAGCTTCGATATGAGACCCCTAGAGCGATGAGGGCGGTTGCACAGGGCTTCAATATGTATGGAGAACCAATTACGGTCGAAGGAACTGAGTTCTTGGCTCGGGCTCTGCAACATGAAACAGATCACCTCAATGGAATTCTGTTCATCGACAAGCTATCGCCAGACGATCGCAAGTCAGCCATGAAGGAGATCCGAGAATCAGATTGGTTTAATTTGGCATCGGAAAAAGGTCAATCGATTCAAGTCAAGGAATCACCACACTCAATTTTCGGACGGCACACCTAATGCGTCTCGGAGTAGCCGCTACTCCGGATGTTGCGATCCCAACTCTCGATTGGTTGCTCCACAGTGATCATGAAGTTGCACTGATTATCACTCAGCCAGATAAACCAGCTGGGCGTGGTCGGGTTCTGAAGCAAAGCGTTGTCGCTGATTGGGCCGATCAACATGGAATTTCAATCATTAAGCCCGAGTCTCCATCTGATTTGCGTGGCGCGCTTGAATCTTTGGATTGCGTAATCACAATCGGCTACGGAGTCCTACTGCCGCAGGAGATTTTAGATCTGCCTAAGCATGGTTTTCTTAATCTTCATTTCTCTCTATTGCCAGCTTATAGAGGAGCTGCGCCAGTGCAAAGAGCCTTGCACAATGGTGACAGGGTTACAGGTGTCTCAGTCTTTCAATTAGAAAAGGGGATGGACACTGGCCCGATTTATACCCAGTCATCTCTTGATGTTGAACCTTCATGGCGAAGCTTCGAACTGCTCTCAGCCCTGTCAAAGATGGGCCCAGCAGTTGTTGACCAAGCTTTAAAAATGATCACTGACGGTGTACCGCCAATCCCTCAAACAGGTGCATCCAGTTTGGCTCCAAAGATTTCAAAGGCCGAAGCTCAGTTAGATTTCTCAAAACCATCTGAAATCATTATTAATTCGATTCGCGCATTTACTTACGAGCCAGGATCTTGGTCGTTGTGGAAAGGCGAACCTTTCAAGGTTACTTCAGCGGTATCCAACTATCAGACAGGGATCGATGAAGGTGCGATTGTAGTTCTGGACCACAAGGTGTTAGTTGGGTGTGGACATAGTTCAGCAATTGAGTTGCTAACGGTTGTTCCAGCAGGAAAAAGAGAGATGAGCGCGATCGAATGGGCGCGAGGCGCACGCTTACAGGGTGGAGAACATTTTGGCTGAGGCTCGCAGAAATACCTTTAAATCCCCAAAGCCCGAAGCTTCACGTCTTTTGGCGTTTGACTTATTGACGGAGGTAAATCGAAACGAGGGATACTCAAACCTTCTTCTACCACAAGCACTTAACGCCAGTAAATTGGATGAGCGAGATAAGTCGTTAGTGACTGAACTTCTTTACGGAACCATTAGAATGCAAGGAAAGCATGACTGGATCCTTTCACAGATCAGCGATCGCCCATGGTCAGAAGTAGATCCAGGAATCGTGGATATCTGTCGTATGGGTGTCCATCAAATTCACGAGATGCGTGTTCCCGATCATGCGGCTGTTGCATCAACGGTTGAAGTAGCTCGTAAGCGTTTAGGTGAATCCAAGGCAAGTTTTGTGAATGCGATGCTCCGAAATGTTACTCGCAAGAGTAAGGATGAGTGGTTCGTTCCGCTTGATGGAATTACAGATCACGTCGAAAAGCTATCGATTCAATACTCACATCCTCAATGGATTGTTTCAGCGTACTTTGATCTCTTAAAGAGTTGGGATGAGGTCGAGCGGGCGTTAGCTATCAATAATGAAGCGGCAACGCCTACCTTGGTTTCCTGGCCAGGTTTGTCTTCTGTCGAAGATTTAATCAATGTCGGTGCCGAGCCAACCATTTATTCACCATATGGAGCTCACTGGAAAGGCAATCCTGGGGCACTTGATTTGATCAAACTTCGAAAAATCGGAGTTCAAGATGAAGGCTCTCAACTGGTTGCATCTGTTTTCGCCAAAGCATCCGCCGGAACGAGTTGGCTCGATATGTGCGCAGGTCCCGGAGGAAAAGCTGCCTTGTTATCTAACATAGCAAGGCAGCGAGGGATCTCATTTACCGCAAATGAAGTCTCTGCTGTCCGTGCTGATTTAGTACGACAGGTCGTAAACGGTGATCGAGTATTGATTGGTGATGGTCGTGAAATTGGTGATCACGATGAAAAGTATGACGCGATTTTGATTGATGCTCCTTGCACCGGATTAGGAGCGCTTCGACGACGTCCTGAGGTTCGCTGGCGCCGGAACCTTCAAGATCTGAGAGAGTTAACCCAGTTACAGCGAGAGCTCATAGAATCTGGAGTTAAAGCGCTCAAGGTTGGGGGAGTCCTTGGATATGCAACCTGCTCACCTCATCTCGCTGAAACTTCAATACAGCTGTCAGATCTGAAAAGAAAGCATCTCAATATGGAGCAAGTCGATGTCTCTCCATACCTACCGCCCAACCTCGAAAATTCCGAGCGGGACATGGCGATGTCACTTTGGACCCACCGTTCAGGCACCGATGCCATGTACTTAGCGCTTGTTAAAAAGAAGAGCGAGTAAAATCAGGGTATGAGTAGAGAAATCAGAATCACCCCAAGCATTCTGAACGCTGATTTTTCTCGTTTAAATGAGGAAATAGATTCAATAGCGCAGGTCTCTGACCTGATTCATCTGGATGTAATGGATGATGTATTTGTCCCCAACTTCACATTCGACTTTGCTGCCGCATCCAAGATTGTTTCAGAGTCTTCGCTGGCTGTTGATGCGCACTTGATGGTTGCTGATGTAGATGAGATCGCCGTTCAATACGCTGAAATTGGGTGTGCATCGGTAACTATCCATGCCGAAGCCACCAGCAATATCTCACAGACCCTTAAAAATATTAGAGCTGCTGGCTCTCGTTCGAGCTTGGGAATTAAACCAAACACAACAATAGATGATTACGCACAGTTTGTGGATCTTGTAGATATGTACCTCATTATGACTGTAGAGCCAGGTTTTGGAGGTCAGAAGTTTATGGAGAATATGATGGACAAAGTACGTCGTACCAGAGAGATCATTGGAGATCGCCCAATCTGGCTTCAGGTCGATGGTGGCATATCAATGAGCACTATTGAGATTGCACTTGATGCAGGCGCAGACACATTTGTTGTCGGCAGCGCAGTTTTCAACGCTGAAGATCCCGCTCAAATGGTTGCCGACATAAGAAAATTCGCAACGGGCAAGCTCTAGCTCTAGTAAACTGCAGCCATGAAATCCTTTGAAGAGTTATGGCTTGAATTAAGCACAAAAGCCGTTGAACAACCCGAAGGTTCAGGAACTGTCGCTGCATTGGATGCGGGGGTTCATGCCATCGGCAAGAAGATTCTTGAAGAGGCTGGCGAAGTGTGGCTAGCGGCAGAACATGAAAGTGATGAGGCTCTGGCTGAAGAGATTAGCCAACTTATTTACCATCTTCAAACCTTGATGCTGGCACGAGGCTTAGCCATTAAAGACATCTACAAGTATCTATAGTGGGATTCAATGTTACGAATTGCAGTACCTAATAAAGGATCCCTCTCCGATAGTTCTATCGCGATTCTCAAAGAGTCTGGTTATCGCCAAAGGACCGATGCCCGTGATTTAGTTCTGATAGATCCGG
>JBIKXW010000011.1:0-28643 GCA_044355565.1 Candidatus Planktophila sp. | reverse complement strand
TCTTCGAACCATAACTAGTTGCGCCGCTACTACCCCGCCAACCAATCCACCCAGGTGTGCCTTCCAATCGACCCCGCCCATAGCAAAACCAAAGGCGAAGTTGATTCCAATAATGACAACAATGGAGCGGATATCTGCGCCAATACCCTTTCCAACAATTGCAAGCGCTCCAAACAATCCAAAGATCGCACCTGATGCGCCAACTGATGCGCCGTAAATGGGTGCAAAGTATGCCGAGGTAAGCGATCCAGTTAAAAGTGAGAAAAAGAAAACCGTTAAAAGTTTTTGCTTGCCAAATGCATCTTCAAGAGGATTTCCTAAAACCATCAGCGAGTACATATTGAAACCTAGGTGAAGAAATCCACCATGAGTAAGTGCAACTGTAAATAGTCGGTACCACTCATTGCTGAACTGTAGGTACTCAAAGCTTGGAAGAAGTAGTTGTTGTTGTAGTGATGGAACCACCAACTGCAGCAAATAAGCACCGCAGATAACTGCGATTAAAGAGTAAGTAGCAGAACGTTTAAGCAACTGTAACGCTGTTAATTGTTATGTCAGTTGCTGGCTTGTCCTGTGCGCCAGTCTTTGCAGTTGCGATCGCATCAACAACAGCTTGGCTAGCTGCATCCTTAACCTCACCAAAAATACTGTGTTTGCGGTTTAACCAGGTTGTTGGAGCAACGGTAATAAAGAATTGTGAACCATTTGTTCCAGGTCCTGAGTTTGCCATCGCAAGGATGTAAGGACGATCAAAAACTAACTCTCCGTGGAACTCATCGGCGAAACGGTATCCAGGTCCACCTGTTCCGCGACCTAGTGGGTCTCCACCTTGAATCATGAAACCATCGATGACGCGGTGAAAGATTGTTCCGTCATATAACTTTGCAGTTGTCTTCTCGCCGGTGCGTGGATCTGTCCACTCCTTTGCACCAGTTGCTAGTTCTACAAAGTTTGCAACTGTCTTTGGTGCATGGTTTGGAAATAGCTCAATAACAATGTCACCGAGTGATGTGTGAAGAGTTGCTGTTGATGACATGGTTTTCTCATTTCTATTAGTGAAGCTAGAACTATGTATCCAAACAAACTATGTGGAGACCAGGGGAATCGAACCCCTAACCCCCGCCTTGCAAAGGCGGTGCTCTACCAATTGAGCTAGGTCCCCGTATTAGAACGGGTGGGCCCAGGTGGACTTGAACCACCGACCTCTTCCTTATCAGGGAAGCGCTCTAACCAGGCTGAGCTATGGGCCCGCAACAAGATTGCTCTTGATTGCAGAAGCGCAAGATTACCTTGAACTTCACTAACTCCCAAAACGGGGGCTAATTCCCTTTTAACTCAGGATGCGAACCATACTAACTTTTCGCGGAAATCTCATCTTCGCCATTCTTAGTCACCGATAACAGGCTCACACCTTCATCCAGATTGACCAAGCGCACACCCATGCTGTCGCGGCCGGTCTGACGGACCTCAGCTGCAGGGGTTCTCATGACGGTTCCCGCGGAAGTGATCGCAAGGATCTCATCCTCATCACGAAGAACCAATGCGCTAACAAGGGATCCACGTGAATTCTCATCAATCTTGGCGGCTTTAATTCCAATTCCGCCACGACCCTGTAATCGATACTCATCGATTGGGGTTTTCTTTCCATAACCGCCATCAGTTGCGGTGAATACAAATGAATCCTTTGCAAGATCTGAGTTAACCCGCGCCATTGTTAATAGATCATCACCGGCGCGGAACTTCATTCCGATAACACCGCTAGTTGAACGACCCATTGAACGAAGTGATTCATCATCTGCGGTAAATCGCAGAGACATTCCCTTTGTTGAAACCAAAAGTAATTCATCATCAGAGTTAATGAGAGATGCAGATACAACCTCATCTCCTGGTTTTAATGTGATTGCGATCAATCCACCTGTGCGTGGTGAGTCGTACTCGCTCAAAGGAGTCTTCTTCACTAAACCGTTGCGGGTAGCTAGAACTAAGTAAGGAGAAATTGTGTAATCTTTTAATGACAAAACTTCAGCGATCTTTTCATCTGGTTTAAATGCCATCAAGTTTGCAACATGTTGTCCACGAGCATCGCGACCAGCATCTGGTAGTTCATGAACCTTTGCTCGGTATACACGACCTTGGTTAGTAAAAAACAACAACCAATCATGTGTTGAGGCAACAAAGAAATGATCTACGACATCATCTTCCTTTAGTGCTGCACCTTTTACTCCACGGCCACCACGACGCTGTGATCTATATAGATCTGCCATGGTGCGCTTTGAATATCCCCCGCGGGTAATTGTTACAACAACATCTTGATCTGGAATTAAATCTTCTGCGCTGAAATCGCCTTCACTTGCGATGATTTGTGTGCGTCGTTCATCGCCATACTTTGCAACCAAATCTGCAAGCTCTGTCTTAACAATTTCACGTTGTTTTTCAGGACTTGCTAGAATCTTGTTTAGTTCAACTATGTCAGCCATTAATCCGTCGTACTCGTCATTAATCTTTTGGCGTTCCAATGCTGCAATACGACGCAACTGCATATCTAAAATCGCATTTGCTTGGATCTCATCGACAGACAGAAGCTTCATCAACCCGGTGCGAGCTTCTTCAGGTGTGGTTGAGGCGCGAATTAAGGCGATAACCGCATCTAAAGCATCAAGTGCCTTTAAATAGCCTTGCAGGATATGTGCGCGCTTTTCCTTTTCGGCTAAGCGGTACTTGGTGCGGCGAACAATTACTTCGATCTGGTGTTCGATGTAGTAACGAATAAACTCATCAAGGCGCAATGTGCGTGGGACACCGTCGACAAGTGCCAACATATTTGCACCAAATGTGTCCTGTAATTGTGTTTGCTTGTACAGGTTATTTAAAACAACCTTTGGAATTGCAGATTGTTGTAAGACAATTACTAGACGTTGGCCTAAACGCTCATTTCCTTCATCGCGTACATCTGCGATTCCCTTGATCTTTCCATCCTTAACAAGCTCTGCGATCTTTAGCGCAAGGTTGTCAGGGTTGACTTGGTATGGAAGTTCGCTGATTACAAGACATGTGCGTTTGTTGATCTCTTCAACCTGAACAACCGCGCGCATTGTGATTGAGCCGCGGCCGGTGCGATAGGCCTCTTCAATTCCAGTCCGTCCAACAATCAAACCCTTTGTAGGAAAATCTGGGCCTTTAACAATCTTGATTAGATGGTTGAGAAGTTCATCCTGTTTCATCTCTGGATGTTCAAGTGAATAAATAACTGCTTCGCCGATTTCACGCAGATTGTGTGGTGGAATATTTGTCGCCATACCAACTGCAATACCTGCAGAGCCATTGACTAAAAGGTTCGGTAAACGGCTAGGAAGAACTGTTGGTTCCTGTGAACGACCGTCATAGTTCGGGATGAAATTAACTGTGTCTTCATCAATATCCCGCATCATCTCCATTGCGATCGGAGATAAACGAGCCTCTGTGTAACGCATCGCTGCCGCTGGATCATTACCAGGAGAGCCAAAGTTTCCATTTCCGTCGATTAGTAAGTAGCGAAGTGACCAGTGCTGAGCTAAACGGACAACAGAGTCGTAGATCGCGGTGTCACCATGTGGGTGGTAATTACCCATGACATCACCGACGATACGAGAAGATTTGTAATAACCCTTATCTGGGCGATAACCAGCGTCATACATTGCGTATAAGACACGGCGGTGGACAGGTTTTAAGCCATCCCGTACATCTGGCAAGGCGCGGCCGACGATAACTGACATCGCATAATCAAGATATGAGCGAGCCATTTCGACCTGTAAGTCGACTGTCTCGATTTTGTCGAAGTTCTCGAGATTGTTTGGGTTTAACTCATCCATTAGATATCCAAGAACCTAACATCCTTAGCATTGCGCTGAATAAATGCGCGACGCTTTTCAACATCTTCACCCATTAAGACTGAGAACAAATCATCGGCAGCAGCTGCATCATCAAGGGTTACTCTGATTAAAACACGGTGCTCTGGATCCATTGTTGTATCCCACAACTCTTTAGCTGGCATCTCGCCTAGACCTTTGAAACGTTGAATTCCATCATCTTTAGGTAAACGCTTTCCTGCGGCGGTTCCAAGTTCGATCATTCCATCTCGCTCACGATCGCTAAATGCGTATTCGACAGGATCTTTTCCAGCCCACTTCAATTTGTACAAAGGAGGTTGTGCAAAGTACACAAAACCTTGTTCAATCAATGGGCGCATAAAGCGGAATAGCAAAGTTAATAACAGTGTGCGGATGTGTTGACCATCAACATCAGCATCTGCCATCAAAATAATCTTGTGGTAACGAAGTTTCTCAATATCAAAATCATCATGAACACCAGTGCCTAATGCAGTGATGAGCGCTTGGACCTCATTGTTTTGAAGAACGCGATCAATACGCGCCTTTTCTACATTTAAAATCTTTCCACGAATTGGAAGAACTGCTTGATTGCGCGAATCGCGACCGCCTTTTGTTGAACCGCCCGCTGAATCTCCCTCAACAATGTACAGCTCACATTTAGTTGGATCGGTCCATTGGCAATCCGCTAACTTTCCTGGCATTCCACGGCCTTCAAGTAAGCCTTTTCGGTTACGACTTAGGTCGCGAGCTTTGCGGGCAGCAACACGAGCAGCGGCTGCATCAATGCTTTTACGCACGATCTCCTTGCCTTCTGCAGGGTTTTGCTCAAACCATGAAGTTAGCTCTTCATTAACAATCTTTTGTGTGAAGGTCTTTGCCTCTGAGTTGCCAAGTTTAGTTTTTGTTTGTCCTTCAAATTGAGGTTCTGCAAGTTTGATTGAAACAATCGCAGTTAATCCTTCGCGAACATCATCACCTGTTAAACGATCCTCTTTTTTACGGATAAACCCTTGTTCTTCACCAAACTTATTAACAATTGATGTTAATGCAGTACGGAAACCTTCTTCATGTGCGCCACCTTCGTGGGTGTGAATGGTGTTTGCAAAGGTATAAACAGATTCAGAGAAACCAGCGTTCCACTGCATTGATACCTCTAGAGATATTTTGTTCTTTTTATCCTCTGATGCAAAAGAAATAATTGATTTATGTGTTTCACCACGAGTTGAATTGAGGTGTTTAACAAAATCAGCGATTCCACCATCGTATTGGTAGCGAACTGTTAGTTGTTCACCTTTTTCATCAACGTGACCGTTACGCATATCAGTCAGTGTGAGAATTAAACCTTTATTAAGGAAGGCCATTTCTCGGAAACGTGTTGATAAAACCTCAAAGGAGAAATCGGTGGTTTCAAATATTTCCTTTGATGGCCAGAATTGAACCGTTGTTCCAGTTGTTGTTGATGCATCACCTTTGCGAACCGGATTGGTTGGAACACCTAGTTTGTACTCTTGGTACCAAAAACTTCCATCGCGTTGAACAATTACTGAAAGATCTGTGCTGAGTGCGTTTACAACTGAAATACCGACACCGTGTAGGCCGCCCGAGACTGAGTAGCCACCATCTCCAAACTTTCCACCCGCGTGCAAAACTGTAAGGACAACTTCGAGAGCTGGTTTCTTTTCGACTGGGTGAATATCAACTGGGATTCCACGACCGTTATCGATTACTTCGACGCCACCATCTGCCAGCAAGGTGACATTGATTTCTGTGCAATAACCAGCAAGAGCCTCATCCACTGAGTTATCGACGACCTCGTACACAAGGTGGTGTAGGCCCCGCTCACCAGTAGAGCCGATGTACATGCCAGGGCGCTTGCGGACCGCCTCTAGACCTTCTAGGACGGTGATGTTGGAGGCGTTATATGAGCTCTCGGCCATCTCAACCCCTCCCGTCTAGATCGGTGAAATCGCCTGTAAAGGCGTTTGGAGAGGATTTACCTCTCGGAACGGGATTATCCTAGTCATAAATCGCGGCAATATATAGCCAAAAAAGCCTTGTGGGTGGGTATAGCCGAACTTTGAGCGTGGAGTTGAGGGTTCCTAGTGGGTGGGGTTAATTGTAAGTGTCTCGAGGGCCACGGGCGTTTCGGATGGTACGGACCCCTTTCTTCCAGGTGGGGGTTTGGGGGCCGATGATGGCAAGCCTCTCGATAAGCACCCCTGTGGCATCTTTTTGGATTGATGCCAAGAGGTTAGGGGCGATCAAATTCAATTGGGTAGCCCATGCCGTTGATGTGCCTTGAACTGTTAACACATTATCTAGAATTGAGATTGGTTGTGCGTGCTGTGCAATTTCATCACCAACAATATTTTTCCAGTTAACAAAAAGATTTCCTTCGGCAAGTCCTGAATCCCAATCGCGATCGGAAATCAAATTATTAAGAACACCACCAATTAATTCTGGATCCCCAGCCTTACCAACTTGTGGTGTTGATGCTGGTTTGTTTGTTGTGCGAATAACACCTGTTTTAAATGATTTGAAAAGATCTAGAGCTAGATCGCGTTTGTCCATTAACTCTTTCCTTTCTTAACCACACCTGGTGTTACATAAAACTTTTGCGTTAACAACTCTGCAGGTAAATCACTTTCAACCGCAGCGGTTATAAAGGTTTGTTCTGCTAATTGAGTTGCAGACATTAGTTGAATTCTGCGTGAAGTATCAAGCTCTGCAAAAACGTCATCTAAGATCAATATTGGTGATGCTCCTTCAGATTTTAATAAGTTAAATGAGCCAATTCGAAGGGAAATTGCCATTGACCATGATTCACCGTGGCTTGCATAACCTTTTGCAGGAAAATCTCCTAATTGTAAGTGAAGATCATCGCGGTGTGGGCCGATTAAAGAAACACCACGTTCGATCTCTTGGTATGCAACCTCATCTAAACGAGCGGTAAGTGCAGCGATGTTTTCATTAATATTTCTAGTCACACCTTCAGTGCTGCATTTGTAGGAAATCGATGCCGGTTTTACCTCATTTAAATTTGCATAATTTTTTGCTACATGTGGATTTAAGGTATCAATCAATACAATGCGTTCTGCAGTTAATTCAGCACCTAGTTTGATAAGTTGTTCATTCCATGGCGCTAAAGCTGCCGCTGATGTTCTGGTTTTTAATAGTGCGTTACGTTGTTTTACAACCCGCTCATAATCAGCAATAACCCCTGCTAAACGGGGGGTTCTGGTGATAAGTAGTCGATCTAGAAAATCACGGCGGGTGCCAGGTTCACCCCGTACTAAATCTAAATCTTCTGGGGAAAAGTAAACAATTTGAATTGCGCCAAGAATCTCTCGTTGGCTTCTGGTTGGGTTTCCATTAATTCGTGCCCGGTTTGCTTTACTTGCATTAATTTCTAAATCAATTTGTAGTGTTCGGTCTTCACGTTGCACTTCAGCCCGAATAATCGCTTGCTGGTTTCCGAGAGAAATTAATGGCACATTGTTTGAAACTCGGTGTGAAGATAAAAAACTTAGGTAAATAAGAGACTCGGCGATATTGGTTTTACCGGAACCGTTATCACCAATAAAAGTTATTACCCCGGGTTGAAGTTCTAACTCTAAAGAGTTGTAGGAGCGAAAGTTGGTGAGAGCCAACTTGTTGATGCGCACGAGGTACCTGTTGTTAAGAGGCGTAACGCATTGGCATTAACAAGTAGCGGTAGTTTTCAACCAACACTCCATCTTTGTCACTCTTACCCATCAAGATCGCTGGTTTATTTGATCCAGTAAATGAGATTTGAACAAACTTTGTTCCAACAGCGTTAAGACCATCGGCCAGGAATGTGGGGTTGAAAGCGATAGATATTGGTTCTCCGGTTAAGAGAATTTCAATCGCTTCGGTTGCTTGAGCTTCATCGCCAGCACCTGCCTCGAGTGACAAAGTGTTGTTTGCAAAATCAAGGCGTAGTGGAACGGTTTTATCTGTTACGAGCGCTACTCGGCGAACAGAGTCTAGAAGGGTGGAAACCTCAATAAGTGCTGTGGTTGTAACTTCTTGTGGGAGTAGGTGTCGGTATGGTGGGAAGGTTCCATCCAACATGCGTGATGTCATTGTTTTTCCATCGCCGGCAAAACCAGCTAGACGATCGTTACTGGTGTTAGGTGCAAAAGACAGCGAAACCTCTTTAGAACCAGTAAGTGATTTTGCAGCATCTGCAATTGTGCGAGCGCGTAAAAGTGCTGTGGTTGTTGTGTTTGGTGCGGTAGGAGCCCATTGAATTTCGCGAACTGCTAAGCGGTAACGGTCGGTGGCCGCAAAAGTGATTGTTTCCTCGTTAATTTCTACATGAACACCAGTGAGTGTTGGTAGTGAGTCATCGCGTCCTGCAGCAATAGCAACTTGTGCAACCGCTGTTGCAAAGGTGTCGCTTGGAACTGTTCCTGTTGAATCTGGAAGCTCTGGAAGGTTTGGGTACTCATCAACAGACAATGTTGGAAGTGTGAACTTTGCACTACCGCTAGTTACTGAAACACGAGAACCTTCTAAAACAAATGTGATTGGCTTGTTTGGTAATGATCGTGAGATCTCAGCCAATAGTTTTCCAGGAACTAAAACCTTTCCAGGTTCTTTTACCTCTGCTGCAAAATGTGCCTTGCTTGCTGTCTCTAAATCTGATGCTGACAAGAAGACTTCATTACCTGTTGCGTCGATAACTATTCCAAGTAGCTCAGTTTTAATTGGTCGGGTTGAGAGAGAACGGGAAACCCAATTAACTCCATCGGTTAACGCTGATTGCTCAACTGTAAATTTCATCTCTACCCTCTGATCTTTTTTAATGTGGAAAGGTTATTCGCGTAACTGGTTGTATGTATATAAAGGTAGTCGTAGTAACTAAAGCCTTTACCTGTTGATAAGGTGTAAAAACCCTGCTCAGCGCGGGGTTTGGTTTTGTATAAGGTGTGGGTAATTAGTGGACAGGTGTGTGCATAAAGATCCTTCATTACCAACCACACCCCTTCCGCTTCATCTCCACCGTGGTTATCCACGGATTTTCCTCAACAATCCTTACTTATCCACACGTTATCCCCAGTTGGGGGTAAAGAGTGGCAATTCGGACAAATAGGTCTATCTAGCCTGCTGTTTAATACGGGTGGTGAGCTCATTGACCTGGTTATAGATCGAACGACGCTCAGCCATTAATTGACGGATCTTTCTATCGGCGTGCATAACCGTTGTGTGGTCACGCCCACCAAATGTTTGGCCGATCTTCGGCAAGGAAAGCTCAGTGAGCTCCCGACATAAATACATCGCGATCTGCCGGGCGTTGACTAAAACCCGAGACCGGGAGGTCCCACACAAATCATCAATAGTCAGACTGAAGTACGCAGCTGTCTGAGCCATGATTGTGGCCCCGGTGATTTCAGGGTTGGACTCATTTGGAATTAAATCCTTCAACACAATTTCAGCCAGCGACAAATCAACACTTTGGCGGTTTAAAGAAGCAAAAGCGGTTACACGAATTAACGCACCTTCAAGTTCGCGAATATTTGTTGAAATTTTACTTGCGATAAATTCAAGAACATCATCAGGTGCATTCAACTTATCCTGCGCAGCCTTTTTACGAAGAATAGCAATACGAGTTTCTAGCTCTGGCGGTTGAATATCTGTAATCAAACCCCACTCAAAACGTGAACGTAGACGATCTTCCAAAGTTGTTAACTGCTTAGGTGGTCGATCGCTTGAGATAACTATCTGTTTATTGGCGTTATACAAAGTATTGAAGGTGTGGAAGAACTCTTCTTGTGTCCGCTCTTTGTTTTCCAAGAATTGAATGTCATCTACAAGCAAAATATCTAAGTCACGATAACGACGTTGAAAAGCAGATGCTTTGTCGTCACGAATAGAGTTAATAAAGTCATTAGTGAACTCTTCTGATGAAACATACTTAACACGCACATTTCCATACAACTCTTGCGCATATGCACCAATAGCGTGCAACAAGTGAGTTTTTCCTAAACCAGATTCACCATAAATAAACAATGGGTTGTAAGCCTTTGCGGGAGCTTCTGCAACAGCAACAGCCGCCGCATGAGCAAAACGATTTGATGCACCAATAACAAATGTTTCAAAAATGTATCGTGGGTTCAAGGTTGATGTGTCCACAATTTTTGAAGCGGGCGCATCATCGCGACCCATTCCAGATTTTGGAGCAACAAACTCAACCTCAACATCTTTAGTTGGAGTTACAACCACCTCCAAGGTTTCATCCACAGTTACAGCAATATTTGTAGCCGATCCAAGTTCGCGGGTTAAAACCTCACTAACAACTGTTCGTAGGCGACTTTCCAAAACATCCTTAGCAAAAAGGTTTGGCGCTGCCACCAATAATGTTGTTTGATCTTCATTTCTAAGAAGGCCTAGAGGTTTTGTTAACTGAAGAAAGGCTCGGTGTTGAGGCGCGTTAATCGCAACCTCTTCAATAACCCGACCCCAGAGCGTGGTTAGCTCTACTTCTTTAACATCCACCACTGCCTCATCCCCCGGGGTAACCCGCACAAATTTCATCCACAGGGTTATCCACACCCTGTGGTCTAAACCCCAGGTTGAGCCCTGCTAAAACCCGCCTAAGCCATTTGCCTGTGGACGGGAGTGAAAAGTAGAGGGGTTTTGAGAAAAAAGCAACTGGTTATCCACAACTAAAACCACCCCTTACCCCTAAACCCGCCAGTTTGACCCGCTTATCCCCAGACCTCTACCGTTACACCCTTGCTTCCCCCGTATTTCTGGCCCGCAGTAGATTTTTTATATTAGGAGTTTTCAATGACAAAGCGCACCTTCCAACCAAACACACGCCGTCGTGCCAAGAAGCATGGCTTCCGTGCACGCATGGCTACACGTGCAGGCCGTGCAGTTCTCTCTGCTCGCCGCGGCAAGGGTCGCGCAAAGCTTTCTGCATAAAGGTTCATAACCGATACCCGTGCTTGCTAAGAGCGCACGTCTTACAGAGAGCGCCGATTTCGCGCGTGCAACAAAGAGTGGTTTGAGGTTCTCAACCCAAAACTTTGTCGGATATCTCTACCCAACCCAACTAGATCAACCTGCTCGCGCCGGATTGATCATCAGTAAAAATGTTGGTGGATCTGTAACCCGTCACCGAATAGCTCGCCAGGTTAGGCACATCCTTCGAGAGATCTACCCGCAACTTCCAACTGGTGGCTTGCTGGTAATCCGAGCGCTTAATAGCGCACATGATGCCGATGCATCACAAGAGGTAACAAAGATTGTCGGACAACTTCTAAAAAAGTTTTCCGAGAAGGTTGAACAGAAGTGAGAAGGCTTCTGACCGCACCCATCAAGGTGTATCAGAAATGGATCTCTCCGATGTTTGGACCGCGGTGTAAGTACTACCCGTCATGTTCTTCATATGCAGTCTCTGCAATTGAAGCTTACGGATTAAAAGGAGTTGCAATGAGCGCCTGGCGTTTATTGCGTTGTAATCCATGGTCACACGGTGGTGTTGATTATGCAGTTGCGAAAGAGAAGGTAACAGTTAATGGATAGCATTCTAAACCCCTTATATATCGTTGTTTCTTGGGTCATTGTCACAATTCACAAAGCATTAACCCCAATCTTTGGAACTGACAGCGGTGTTTCGTGGTCACTTGCAATCATCGGCCTCGTGATCCTTATCCGCATTATTTTGATCCCACTTTTTGTTAAGCAGATCAAAAGCCAGCGCGCATTAACCGCCCTTCAACCACACATGAAGGAGATTCAAAAGAAGTACAAGGATGATCGCCAAAAGCAATCAGAAGAGATGATGAAGCTCTATAAAGAGCACAAGACAAATCCATTAGCATCATGTTTCCCAATCTTGGCTCAAGCTCCAATCTTCTTTGCATTGTTTACAGTTCTTAATGGAATTGGAAAAACACCAGTTGATGTAAAGGGTGTACTTACAAAAGAGGATGGAATAAGCGCGGCGCAAGCAGAGTTCTTCGGCGCTCCAATTTCACAAACATTTTTAGGTTCAGATATTGGAACTGTAAAACTAGTAACAATTTTCTTAATCGCATTTATGTCATTAACAACCTTTACAACCCAGCGTCAATTAATGACAAAGGGAATGCCAAAGATGGATTCATCAAACAACATGATGTTGCAACAGCAAAAAATTATGTTGTACGCATTCCCAATCATTTTTGCAATCACAGGTGTTAACTTTCCTGTTGGAGTTTTAATTTATTGGTCAACAACAAACTTATGGACATGGGGACAGCAGTACTACGTAATCAAACGAAACCCAACACCAGGATCTCCTGCATATGAAGAGCTTCAACGAAAGCGCAATAAGAAAAACGGCGTAGTTGAAAACCCAGAAACACCACAGAGTTCTGAAGGCCAAACTGAGGAAAAAGGTCAGCGTCAACAGCCAAAAAAGAAGAAAAAGAAGAAGTAACGACAAAACGGACAATTGGTATTAATTCACTACAATCCCGACAAAGGGGGCATCATGGCAAAGGCTAAAGCAGAGGCAGTAGAAGCGGTTGTTGAAGAGAAGGTCACAAAGGCCCCAAAAGGGGTAGCAAAACTTGAGGAGGAGGGCGATATCGCCGCCGATTACCTTGAGGCTCTGTTGGATATTGCAGATCTAGATGGCGACATTGATATCGATGTTGAAAATGACCGTGCATCCCTTGCGATTGTGGGAGGCAAGCTCAACCACCTCGTAGGCCGGGATGGAGAGGTTTTGGATGCGATCCAAGAGCTCACACGCCTAGCTGTCCAGACCTCCACAGGGGACCGCAGCCGTTTAATGCTTGACATTGATGGATTCCGCGCCGGCCGTAAAAAAGAGCTCAAGAAGCTGGCCGAGGATATGGCTGAAGAGGCGAAGAGCACTGGAAACTCAATCAAGTTAAAGCCAATGAACGCTTTTGAGCGCAAAATCATCCACGACACAATCCAAGATCTTGGCTTAAGCAGCGAATCTGATGGAGAAGACCCAAACCGTTTCGTAGTTATCTACCCCGCGTAAAACCCCATTGGATAATTCAGTGGAGGTTTCACGTGAAACCCTCATCGCGAGGCATTTTCCAGATGTTGAGCGGGTTCACACCTACGCTAAATTCCTAGAAACAGCTGGAATTGAGCGTGGATTAATAGGTCCACGCGAGGCGGATCGTATCTGGGAGCGCCATATCCTCAACTGCCTGCCTGTAACCACCCTTTTCACAGAAGGCACAACGGTCTTTGATATCGGTTCAGGAGCGGGTCTCCCGGGAATAGTTATCGCCCTAGCCCGTCCAGATTTGAAGGTAACCCTGATTGAACCCCTTGAGCGGCGTGTGGAGTTTCTCCAAGAGGCGGTTGAGGGGCTTGATATTGAGGTAATCCGAGGGCGTTCCCAGGATGTGAAGAAAACCGCCCACTATGTAACAGCTCGCGCGGTCGCTCCCCTTGAAAAACTCAAAAAGATTAGCTGGCACCTCTTGAAGACCAATGGCTCATTACTGGCCATGAAAGGGGAAAAAGCGCAAGAAGAGATGCTTTCCGTACCAAAAGCGATCCTCCACGAGGTAAATCTTGAGGGAATTGAGCTTGGCCGTATCGTTGAGGTGAAAAAAGGTGCTTAACTAACCCACGTGAATGATTCACGTGAAACCAAAAAGGTCGTAGGCACCCGCCGCCTCAAAGAGGCGATGCCAAAACCCGCCGCCCTTCGAATCCTCACCGTCGCCAACCAAAAAGGCGGGGTCGGCAAAACCACCACCACAGTCAACCTGGCAGCCGCCCTTTCCATGGGTGGTTTAAAGGTGGTTGTTATCGATCTTGATCCACAAGGAAACGCCTCAACCGCACTAGGTGTTGAACATCTTGATAATGCAGGAATCTATGAAGTGTTGATGGGTCAATCAACAATGTCGCAAGTAATTCAAAAGGTCGCAGGCTTTCCATCACTTGAATGTGTTTCATCAAATACATCTCTAGCACAAGCTGAAATTGAATTAGTTCCAATGGTTGCACGTGAGATGCGATTAAAAGAAGCGATTGAAGAGTTGGTTGCAGATCGTACAGCCATCGGTGAAAGTATTGATTATATTTTTATTGATTGCCCACCATCCCTTGGTTTACTAACTATCAATGCCTTCACATCTGCAAAGGAAGTTCTAATTCCAATTCAATGCGAGTACTACTCACTTGAAGGTTTGTCACAACTATTGAAAACATTTGAATTAGTAAAGAAACGTTTGAACCCAACATTGAAACTATCAACACTTGTATTAACCATGTTTAACAACACAAACCTTGCAAATGATGTTGCTAATGAAATTAGAAAACATTATCCAAATGAGTTAATTGATATTCCTATCCCCCGGACTGTTCGTGTTTCAGAAGCTCCAGGATTTAAACAAACAGTTATGACCTACGATCCTGTTTCACCCGGCGCAGTTGCATACATGTCAGTCGCTCGCGAGTTAGCAGAACGTGGAAAACCATTTGATTCAAATGTTGTTTCAATAAATTACAAACGTGAAGGTGAGATTGCTTAATGGCACGTCGTGGTGGTTTAGGTACAAATCTTGATGCGTTGATTCCAACATCATTAACTGTTGGTGACAAAGAGGTTGGTCAACAAAACCTTGTTGACATCAAAGATATATCTCCAAACCCACGTCAACCACGTACACACTTTGATCCAATCGCCCTTGACGAATTAATTGCATCAATAAAAGAGATTGGTATTTTGCAACCACCTGTAGTGCGCCAAACAAAGCCTGGTAAATATGAGTTAATCATGGGAGAGCGCCGCTTCCGCGCCGCAAAAGCAGCTGGGTTAACAAGTATTCCTGTCATTATTCGCCAGACTCCAGATAATGAACTACTACGTGAAGCGCTGATTGAGAATATCCACCGTAGCCAATTAAATGCTCTTGAAGAAGCAGCAGCTTATTCACAACTATTAACAGATTTCAACTGCACCCACGATGAACTCGCTGCAAAACTTGGCAGATCACGTCCACTGATTTCAAACACAATTCGTTTAATGAATCTTCCACCATCGGTTCAACAAAAACTTGCATCAGGTGTTTTATCGGCAGGACATGCTCGTGCACTACTTGGAATTAGTGATACAGCGACAATTGAAAAGTTGGCTGCACGAATAGTGAGTGAAGGTTTATCTGTCCGCGCTACAGAAGAGATCATCTCCTCGGGTGCACCAAAGGGGCAATCTACAAAGAAACCAAAGGGTGCAAAATCGGCAAGCCCCGAACTCCAGGAAATCGCCGACACTATTGGTGATGCGTTAGATACCCGAGTAACTATTCAAGGCAGTGCCAAAAAAGGAACAATTGTTATTGAATTTGCAGGCGTGCAGGATTTACAAAGAATTACAAAAGCGATTTCACGCTAGCCTTTTAATTCAAAACCCTTACGGCTTGCCATCTCTTGCTTGATAACTCCACCAAGTGCTTTTACACCTTCGCGAATTCTTTCAGGTGTTGGGTAGCAATATGACAAACGCAAAGACCAAGACCCAAAACCATCTGCATAAAAAGCTGTTCCCGGAACATATGCAACCTTTGCGACAATAGCCTTTGGCATCAATGCTGTTGTATCGATTTCAGGTGGCAAGGTAACCCACACATAAAAACCACCGCCAGGCTTTGTCCATTTAGCTGTCGCTGGAAAATATTCATCAAGAGATTCCAACATCGCATCGCGACGGACCTTGTATAGCTCGCAAAATGATGCGATCTGATCTCGCCAAGGTTGATCTGCCAGGTAGTTTGAAATAGTTAATTGAGTGAAGTTGGATGGACATAAAATCGAGGATTCGCTGGCGATAACCAGTTTTTCCTTCAATGATGGAGGAACTAAGGCCCAGCCCACACGTAATCCAGGTGCGATTGTCTTGGAGAATGAGCCTAAATAAATCACATTCTCTGAATCTTCTGCACGCATCGCATTTGGCGAGGGCTTATCAAAACCCAACAAACCATAAGGATTGTCTTCTACAACAAAGATGCCAGCCTCGCGGCAGATTGTGAGAATCTCTGTTCGTCGAGCAGCGGGCAACAAAACACCACTTGGATTTTGGTAATTCGGAATTGTGTATAAAAACTTAATCTTTCGACCAGTGGCACGTACGGTTTTAATCGCCTCTGCTAATGCAGATGGAACCAATCCATTTTCATCGGTTTCAACATGTACAACCGATGCTTCATATTGATGGAAGGTTCCAAGTGCACCTACATACGAGGGTGCTTCTGCAAGGACAACATCTTTTGGATCTAAAAAGATACGTGAAATAAGATCCAACGCTTGTTGTGAACCAGTTGTCACCAAAACATCATCAGGGTTTGCACGGATTCCCTCAAGAGCCATAACTTCGCAGATTTGTTCACGAAGTTTTGGATGACCTTGTCCATTTCCATATTGCAGCGCTTCTTGTCCATTTTCACGGACGAGGTTGTTTACAACATCAGCCATCATTCCCATAGGAAGTGCTGAAAGATTTGGCATTCCACCCGCAAGGGAAACAATCTCTGGTCGTGAGGCAACAGCAAACAGAGAGCGAATCTCACTAGGCTTCATATGTGCGGCTCGTGATGCAAATCTTTGTTCAAGATTTTGAGGAGCACCCGTCGAGAAGCGTTGCGTGATATCAGACATGGCGTAAGTCTCCCATACACAAAGGTAAGTTTGAGTGTTATTTAGCGGCGAATGCCAGCTTTGCGAAGATCTGAAATTCTCAAAGTTCCTGTTTTCGCATCATCTTCCGAAGCCAAATACAGGCGTTGGATAGCAATAACTAAAGCCTCTGCGATGACATCTCGAAAATCCGGACGGGACAAACGAGAAATATCCCCAGGATTGCTTTCATACCCCAAATCAATGCGCACCGTGGGGGCGGTTGTTAAGCGCAATAAATCCCATGTTTTTGCATGAATTCGGCAATTGGTTAAATCGGTGCGAGCACAAATTTCTCGCTGAACCAGCGACGCAAACCTTTCACCAACAATTGAGTGAACTCCATGTGCATCGCTACCGTAGAAATAAGTTGCGACTCCATGCGCCTTTTCATTTGAGTATGAATCTAAATTTAATGAAATCATTAAATCAGCACCACTCTTATTGCTAAATGCAATTCGTTCTTGCTCCGCTGGATTGTTTGTAGCACCACGAGTCAAAAATACCGATGCACCCAAAGCAAGCAAACGACCTTCTGTACGTACAGCTACATCGTAAACAAGTTGATCAACTCCACCAGGGTTTAAAACTATTACCTTATTTGCTAACGCAGGTCCCCGACTTTGTTGGGTTGCGTTTTGACGCATAACAGAGGGTGCTCCTCCAGAAACAATCTTTGTTAAACGAATCAAAGCAATTATTGTTGCCGGTCCACACTTTCCATCAACAGTTGCACCAACAGATTTTTGAAACTCTTTAACCGCAGATTCGGTACGTGTTCCATAAATTCCATCAACACGACCACAATCAAAACCCATTTCAGTCAAGCGTGCCTGTAATGCAGCTACATCATCCCCACGCATCAGCGGTGGTTCTTGAAGATACAAAGAACGATCACCAAGTTTCCAGCGCGCTTCTTCTAATGCGCGCGCAGTGACCGCATCAACAAAACCCGTGACATCAAGGCCACGGGCTTGTTGAAATGAGCGGATCTCCGACTCGGTTAAATCCGACATGAATTTATCCGAGGAAGCTTTCAAGATCTTTCAATAGCGCTGGCTTTGGCTTAGCACCAACAATTTGTGTAACAACCTCACCATTAACAAAGACATACATTGATGGAATTGATGTAATTCCATATTTGATCGCAATAGCTGACTCTTCATCTGTGTTGAGCTTTACGATTTTGATCTTTGAACCATACTCATCTGAAATCTCTTCAAGGATTGGTCCTACTGCGCGACAAGGTCCACACCACTCAGCCCAAAAATCAACCAAAACAGGGGTGCTGCTCTTAAGAACCTCTGCGTCAAAGGTTGCTGTCGTTACTTTGCTTGTTGCCATCGTCGTACTCCTCTTTAGTGTGTGGTTGTTAATACTTTAGTGGGACAAAAACTTTTCAGCATCAAGAGCAGCAGCGCATCCAGAACCGGCAGCGGTGATTGCTTGGCGGTAGGTGTGATCAACAAGATCACCACATGCAAAGACACCCTTTTGGTTTGTGCGGGTAGAACGACCCTCGCACACGACATAACCCTCGTTATCAAGATCGATTTGTCCGATAATTAACTCGCTACGCGGAATATGTCCGATAGCTACAAATAATCCAGTAAATGCTCGCTCAGATTCAGAACCATTGACTGTATTACGAAGTTTAAGCGCTTCAACCTTATCGGCGCCCAGTACATCAATCACTTCTGTGTTCCATAAAAATTCAATCTTTGGATTAGCTTTAGCGCGCTCAGCCATAATCTTTGAGGCACGCAATGAATCACGACGGTGGATCAAAACTACCTTGTCAGCAAAACGTGTTAAGAATGTTGCTTCCTCAACCGCGCTGTCTCCGCCACCAACAACTGCAATTGTTTGACCACGGAAGAAGAAACCATCACATGTTGCACACCATGAAACACCATGGCCCGATAACCGCTTTTCATTAACTAAACCAATTTCTCGGTAAGCACTTCCAGTTGCAAGGATTACTGACTTTGCTTTAACGGTGTTACCGGAGCCATCCTTTAAAACTTTAATATCCCCAATTAGATCCATTTCAACAATGTCATCTGTAATGAGCTCTGCACCAAAACGTTTTGCTTGCTTACGCATGTTGTCCATTAGATCTGGACCCATAACACCATCAGTAAAACCAGGGAAATTTTCAACCTCAGTTGTATTCATTAGTGCACCACCGGCGGTGACAGAACCTTCATAAATAATTGGATCTAATTGCGCGCGAGCAGCATAAATCGCAGCGGTGTACCCAGCTGGACCTGATCCAACAATTACGACATTTCTTACATCACTCATTTATGCTCCTTAGAACCCGAAATCTAATGGTTTTCCTCTGTTTTTGTTGAACGGCGCGAGATCGAACTACCCAACTGGCGAATCATGGAAATCTCCTCCACCTTAAGTGCTTTGGCCGCGAAGACATAGCCAAAGAATGCGATGACCATCACAAGTAACAACTCACCAGCACGTGCTGCAGGTGAAAGCTGACCACCAACCCAATCGACATATTCGACCATTGCAAACAATGGAAGCATGACCAAGAGTGCGGCTGTTAGTAAACGCATATGTTGGGCGAGAAATTCCCGAATCGCTAACTTTCCGGTGTGTTTTTTAAGTAAGCCAAGGGTGACCAACAAACCAACAAGATAGCTAAATGAAAATGCAACACCTAAACCAACCGTCACCCACTGATTCTTTAAAAAGTATAAGAAGAAATATGAGAGGGCAACAGAAATGACATTGATAATCAAAATTGAAATAACCTGAGTGCGTGTATCTTCAAATGCATTAAAGCCACGGATCAAAATCAAGTTAATTGAAAAAGCAACCAACCCAAAGCTAAGTGCAGATAAGACATAACCTATATAACGAGAATCTTCAGTTGGAATTCCAACAAAGATCACCTCTGTAATTAGTGAACCAAAAAGTAGAAATGCAACGGCGCTTGGCACGGTAATTACTCCGACTAAACGGATTGCGCGAATAAGTTGTGCTTTTACTTCTTCTCTTTTTCCATCAACAGCTAATTTTGAAATGTGGGGCAAGATTGCGGTAATGATTGAAATCGTGACAATTGAATAAGGTAGAAGCATTACAAAATATGCGTATGTATATGGCGTGTAACCCACACCTGTAGTAACTCCATCTTGAGCGCTTCTAACCGCGGCCGAGGTTGCAACATTGACTGTCACCAAGTAACCGAGTTGCGAAATCAAGACATACACCAAGGTCCAACCGGCTAAATTGAATGATTTACCAAGTCCTTCGAGACCAAGCCGCGGCTTGATACTTATTCCCAACCGCTTAATGACAGGGACCAAAATCAATGCTTGAACAACCACACTAAATGTTGTTCCCCACCCAAGGATTTGAACTTGGGCCGAGGTGATGTTTGAGATATTTACACCTGGAGAAAAGAGTAAAAATCCACCAAAAAGCAGGATTCCAACCAAATTATTTGCGATCGGCGCCCACATAAGCGGGCCAAATGAACCTCGAGCGTTGGCCACTTGACCCAGCATTGTGAACAAACCCAAGAAGAAGATTTGAGGCAAGCAGTAACGGGTAAATGCAATTGCAATCTCTTGCTCTTTCTCAAAACCTTCAGTAAAAAACTCAGGCGCATACAGGCGCACTAAAGCTGGTGCGAAGATCATTCCTACAGCAACTAATACGAGAAGAATGAGTGAGATTGTTGTAATCAACCGTGAGGCAAAACCATCCCCACCATCTTCATGGTCAAAGGAGCGCACTAATTGTGGAATAAAGATTGCGGTGAGCGCACCACCCACAAGCAAGTTGTACAAAATATTAGGCATTGTGTTTGCAACGTTATAAGTATCTGCCAACAAAGCCGTACCTAAAACAGCAACAATTAAAATTCCACGGATAAAGCCTGTGATTCGGGAGATGATTGTTCCAAGCGCCATAACTCCTGATGCGCGGAAGAGTTCATTGGATTTCATTTACCCCTCCTTCGAACTCGACGAACACTTTGTGCCACACCCGCTAATAGAACAAGTATGGCTGCTCCTGTTGTAAACCAGGTTACCTTTGGATCAATAACAGTTGAATTCAAGGTAAGTATTGCTGGTGGAACAACCTCATCACCTTCACTATCTGTAATTGTTGCTGTGACAAGGGTTTGCCCAGGAGCAATCACATCGACAGCCATCCCCAACTGCCTCTTGGATCCTGCGGGGATAAGAATGTCTTTGAAGCCATCTACCTTTACACGCGTGTTTATTGGAACCATCGAAACATCCACAGTTACATCTACATCAAACTCATTGATAACCGTTACAGGCAGTTCAACTGATGATGTAGTTATCTGATACTTACCACTGTTAATTCGAAGTTTATTTACAACCTCTTTAACTGCGTTTGAAGCGCTATACGAAAAATACTTTCTAGAATCTTTGTTTAGAGATGGTGAAAGAAGTTGAGCCAATCGAGCTCGCATCATGACTAAATCAGAGGATTCAACAACCTGTGAAAGCTTGGTTAAAGCCTTTCGACTTTCGGTGTAACTCCTTCTCAACTCATTGTTTAAGTTGGAATTACCAATACTCCAACCTCTATCTGGCTCACTTCGAACTTCTCGTCCAAGAGCCAACTTCAGCCGCTCCTTTCCAAAGGAGTAATAGGAGCGGAGTTCGCTTGGTGCTAATTGCTTGGCGATTCGAACATCAGGATTTCCATATGCCAAGGCGACAACTTCATTGTCTGCAGATACCTTTTTTAACTGAACTAACCAATCAAATGCGATATCAACCCCAGAAGGTGTTGCCCCACTCGCCAAGGTATAGGTACTGGTCATAGCAAGCACCTCATCAATAAACGCTGGATCAATCACCCATGTTCTGTTTTTTTCAATTGGGCGGAACACAAGCTGCCCAAACTGCCCTGAGGGTGTTAACTTCTCAACTAAATCATCATTGCGAAATTCACCTGTAAAAGTTTGATGCATCGGAGCTGTAATTCTAATTACAGAGCTGGCCACAGATGCTTGTGGCATCAGCAGGAAAAAAAGTGTGCAGATGAGAAAAGTCACGAATTTTCTCATGGCGTTAACTCTGCACTGCGCGCGATTAATTTTTTCTCATCGGGATAAGCAAGTCGATCAACAATCTCTTCCAATGGAAACCACGAGACCTCATCGACTTCACTTTCTTGCGCGGCTAAAACTCCACCCACTTCAGTAAACATGAAATGGTGCACAGTCTTATGAATTCTTTTCCCGCCAGCCATAAACCAAAAATCAATGACACCTAAAGATTTTGTAATACTTGATGTAATTCCTGTCTCTTCAGCAACCTCGCGTATCGCCGCTTGTTCTGGAGTTTCACCCTCTTCAATATGACCCTTTGGTAGTGACCACAAAACACGTTTACCTGTTGCATCCTTGTGGTCGTACCGACCAATCAACAATCCCTTTGTACCAGTTGTATCGATGACTAAACCGCCAGCACTAACCTCATCAACGCGCTTTGCATACGGGCGCTTCGGTTGAGGGCTTTTGTTGGAAGCCGTTTGAGTCTGTGGTTGTGGGCCGCGGTTACCGGAACGCTTGCGCTTCCGCTTCTTCTTCGTGCCTTCGCTGCCCGCACCAGGTGCCGGGATCATGGAGCAAGGATAGTGCTTTAACCTTACTTATTGTGAGATCACACCCAGCCACCGAGTTAGCAATCCGTTCATTAATTGAACGGGCTCCCCTAGCCAGCTCCTTAGCCCAAGCCTTTAAGGCCAAAGGCTTTACCTTGGCATTGGTTGGCGGTCCTGTGCGCGATGCGATCATCGGTCGATTGGGAAATGATTTAGATTTCACAACCAATGCGCACCCATTAGAAACAAAAAAGATTTTGCAATCATGGGCGGAAAATGTCTGGGATACCGGAATTGCATTTGGAACAGTTGCTGGAAAACGTGGTGATACAACGGTAGAAGTTACGACCTATCGAACCGAAAATTACGATCCAGATTCTCGCAAACCTGAAGTTGAATACGGTGACTCGATCCACGGAGATTTATCCCGTCGTGATTTCACAGTTAACTCGATGGCACTTGAACTAACCGGGGAAGAACCAGAGTTCATCGATCCATTTAATGGTTTACAGGATTTAGCGGCGAAGATACTGCGCACACCAGTGCGCCCAGGTGATTCATTTAATGATGATCCTTTAAGAATGATGCGCGCTGCACGTTTTGCGAGTCAATTAGATTTTGAGATCGCACCAGAAGTGCTGACTTCAATGAAGGATTTAGCACATCGAATTTCTATTATTTCAGCAGAGCGTGTACGTGATGAGTTCACAAAGATCATGATGTCCCCAAATCCACGTGTTGGAATAACACTTCTCGTTGACACAGGAATCGCCGATATTGTTTTGCCAGAGATTCCGAAGTTGCGCCTAGAAGTGGATGAACATCACCACCACAAAGATGTTTACGAGCACTCAATAACAGTACTTGAACAAGCGATTGAGCTCGAAAATCGGCTTGGCGGACCTAACCTTGTGATTCGTTTAGCTGCTTTGCTGCATGACATCGGCAAACCAAAGACCCGCGCTTTTATTGAAGGCGGAGGAGTTTCATTTCACCACCATGAAGTTGTCGGTGCGCGCCTTGCAAAGAAGCGTTTGCAAGCGCTGCGTTTTGATAATGACACCATTGATGCTGTTGAGCTATTAACAATGCTCCACCTTCGTTTCCACGGGTATGGCGAAGGTGAGTGGACTGATTCAGCGGTGCGCCGTTATGTGCGCGATGCAGGGGAATTCATTACGCACTTACATGTATTAACCCGCGCTGATTGCACTACGCGCAATAAAGCAAAGGCTGCTCGTTTATCAGCGACTTATGACTCCCTAGAAAAACGGATTGAAGTGTTGATGGAGCAAGAAGAGTTATCAAAGATCCGTCCAGATCTAGATGGCGCACAGGTTATGCAACTACTTAATTTGAAGCCATCACGTGAAGTTGGTCAAGCGATGGATTTCTTAATGGAGTTACGCCTGGAACAAGGACCAATAGGCGAGGAAGCAGCCACGCAGGCCTTGTTGAAATGGTGGGCTAGTAAGTAGCTTTGAACTTACTTGGTCGCAAAACAACAACTGCGACTAGCAAATACGCTGTCATAACAAATAGCGGCACCTTTGCAGTTACACCTGAAGCAGGTAATAACACAGCCGCAATCAAACCACCGCTAACAATTGCACTGTTAACAACCACATCGTAAACAGCAAACACACGACCACGGTAGTAATCATCAATCTTTGATTGCACTAAAGCATCATTGGTGACTTTGATGTTTTGCCCAAAAAACGCTGTTAAAAATGCGGTAACAGATAAAGCGATTTCAGTTTGCCAAACCGCCAGGAAGATCGGCGAGAAAGCACTTGCAAACATTGCAAACTTAATCCAGCGATGCCGCCCAAAACGGGCTACCCCATAAGGAGCTAAAAAAGCCCCAAGAAAAACACCGACACCAGCGATTGTTAATGCGATTCCAAAACCTTGCAAACCATCCTCTGGCTTTGAAGGATCATTAAATGTATTGCGCTCTAACAACAATGCGGTCAAAGTTAACGCAGTTAAACCACCACGGTGCACAGCTGTTGCAACAATTCCTCTACCAGTGTCTATGTGTTTGCGCAGGAATTGGATACCTTCTTGCATATCGATAAATCCTTGTGAAAAAGAGGCGGCCGCCTTTTCATGTTCAAGTGGGCCGATTTCATACTTACTTAAACGTCCCGAAAGAAGGGCGGCGGTGAGGTAACCACCTGCCGCAATAAGAATAAGCAGAGAATCAGCATGATTGGCAAGGGCTGCGCCATCTACCAGTGCGCGAACCCCAACCCCGATACCTCCACCAAGTACAACCAGAACTGATCCACCAGTAACCGCAATTGCATTTGCAGTGATCAAAGATTTTGTATCAATCAACAAAGGAAGTCCGGCTGATAGTGCTGCAAGTATTAACCGATTGATACCAAATGCAATAAGCACAACCGCTGTTAATGCAACACCTGTTGTTCCGCTAAATACAAACAGTGCAACAATAAGGAGATTTGTGCTTCGGGCTAGGTTTGCAATGAACAGCGCCCTCTGTCTAGAAACGCGATCTAAAACAGTTCCCACAAATGGTCCAACAATCGAATACGGCAATAAAACAACAGCAAAACCTATCGCCGCACTTAAAGCATTAGCTTGCCTCTCAGGTGAAAATAGAACAAAGGATGCAAGAGCGCTTTGAAAGACCCCATCGGTCATTTGACCTGTCCAGCGGACAGCAAGCAGACGAGAAAGCCGCGGATGTCTAATCAACCCAGCAAAACTCATAAGAAAGAGCGTAACCATCTATTTGGGATTATTCTTCACCCTAATGAAATCGCAACGATCATTCATCGACTATTCACTTGATAAGCGAGCGACATTGCTCGCCCTCTTTCGTGGAGCTGTCGATGCCTGCGATGCCGACCCATACTTAATGCGTGCAGCCAAGTGGCATGGTGACAAGGTTGACCGTAACTGCCCGGTTTGTAAAAAAGAAGAGTTGGTTGAACTTCGCTACACCTTTGGTGAGCAGCTAGGTCAATACTCAGGGCGCATTAAGACTCCTCGGGAGTTAGTTGAGATGGAGCGGCAATTTGGCGAGTTCACCGTCTATATCGTCGAGGTATGCCGCAACTGTTCTTGGAATCACCTGTGCGCTTCATACATGTTAGGTGATGGCATAGAACGAAAAGCCCCGCGCAAGGTGCGGACCTTGGAGGATGAGGATTACGCCAAGGGATAGCATTGCCAAATGATCCGTAAATTACTGACTAGAGCCGCTATTTTTCTAGGCGGCATCGGCTTTGTAGCCGGCTCAGTTTTATTTGCGCTCGCATACTTCACTGTCGACATCCCAGATCCAAACGCCTATGTAAATAGCCAATCAACCATCATTCAATATTCAAATGGTGAGGAAATTGGTCGCGTTGGTACACAGAATCGTCAAATCGTACCTTTAGCAAAAATACCACTCAATGTGCGTCATGCAGTTTTAGCTGCAGAGGATCAGAACTTTTACTCTAACAAAGCTTTTTCAATTAAAGGCATCGCTCAAGCTGTCATCGATAACATTATTAAGTTAGGAAATGGTCGCGGCGGTTCAACAATCACACAGCAGTACGCAAAGACCGCATTTTTAACACCAGAAAGATCTATTCAACGTAAAGTAAAAGAACTTGTCATTTCAATAAAACTTGAAAACCAGCTTTCAAAGGATCAGATCTTTGAAAGTTATTTGAATACCATCTACTTTGGTCGTGGTTCTTATGGTGTCATGACGGCATCACAACAGTATTTCAATCGCAACGTTGATCAATTGACTAACTCGCAAGCAGCGGTGATTGCATCAATTTTGCGTTCTCCCGGTCTTTACGACCCTATGTTTAAAGAGGGTAACGCTGAACGATTAGCCGCTCGTTTCGAGTATGTAAAGAACAATATGATTGAAGCAAAATGGCTGACTGAAGATGAAGCAGCCAAAATGAAGCTGCCCACCATTGCTCCACGTTCAACATCGGGACAACTCAGCGGTCCAAAGGGCCACATCATTGAAGCTGTTCAAAAAGAGCTGGCAAAACTTGGATTTGTTCAAGATCAATTACTTGTTGGTGGCTTAGTTATCAAAACAACTTTAGATCAAAAAGCTCAACAAGCCGCGGTGGATGCTGTCAACAAGTTCTACCCATCCAAAGCCCCAGATGATTTACGAATCGGTTTGGTTGCTATACGCCCAGGAACAGGCGAAATACTTGCACTTTATGGGGGTCGCGACTATCTAGAGCGTCAGTTAAATGATGCAACACAATCAATTACACAAGCCGGATCTACCTTTAAGTCATTTGCATTGGTTGCAGCGCTAGAACAAGGAATTCCTTTAAGTTCAATGTGGAATGGTGATTCACCACAAACATTTGATGACGCAGGAAAACCATATGTTGTTTCAAATTACGGAAACAATGGCTTCGGTCAGGTAAATTTACTGGAGGCAACTAAGCGTTCAATTAACACCATTTTTGTTCCTCTTGGAATCAAGGTTGGTCCTACAAATGTTGTCGATGTAGCGCGCAGAGCCGGTATTCCTGAAAGTGTTGCAATGATGCCAACACCTTCAGTTGTTCTAGGAACATCCAGCCCACATGTAATTGATGTTGCAAACGCTTACGCAACATTTGCAGCTCAAGGAATTAAGTCCAAGCCATTCTTAGTTACTCAAGTTTTAGGATCGAACAAAGGTGTGCTGTATGAAGCGACACCTCAAACAGAAGAAGCCTTCAGCAGAGAAGTAATGGCCGATTTAACATATGCGTTAAAGGGAACAATCACAGGTGGTACAGGTGCGGCGGCGCTTGCATTAGGTCGACCTGTAGCTGGAAAGACTGGAACATCTCAATCAAATGCATCCGCTTGGTTTAGCGCATACACACCACAAATCGCAGCATCAGTTGCATTCTTTCGTGACAACGCAACCCAATCTCTTAATGGAATTGGTGGAATGACATCTCTTACTGGTGGTTCATTCCCTGCCCGCATCTGGACTGAGTTTATGAAGAAGGCGCTCAAAGGGGAACCAATTATGGATTTCCCAGCACCTTCAAATATTGGTGGTCTTGAACCCATTGTTATGACCTCAGGTGGAGTACAGAAGCCCAAAGAGTAATGAGTCACTCCAATTTACTGAAGGGGCGAGCATTAATTGCGTTAGCCATACTCGCTTCGCTGCTTTCCTTCGCCAAGTTCAACCATTGCGAAAACACTGGCTGGGCAACGCCAGATCAGTACATTCACGCCTGTTATAGCGATCTTCCATCTTTGTATGAAGCCCGTGGCCTTAGCAGTAGTCAATGGCCTTATGCCAGCGCAGATAACAGCGTTGAGTATCCAGTGCTCACCGGTGTCGTTATGTATCTGACCTCTTTTGCAGCAAACTCACCAGCTTCGTATTTCAATATCAATATATTCTTTTTAGTTCTTCTCTTTCTTACAACTGTTTTAATAGTAAAGAAAATACGACCGGAGTTTGCATACTTAGTTCCAGTAGCACCAGCAATGATTGCATCACTGTTTATCAATTGGGATCTGTGGGCGATCGCGACAATGATGCTGGCAATTTATTGGTTTGATCGCAAGCAATATTTCAACAGTGCCTTGTTACTGGGAGTTTCAATCTCAACAAAGTTTTTACCTATCTTCCTGTTGATTCCAATCATTTTCATCTTTTGGCGAGAAAACAAAATCAAGGAAGCAATCAAATATTGTGTCATTACCTTTGCTACTTGGTTATTAATCAACGCACCATTCGCAATCACAACACCAACAGGCTGGTGGCGTTTCTACAAACTAAATCTTGAACGCGGCCCTGATTGGGGATCTATTTGGTTGGCACTACAGCAACTGGGAGTCAATTTAACTAATCTCAACTACCTTTCAATTCTGTTGTTACTAATTGCACTAACAACGATTGCGATCTTGTTATTTGAAATTAAGTACACACCTACTTTGGCATCTGTTGCATTTTTTGTTCTTGCCTCTGTCATGCTGGCAAGCAAGGTGTATTCACCACAGTATGTTTTGTGGTTAACACCACTTGCTGCAATCGCTCTAACAAATAAAAAAGATCTGCATGCATTTTGGGTGTGGCAAGCAACTGAAGTGATGTATCACATCGCAATTTGGCAACACATCGCACAAGTAACCGATGCAAAGTTCGGCCTTGGCCCAACCCCCTATGCGATCCTGACCCTGGTCCGAATCGGGGGCACCATTTACCTAATGGCCATCCTGGCCCGGCGGGCGCTGCAGGCTCGAAATACGCACAGCAACCTCTTCGATTTACTGTTTGAGGGCTCCAAGGCTTACCCTTGACCTCCACCAAAGCCCGCTTTGGTGGAAATTTAACCCTCCTGTCACGGAAATACCGTGGCCGTCTTAGTCCAGAGGAGGTCGGGTTAACACATGCGTCATTATGAACTTATGGTCATTCTTGATCCAGAACTAGAAGAACGCACAGTCACACCA
>JBIKXW010000010.1:0-29084 GCA_044355565.1 Candidatus Planktophila sp. | reverse complement strand
AGAAGCAGCAGCGGTTGCTGCACAGAAGTTGACTGATAAATCTGTCATTCTTGTTGGAGAACGTGCTTCTGAAAGCGCCGGAGTTCTAAGTGCGGTTGCCGCTCTTGCAGATTCAACCGGTGCAAAGTTTGCATGGATTCCACGTCGTGCAGGTGAGCGCGGCGCGATCGAAGCTGGTGCAATCGGAAATCTTCTTCCTGGCGGTCGTCCAGTAACAGATGCGGCAGCACGTGTTGATATCGCAGCTGCATGGAATACAGATTCAATTCCATCTGAAGTTGGTCGTTCTACCGCACAGATTATTGATGCGGTGAATGCAGGGCAGATCGGTGCACTATTAGTTGGTGGAGTAGATCCACTAGATAGTGACAACAGCGATGACGCACTTTCAGCTCTTGATAAAGCATTTGTTGTTTCACTTGAAATTGCACCTAGTGCGGTTACAGCTCGTGCAAATGTTGTTCTTCCAGTTGCAGCGGTAACGGAAAAATCTGGCTCCTTCCTTAACTGGGAAGGTCGTGCTCGATCATTTGATGCAGCGGTTGCCGATTCACTCAATCGCAGTGATTTGAGAATTCTTTCAATGATCGCCGAAGAGATGGGTATCTCTCTAAATCTTGGAACAGTAACTGCAGCAGCTAAAGAGATTGCATCTCTGGGTAACTGGGATGGAGCGCGTGCATCATTTACATCTGTTACACCGCAGTCACAACCAACATTAAGTGGCGATCAAGCCTTGATTACTTCTTGGCGTCGTCTGTTGGATCTCGGAACTTTGCAGGAAGGTGAAGAACACCTTGCTGGTACCGCTCGCAGAACAGTTGCGGTTATTTCGCCAAAGCGAGCTCAATCAATGGGTGTAGTTGATGGCGATCAACTGAAAATCTCAACAAAACAAGGCTCTGTAACGCTTTCAGCACTGGTTGAAAACATCCATGATGATGCTGTCTGGGCACCTCGTAACTCACGTGGTTCTCAATTGTTGGTAAACCTAGGCGTCGCACATGGCGCAGTAGTTACGGTGGTGAAGGCATGACAAATGCAGAGCTAATTGCAGCAGATCCAGGCTGGCTCATTCTCGTCAAAGCGCTTCTGGTATTTGCAGGATGCGTAGTACTGACATTGATGGCGGTATGGGGAGAGCGACGCCTTGTGGGTCGCATGCAACAACGCCCAGGACCAAACCGTGTAGGTCCATTTGGTTTGATTCAATCTCTTGCAGATGGAGTAAAGCTTGCGCTTAAGGAAGACATCATTCCTACAGCCGCAGACAAGATTGTTTTTGTGATTGCTCCAATCATCAGCGCAACTGCAGCATTTATGGCATTTGCTGTAATTCCAATTACGGGCGAAGTGAACCTGTTTGGCAAGCAGACAGCTATGCAGTTAACTGATTTGCCGGTTGGAGTGCTTTACATCCTTGCAGTTGCATCAGTTGGTGTTTACGGAATTGTTTTAGCTGGTTGGTCTTCAGGATCGACTTATCCATTGCTTGGTGGACTTCGATCTAGCGCGCAAGTTATTTCATATGAAATTGCGATGGGACTTTCACTTGTGGCTGTCTTTATCTACGCGGGTTCAATGTCAACATCAGAGATTGTTGCTGCTCAATCTTCATGGTGGTACGCAGTAGTTCTCTTCCCATCATTTGCGATCTATGCGATCTCAATGGTCGGTGAAACTAACCGTGCGCCTTTCGACCTTGCAGAAGCAGAAGGTGAACTCGTAGGTGGATTCCATACTGAGTACTCATCATTAAAGTTTGCACTCTTCTTCCTTGCTGAGTACATCAATATTGTTGCTGTATCTGCACTTGCAACCACCTTGTTCTTGGGTGGCTATAAGGCGCCTCCAGGGCTCGGCTTTACTGAAGCCTGGCTTGGTGGCTGGTTTACCGCAGTGTGGTTCTTTGCCAAGGTAATTACATTCTTCTTTGTATTTGTATGGCTCCGCGGAACACTTCCACGCCTTCGTTATGACCAGTTCATGCAGTTTGGTTGGAAGGTCTTGATTCCAATTTCAATTCTTTGGATTCTGGTTGTTGCAACCTTGCGCGTTCTTTCATTGCAAGGAGCTCCACGATCAGTGGTAATCGCATTTGCAAGCACGGTCGTTGTGATCATCATGGCGGTCAACGTTGGATTTGAAAGCTCTAAAAAGAAAAAGCAAGCAGCTGTAGCTGATGGCGATAATAAAGAGGCTCCATCATTTGCAGTTCCTTCACTTCCAATGGAGGTTTCAACTATCAATGTCTCAAAGAGCTCAGGAGGCGACCGTGGCTGAAAACCTCGAACCGTTAAAGCCAAAAGATCTTGGCATTAACGATGTTGAATTTTATGAAGTAGAGCAGACACCTTCAGTTGGTTTCTTAGGCCACATGAAGGGGTTTTGGGTTACCTTCTCAACAATCTTCAAGAAGCCATTGACTGTCGAGTATCCAGAGGTTAAAGCACCTACTGAGGAACGCTTTCATGGACGTCACCAACTTAATCGCCACCCAGATGGATTAGAAAAGTGCATTGGTTGCGAACTCTGTGCTTGGGCATGTCCAGCAGATGCAATTTATGTAGAGGGCGAAAGTAACACTGAAGAAAATCGTATGTCTCCAGGTGAGCGTTACGGCAAGGTGTATCAAATCAATTATCTTCGCTGTGTTTTCTGCGGATTGTGTATTGAAGCTTGCCCTACACGTGCATTAACAATGACGAATGAGTACGAACTTGCAGATGATTCACGTGCAAAGTTGATCTTTGAGAAGCAGGATTTACTGGCTCCATTGCGCCAAGGAATGCTTATGCCTCCGCACCCTATGTATCCAGATATGACAGATACTAATTATTACAATGGTGATGTAAAGGGTGCTCATCCATCTCAGGCAAAGGATGATCAAGCATGATGCAACTCGCCCTTGAAGCTGGCCAGACAGCACAACCAGAAGCGATTATGTTTTGGATCCTTGGACCAATGGCGGTTATCGCAGCGCTAGGAATGCTCCTTGTTAAGAAAGCGGTTCACTCAGCGATCTTGATGGCATTTGTAATGGTTGTCTTAGCAATCTTTTACATCGCGCAAGATGCGGTATTCCTAGGAATTGTCCAAGTTGTTGTTTACACCGGAGCGGTAATGATGCTCTTCCTCTTCATTTTGATGCTCGTCGGTGTTGATTCATCAGATTCTCTGACTGAAACTATTCCTGGTCTTCGTCCAATAGCAATTACCGCCGCAGTTGGTTTTGGTGGTTTGATGGTTGCGCTTTTGGGTCGTGCAACTTTGGGCCGCACTCCAGTCGGGCTGGCGCAAGCTAATGCCGAAGGTAATGTCGAAGGAATCGCAGCGGCGCTTTTTTCAACCTATGTGTTTCCATTTGAAGTTGTATCTGCACTTCTCATTACAGCGGCGATGGGTGCGATGGTTCTTGCACATAGTCAACGCACAACAGCACGTCCTACCCAGCGCCAACTATCAATCAATCGTTTCCGTGGTCAATCATTAGGCAGCGCAGCAGGACTTCCAGGTCCTGGCGTTTATGCCCGTCATAACGCGGTGGATGTTCCTGCACTACTTCCAGATGGAACTCCTGCTCCAACTTCAGTTAACGCCAGCCTCGAAGCACGTGGAGATATGTTGGATTACAAGAGCTTTGACCTTGCTGAAGTTAATACTCAGATTGAGGAGGAGAAGTAATGGATGCAACTAACTATCTTTACATCTCAGCGCTCCTCTTTACTATCGGAGCTGTTGGTGTGGTTGTTCGCCGCAACGCGATCGTTGTTTTCATGTGTATTGAGCTCATGCTCAACGCTGCAAATCTTTCATTTGTAACCTTCTCTCGCATCAACGGAAATCTCGATGGCCAGGTAATGGCTTTCTTTACGATGGTGGTTGCCGCCTGCGAAGTAGTGGTTGGCCTTGCAATTATTGTGACGATTTATCGTTCACGTCGATCAGCATCTGTCGATGATGCTAGTTTGTTGAAGCGATAGCCATGTTTACTTCAAATACTTTGGTCTATTTGATTGCGCTGCCATTAGTCGGTTCAGCGATTCTTTTACTTGGAGGACGACGCACCGATAAGTGGGGTCACCTACTTGCAACCGGATTGTCCGCTTCCTCATTTGGTGTTGGTGTGTACCAATTGATGTTAATGCTGGATCGCCCAACAGAGCAGCGTCCAGCATCTCAAAAATTGTTTGAGTGGATTCATGTCGGAGATTTCAAAGTAGATGCGGGCTTGCTGTTAGATCAGCTCTCTATCTGCTTTGTTCTACTTATTACAGGTGTAGGAACTTTGATCCACATCTATTCAATCTCTTACATGTCTCATGACAAAGATCGCCGTCGATTCTTCGCCTACCTGAACCTGTTTATCGCATCTATGTTGCTCTTGGTTCTTGGCGACAGCTACCTCAACCTCTATGTTGGTTGGGAAGGTGTGGGTCTTGCCTCTTACCTACTTATTGGCTTCTGGAATCAAAAGCCTGCATATGCAACGGCTTCGAAAAAAGCCTTTGTTATGAACCGCGTCGGTGATATGGGATTGTCTTTTGCAATCATGATCGCCTTCGCAACCATGGGCACAGTTTCATTTGTCGGAGTTCAAGAGCAGGTAAGCCAAACCTCCGAAGGCGCTTTAACGGCAATAGGACTCATGCTCTTGGTGGCCGCTGCAGGTAAATCAGCCCAGTTCCCATTGCAAGCATGGCTTGGCGATGCGATGGCTGGTCCAACCCCTGTTTCTGCACTTATTCACGCAGCGACGATGGTTACCGCAGGCGTTTACTTAATTACCCGATCAAACTTTGTCTTTGATGCAGCACCTACCGCCCAGCTTATGGTTGTCATTGTTGGTGCAATCACTTTGATGTTTGGTGCATTAATCGGAACCGCTAAAGATGACATTAAGAAGGCGCTGGCTGCTTCAACCATGTCGCAGATCGGTTATATGACATTAGCTGCTGGATTAGGCCCAGTTGGTTATGCATTTGCAATCATGCACCTGCTAACACATGGTTTCTTTAAGGCAGGAATGTTCTTGGGTGCAGGCTCTGTCATGCATGGAATGAATGATGAAGTAAATATGCGAAAGTACGGCGCGCTTCGTAAGTTCATGCCAATCACCTTTGTGACCTTTGGACTTGGATACTTAGCAATTCTTGGTGTTCCACCATTTGCAGGTTTCTATTCAAAGGATTTGATTATTGAAACCGCATTTGATGCAGGCGGTGCTAAGGGAATCATCCTTGGCATTACAACTTTGATTGGTGCATCAATTACAGCTTTCTACATGACTCGCGTAATGATCCTGACATTTACAGGAACAAAGCGTTGGGATGAGGATGCGCATCCTCACGAGTCTCCGTGGTTGATGTGGCTTCCGATGGCTGTACTTGCAATCGGTTCAGTCTCTTCAGGTTTCCTACTCTCACGTGGCGATGCTTTAGAAAACTGGTTGCACCCATTGTTTAACCACAGCGATGAATATCAAAAGCATTTGATTGAGCCAATCGTTGTCTCTGCAATGGCCTTAACTATGGTGGCGATCGGTGTAGCAATCGCTTACTTCAAGTATGCACGTCAGGAAGTTTCAGCGGTTGCGCCAGATGATGTTTCAATCTTTACAAAGGTTGCACGTCAAGATTTGATGCAGGATCGCTTCAATGAAGCTGTCTTTATGCGTCCAGGCCAGGCTCTAACAACAACATTGGTGGCAGCTGATGAAGTTGTCGTTGATGGTGCGGTTCGAGGAGTAGGTCAAATGGCGCTGGGTTCAGGGTCAGCACTTCGGGGCGTTCAAAATGGCTATGTTCGCAGTTATGCAGCCATGATTTTGGTTGGCGCAATTGCGTTAATCGCAGCTATTTGGGTGGTGGTTCAGTAATGAAGTGGTTATCACTATTAATGCTTCTACCTCTTGCAGGTGCAGCAATCATCTCAACGCTTCCAAAGGGCAGCGAGAAAGCGGCAAAGCAAGCAGCCCTTGGAACAACCCTTGTTGTCATGGCAGCAACTATTGCAATGGCGGTTGGTTTCCAGCGTGACAACGTAGATCTGCAATTTGTTGAAAGCTATGCTTGGATTCCAACCTTTGGAATCAACTTTGCATTAGGTGTAGATGCAATTGCACTTGTTTTGATTTTGATGTCAACAATCCTTGCACCAATCGTTGTGCTTGCGGGTTGGAATGAGGCACATGGCGGCCGTTGGAGTGTAAAGACTTTTTATATTCTCATTCTCGTACTTGAGACCATGATGATTGGTGTATTCGCCGCAACAGATCTGTTCTTGTTTTACGTAATTTTCGAAGCGATGTTGATACCTGTGTACTTCCTTATTGGTGGGTATGGAACAGGGGAGCGCTCGGCAGCAGCGGTTAAGTTCTTGCTGTACTCATTATTTGGTGGCCTATTGATGCTGGCATCAATAATTGCTCTGTATGTGATGTCAGGTGCTCAAGGTGGACACACCTTTGATATCGACAAGCTTTCACAACTTCAGATGAGTTCAACCACGCAGAACTTGTTGTTCCTTGGATTCTTTATCGCCTTTGCAATTAAGGCACCGGTATGGCCATTCCATACCTGGTTGCCAGATGCAGCAAACTCTGCAACACCAGGAACCTCAGTTCTCTTGCTTGGCGTTCTCGACAAGGTTGGTACCTTCGGAATGATCCGTTACTGCCTCACCTTGTTCCCAGATGCGAGTAAGACATTTACTCCACTGATTATGATCCTTGCTGTCATCTCAATTGTTTACGGTGCCTTCTTAGCGATTGGAGCTAAGGACATCAAGAGATTGATCGCCTATACATCGATCTCTCACTTCGGCTTCATCACAATGGGTATCTTCGCGATGACAAGCCAGGCTCAAAGCGGTGCGATTTTGTACATGTTTAACCATGGATTCTCTACCGCAGCGCTATTCCTAGTGGCTGGATGGATGATTTCACGCCGTGGATCTTCAACGATCGCTGACTTTGGTGGCCTGCAGAGAGTTACTCCAATAATGGCGTGGAGTTTCTTCATTGCGGGGCTGTCATCACTGGCTTTGCCAGGACTTTCAAGCTTTGTGAGCGAGTTCCTTGTTCTCGTTGGAACATTTACTCGTTACCCAGTGCATGCGATTATCGCAACCTTTGGAATTGTTTTGGCCGCTTTGTACATTTTAATTCCAGTTCAAAAGGCTTTGCATGGGCCAACAACGCCAGGTAATGAGAACCTTAGGGATCTCAACCTTCGCGAGAAGATAGCGATCGCACCAGTGATTGTAAGTATCGTCGCTTTGGGCTTTTACCCTGCACCACTGTTAAATGTGATTAATCCTGCTGCGACACATGTAATTTCTCAAATGGGTTTCACTGATCCTGCGCCAAGTAATGAGGACAAGTAATGACATTTACATCGCCAGTTCTTTCCTACACACTGCTTTCGCCAATTCTAATTTTGCTGGGTGGAGCGCTGATCGGTGTTCTTGTCGAAGCATTTGTATCTAAAGCACTTCGTCCGGTTGTACAGCTAACACTGTCTCTTGGAACTTTGATGCTCGCGCTGATGCAGTTGTGGCGTATTCGCGGAGAGCAATCCTTGACTCCTGCAATGGGGTCGTTAGTTGTAGATGGTCCTGCAGTTCTTATTCAGGGATCAATTCTGATTATTGCAATAATCTCAATCTTCTTGATTGCAGATACGGAACACTTCACTCCGTTAGCTGCAGCACTTCCTGGCTCTGCTGAAGAGCGGGAAGCGGCGCAAGCTGGCAACCAAGTAACCGAGGTCTATCCACTTACATTGTTTGCTGTTTCCGGAATGATGATCTTCCCCGTTGCAACAGATTTGATCATGCTCTTTGTTGCGCTGGAAGTCTTATCGCTACCGCTGTACTTGATGGCAGGGCTTTCACGCCGCCGCCGTTTGGCTTCACAAGAGTCAGCGCTGAAGTACTTCCTTCTAGGCTCATTCGCCTCAGCCTTCTTCCTCTTCGGAGCCGCTTATTTGTATGGTTTTTCAGGCTCAATCACCTTCTCTGGCATCCGTGAAGCGGTAGTCGGCGGTAGCGGAAATGATGTCTTCCTTCTCATCGGAATGTCATTCCTATCAATTGGATTACTCTTCAAGGTTGGCGCAGTTCCATTCCATTCTTGGTCACCAGATGTGTATCAAGGTGCTCCAACTCCAATCACAGCATTTATGGCAGCGGCCACCAAGGTTGCAGCTTTTGGAGCGATGCTTCGTATTTACTACACAGTTTTTGCAAACGCTGAATGGTCCTGGATTCCAGTTATCTCGGCGATTGCAATTGTCAGCATGATCTTGGGATCACTTGTTGCAATCGCTCAGCGCGATGTAAAGCGCATGTTGGCTTATTCATCAATTGCTCATGCAGGCTTCTTGCTTTCAGGAATCATTGCACTGAATAAATCAGGGTTAGATGCAACAATCTTCTATCTCTTTGCATATGGTGTAGCAACCGTTGGTGCATTTGCAGTCGTAACCCTTGTTCGGGATTCATCGGGTGAGGTTACAGATCTCAATCGTTGGAAGGGTCTTGGAAAGCGATCACCATTTGCAGCCTCTGCATTTGCACTCTTCCTATTAGCCTTTGCCGGTATTCCACTTACAAGCGGATTCATCGGAAAGTTCTCAATCTTCTCTGCAGCATATGAAAACGGTGCGACAGTGGTTGTAATCACTGGTGTGCTTTCAAGTGCGGTAGCAGCCTTCTTCTACATCCGCGTGATCGTGTTGATGTTCTTTACAGATGCTGTTGAAGATGGAACAGCGGTTGAAGTTCCATCAATCCTTACTCGTGCAACTGTAGTTATCTCGGCGGTAATCACCTTGGTATTGGGTATCTATCCAGCCCCGGTACTTGATTTCATTACAGACCTAGCTATCTTCATTCGATAATGTCCACATTTGGCATTCCCAACGTTGCACCAGCATTAGCGACGCAACTTGTTAGCCAAATGGCCGAGGTCGAATCACTTTTACGTAGCCATACCCGCAGCGAGTATCCATTTGTTGATGAGACCGCACATCACCTTGTGGCCGCTGGCGGCAAGCGTTTACGCCCCCTTTTGACCTTGTTAACCGCTCAATATGGGGACCCAACGGGTCAGGGAGTTATCGCTGCAGCTGTGGCCTGCGAGATTACGCACCTAGCAACCCTGTATCACGATGATGTTATGGATGAGGCACCACTTCGACGCGGCGTAGAAAGCGCCAACATGCGATGGGGAAACACAATCGCGATCTTGACTGGTGATTTTCTCTTCGCAAAATCTTCAGACCTGTTAGCAGACCTAGGACCGGCTGCGGTTCGTTTACAAGCGCGCACCTTTGAGCGTTTAGTAATCGGTCAGATCATGGAAACTCAGGGACCTAACCCAGGACAAGATCCACTAGAGCACTATTTAAAAGTTGTTGCAGATAAGACTGGTTCATTAATTGCGGCATCTGCACGTTATGGCGGGATGATTTCAGGTGCTCCAGCGGAAATCACCGACACCGTAACTGTCTTTGGCGAAAAGATTGGTGTTGCGTTCCAATTAGCTGATGATGTTATTGATGTCGCTAGCGAATCAAACCAATCTGGAAAGACCCCAGGAACAGATCTTCGCGAAGGCGTTCCAACACTAGTAACTTTAAATGTTATGAAATCAAATGATCCAGCAGATGCTGATCTCAAGAGGCTACTCAGTGCGCCAATCGAAGATGAAGCAACTGTTCAACAAGTTTTGGTCGCACTTCGTAATCACACAGCTCTCGATGAATCACGTGAGCAGCTATTGATGACAGCCAAGGAAGCACGCAGAGCATTAGGCCCGCTGCCAATCAATGATGCAACAGGTGCTTTAATGTCGCTATGCGACGCGGTTATCGACCGTTCTGCTTGATTTGATTAAATCAATAGCTAACGTCACAAGTGCGCCCCAGATAATCAAGAATCCAATCCATCGCGCAGTTGGCATATCTTCATGGAGCACCCAGACACCAATTGAAAATTGAATCGTTGGTGTTATGTATTGCAATAAGCCGATTGTTGTAAATGGAAGTCTGTTTGTTGAGCCGTTAAACAACAAGAGTGGAATCGCTGTAATTGCTCCTGCACTAATCAAAAGAAGCGTGAATCCCCATTCCTGACCAAACTGGCCAGTACCTTGATTACCTATATAAATCAGGTACGCCAGGTAAAAGAAGCTAGATATGAAGGTTTCTATAGCAAGACCTTCCAATGCTCCTAGCCCCAACTGCTTTTTAACCACACCGTAGCTGCCCCATGAAATCGCCAAAGCAAATGCGATCCACGGGAATCTTCCATAATCAATTGTTAAAACTAAGACTCCAATCGTCGCAATAGTCACAGCGACCCATTGAAGTGTTCGCATCTTTTCTTTAAGCAAAATGACACCAAATCCAATAATTACTAGGGGATTGATGTAATAACCCAAGGATGCTTCAACTACATGCTCATTGTTTGTTGCCCAGATATAAACCAACCAGTTTATTGAAACTAAAAGAGATGAAAGAAACAATTTTGCTGCAACCATGGGGCGTTGCAAAGTTGAAAGAGTCGATTTGAGCGCCTTGGTTGCGGCCAACACAATCACACAAAAAACAAGAGTCCACACAGCCCGGTGTGAAACGATTTCAAGTGGATTAGCTGCTTCTAGTAGCAGCCAGTAAAGCGGAAACAATCCCCACAAGGTGTAAGCAGTTACACCAAACAAAAGACCGAGCTTATTTTTACTCAATTATCTAAAGTTCGTGAATTGAACTGCAAAATCCCAACCACCATCTTTGATCATAGCCATTGTTTCTTGAAGGTCATCGCGGCTCTTTGAGGTCACGCGAAGTTCATCTCCTTGGATTTGAGTCTTAACAGATTTTGGGCCCTCATCACGGATCTTTTTTGCAATCTTCTTTGCATTCTCTGTTGAGATGCCTTCCTTTAAAGGTGCTGCAATCTTGTAAATCTTTCCAGACAACTGAGGAGCGCCAGCATCAAGGTGCTTCAAGGAAACGCCACGCTTAATCATCTTGTCCTTAACAACATCTAGAGCCGCCTTTGCGCGCTCTTCAGTATCTGCCTCAATCAAAATCTTCTCGCCCTCAAGTTCAATCTTTGAGCCGGTATTTTTGAAATCAAAGCGGGTCTCGATCTCACGGACCGCCTGGTTAATGGCGTTATCGAGCTCCATACGGTCGATCTTGGAGGTCACATCGAAACTTGCATCTGCTGCCATTTGAGGGCTCCTTTACTCGGAAAAAGCGCGGTTTGTGCGCGCACCCGCCTAAGGTATCCTTTCCCTTCGCACTATCCATAATTGCCGCAGTACTTGTTCGACCTTGGCGGGTTGCCCGAGCGGCCAATGGGAGGGGACTGTAAATCCCCCGGCTCTGCCTTCGAAGGTTCAAATCCTTCACCCGCCACCAGTACTTTTAAGCGCTATAGCGCTGAATCGCCTTCCAATCCCATTCAATGCCGAAACCTGGCGCTGTACTTAATTGAGCCTTTCCATCTGTAATTTCAATTGGCCTTAGTAGCAAGTGATGGAAAAGATCGATTTCATACTTAGGATCCAAATACTCGATACCGCCCGCGTAACAATTTTTCGTAGCAGCAGCGATTTGAGAATGCACCTCAGTATGAATGTGGGTCGAATATTGAATGCCTGATCTATCTGCATAATCTGCAGCCTTGATGAATTCGCTTACCCCACCAATTACTAAGGCATCAATTCTTAATACATCGACCTGGTTATAATCGATAACTTGTTGAGCCATGCTTGCAGACGCTAAGGATTCTCCAAAGGAAACGGGGACTCCAGTTTGTTCGCGCAATGCGATGGACAACTTTCCCTGCGACTCGAGAAATGCATCCTCCACAAAAGAGATTCCGTACTCCTTGAACAAATCAACTCGAAGTCTTGCCTTTTCAAGATCACCAAAGGTTCTAAATGCATCAACACCAATTAAGGCCTTTTCTCCAACTCGATTTCGCAAAACCTTGATTCGATGAGCATCTCGTTCAGGAGATTTTGCCCCGACAACTATCTTGAAAGATTTAATTCCACGGCTGAGTGCATGATCTATCTCTTCCTCAAGTCCAGTCTCATCATTTCCATTGTCATAACCAATGACAGAGTAAACAGGTATCTCTTTAAGATCTGAACCAAGAAACTGCGCGACGCTTTTTCCAGATCGTTTAGCCATGATGTCATTCAGGGCGATATCAACTGCGCTTAATCCAGAGGTAAGGGTGCCGTGTTCACTTGATTGCCAATTGGCTGCAAGAAGCTTGCTTCTAATTTCATCGGCAGATTCTGCAGTTTCTTGAATAATGTGCGGACTCATTACAGCTTCAATTACCTTTGAAATGGGTAAGCCACGGCTGTAGCAATATCCAACTCCGGTAATTCCATCAGTAGTTGTGATTCGAACAACTGAATATGTGCGATGTGTGATTTGTGCAGAACCAACCGTGAGTGGATGAGCAAGAGGAACTCGCGCTTCGAAGGTTTCGACTCTGTCGATCCTGTCCATAGCTGATGAGGTTAGACCCTTGTATATCAATCGTCAACTGTTTACAATAACAAAGAAATTCAGGAGAGCACAGGTAAACAATGAAGGTATTGATTTTCGGTGGCACACGATTCATGGGGCGATATGTTCTTCGAGCGTTATTGGATGTCGGCGTAGAAGTCACGATTGCAAATAGAGGAACCCGCGAAGAGAACAAGGGTGCTCACAATGTGATCTGCGATCGCTCTCAACCTGGAGCGTTAGATCAATTCAAAGATTCACAGTTTGATGCTGTTATTGATTTTTCTGCCTACGCCTCCGATTGGGTAGAAGAGGCAGGGAAATTCTTTGCTGGAAAGATCTCTCGATACATTTTCATTTCTACCGGAGCTGTTTATACATCCAGTCAAGTTTTTCCGATAACCGAAGATTTCCCTAAAGGTCCGCCTCATCCATTTGCTCCATATGCGGCGGAGAAAATCCGATCCGAATCATTGCTGAGAGAATTTAATTCGCAAGGAGCTTTTGACACAACAGCTTTGCGACTTCCATTTGTATTAGGTCCAGATAATTATGAAGACAGAGAGTCCTTTGTCTTTAGTCGTTTGTTAAGTAATGAACCAATCTTCCTGGCCAATGGCGGAAAGTCGATTCACTCATTCATCTATGCTGGCGATGTCGCAAGTGCGATTGTGCGAATTTTGAGTTTGAGTCGAACAGGCGGAAGCGAAGAGTTCAACTTGGCTATTCCTCAAGCAACAACTAGTCGTGGTTTTGTAGATTTGGCGAGCGAGGTTTGCGGAGTTGAGCCGAAGGTTATTTCTTATCAACCTGAGGATTTTCAAATCGACACAATCAACTTTGATTTAAAAAATGTCGCCTTTCCCTTCCCTGAAAATAATGCATATTTGAGCTCTGAGAGCATTTTGACGAAACTTGGGTTTGAACCGGGCTATGACCTTAAGGCCATGCTTTCTGAGTACTTTGAATGGTGGATGAAGAAAGGTGACAAGTCTCCGAAAGAGTATCCATTGGAAAGTAGAATCAAAATTGAGTTAGGGTCCCGATGAAGATCAATTCCGAGTTACACAACCCAATTGAATCCAAGGTCGCCCCAGAAGATCTAGAGATTCTAGAAAGCATTCAGGACCGGGTGTTATGGCTATCTACTCGTATTGTTGATTATGCAAATAATGATCGTCCCAATGTGGATGGTTTGAAGGTTGGTGGCCATCAAGCATCAAGTGCCTCTTTAGTTTCTGTACTTACAGCCCTTTATTTCAATTACTTGGATTCCGAGGATCGAATTAGCATCAAGCCCCATGCATCACCAGTTTTTCATGCAATTCAATATCTGTTGGGTAACCTTGATGAATCGTACTTAAAGAAACTTCGTGAAGCGGGTGGACTACAAAGCTACCCTTCAAGAACCAAGGATCCAGATACCGTGGATTTTTCAACAGGATCTGTTGGATTAGGTGCAGTTGCTCCGCTTTTTGCTGCAGTTACACGCCAATACGTTGACTCTCACTTTGGAGCAAGACCAAAGTCACGTTTTATTTCTGTTATTGGCGATGCAGAATTGGATGAGGGAAATATTTGGGAGGCACTTGCTGATCCTGCTGCTACAAATCTAGGAAATGTTATGTGGGTTGTCGATTTTAATCGACAGTCATTGGATCGGATTATTCCTGGTGTACGAATCGAACAGTGGAGAGCTCAGTTTGAAGCCGCAGGTTGGCATGTCAAAGAGGTTAAGTACGGATCCAAGTTGAAGAGAGTATTTGAAGATTATGCTAGTGCGAGTTTCAAGCAATGGTTTGATCTGATTCCAAACGAACAGTATCAATCCCTTTTCGGGCTGCAACCAGCAGAGGCTCGAGTGAGATTTCTAGATGGATCACCTCACGGTGTCAGTGATTTCCTTGAAAGATACAGCGATGAAGAGCTCTTTGAAATTCTCACCGATCTAGGTGGCCATGACATTAGCTCTCTTATCGAGGCTTTTCATGAGTGTGATAGCGAGTTAGATAAATCAAGTGTTGTTTTTGCCTACACAATCAAAGGCTGGCATCTACCGATTGCCGGGGACAAGAGAAATCACTCTGCCCAAGTAAGTAAAGAGCAGATAGATAATTTACGTAAATCTGTGGGACTAGATCACTCAACTGAGTGGAGCAGGTTTGAACCTGGAAGCGTTGAGGATTCGCTCTGTATTGCAAGGTGCAACTCTTTGAAAAGGGCTGCGTGCGATGCTCAAATTTCTGCAGAGTTTCCACATGGAACTGGAACCGCACCAAGCGGAGTTTCTTCCTCTCAGGAGGCTTTTGGCAGAGTTCTTAACGAGATCAGCCGTAATGAGGCGATCCGACCCTATCTAGTAACTACGGCACCTGATGTTGCGACCTCGACTAATCTCGGTGGCTTTATCAATCGCCATGGAATTTTTAATAGAGACCTTAAGCGTGAATGGAGTAACAACTCAATCCAAAAGTGGACCGAGAGTCCAAATGGCCAACATATCGAACTTGGAATCAGTGAAATGAATTTGTTCACTCTTTTAGGTCAGTTAGGTATTTCAGGAGATATCTCGAGTCAATCTCTGATTCCGATTGGTACCGTTTACGATCCATTTGTTCTACGAGGTCTGGATGCATTTATTTATAGTGTCTATTCAGGTGCAAAATTCATCGTGGCAGGTACTCCATCTGGAATCACTCTTGCACCAGAAGGTGGTGCCCACCAATCCACAATCACACCATCTGTTGGAGTCGAGCTGCCCGGAGTAGTACTTATGGAACCAGCATTTGGTCAAGCATTAGATTGGATGTTGTGTGATGCTATCGCACATGTTGCAGGAGCAAAAAAGAATACAGCTCCAGACCTTAGACCAAACGAGCTAGCTTTTTACTTTAGATTAACAACACGATCAATAGATCAACAGCCATTCTATGAAGCAAAACAGCGAATAGGTGAAGCAACTCTTCGATCTCAAGTATTAGCTGGTGCATATCGCCTTGTAGATGGAAGAACTACGCTCAGCAGAATCGATAATCACCTTGCCCCAGTTGTTTACTTAGTTGCAACTGGAGCGGTGATGCCAGAAGTACTGGCAGCAGCTCAACAACTTGCAGATGAAGGTGTTGTCGCACATGTTGTTGACATAACTTCGCTAGGTCGAGTTTTCGGTAGTTGGCAGAGAACTTTGAAACAGGGAATTCGAACAGCTTCAACCCCATCCTTGCCGGGAGTTTTAAGAGCAACGTTTACTGAAAAGGCACCGATAGTTTCAATACATGATGGCTCTTCCCACGCGATGGCGTGGTTGGGTTCTGCCCTTGGAGTGCCACAAGTAGCGATGGGCGTAGATAACTTCGGTCAATCTGGCAATATTCCAGATCTATATGCAATTCATGATTTAAATACGGAGTCGATTATCAATGGTGCGCTAGCAGCGCTCAGCCTCAATAGTTAACACCTTCGCGCCGAATCGCCGAGCCTACACGGCTCACCAAACCTTCAGTTTTTTGCATGTCATTTGCAAGTCGACAACTGGCATAGCCACCAATAACATTTGCAATGGTCATGAGTTCCAGCATCAAGCCCCGGCTAACTGGACGGCAACCCTCCACCGCGGCGGGGTGCTCCGGGTGAAGACCAGGCCGAAAGCCACCATCTTCGGCAAGCGTGGGTCTAACTAACTGCACTTATCTAGTTAGTTTAGTTAGTGATGATCCCCTGACACATTAGGAGATTACGTTGAAAAAGCGTTTCGGAATTTTCTCAGCTGTTGTAATTGCAGCAGCGTTAACACTTTCAGGATGTTCTTCATCAGATTCATCAACATCTGAAGCGGCATCATGTGCCAAAGAAGATCTTGCAACAGTCACTGAAGGCAAGCTAACAATCGCAACTGGCGAGCCTGCCTACTACCCATGGATCATTGATGATGCCCCTGAGACCGGAAATGGTTTTGAAGGCGCGGTTGCATACGCAGTTGCACAGCAACTCGGATTTGATGCAGCAGATGTCACTTGGGTTCGTACAACATTTGATTCAGCTGTAACACCAGGCGAGAAGAACTTTGACTTCAACTTGCAGCAATTCTCAATCACAGAGGAGCGCAAGGCAGCGGTTGATTTCTCATCTCCTTACTACACAGCTCCACAAGCAATCGTTTCATTCAAGGGCAGCAAGATCGAAGGAAAGACAACTCTTGCAGAGCTCAAGGGAGCAAAGCTTGGAGCAGCTGTAGGAACAACCTCACTTGATGCGATTGAAAACCAGATTGGCTCAACACCTCAGGTATTCAATGACAACGCAGCTGGTGTATCAGCACTTAAGAACAAGCAGATTGATGGCCTAGTAGTAGACCTTCCAACTGCGTTCTACCTTTCAGCAGTAGAAGTTCCTAACGGTCTTATCGTTGGACAGCTTCCATCTACTGGCTCAGGAGATCAGTTTGGTCTTTTGCTAACTAAGGACAGCAAGCTGACTTCATGTGTTTCTGGCGCGGTTGATGCAATCACCGCTGATGGAACATTGGCAGCAATCACAGATAAGTGGCTAGCAACCGATGCTGGCGCACCTGTCTTGAAGCCTTAATAGAGAATAAGAAGTAGAAGCGGTAGTTTGGCGGCCATGTCAGAGAAACAAAGCTCTGCGTGGTCGCCAAGCTCACGTGAAATTCAACGCCGCAAGTCTCGGCGTGCAATTAGTCGTAAGCAAGCAGGTATTGCTGCCGCTTCTTCCGTTTTTGTTCTAGGCACATTGCTAGTAATTCTTGTTACCAGTCCAGGTTGGGAAACAGTAAAGACCACCTTCTTTGATATTGAATACGGCAAAGAGGTTTTCCCAACAGTCATTAAAGGGTTATGGATCAATCTACAGCTCACATTTATTGGTGGAGCCGCTATCGGGGTTATTGCATTGGGATTAGCCCTGATGCGCACAACAAAATCCCCAGCACTTACTCCATTTAGATTTCTCGCTACGGCTTACGTAGATATTTTCCGAGGCGCTCCGCTGATCTTGATTATCTTGTTGGTTGGCTTTGGAGTCCCCGCATTAGGTTTACGGGGTGTATCAAGCAATGTGATTTTCTTGGGAACCGTGGCAGTTGTTCTCACATACTCTGCTTATGTTGCCGAGGTTATTCGTAGCGGAATTCTGTCGATTCATCCAAGCCAACGGGCAGCAGCGCGATCATTGGGATTGACCTCAGGTCAAACTATGCGTTTTGTAGTCCTACCTCAAGCGATTCGACGAGTTGTTCCACCTTTACTCAATGACTTTGTCTCATTACTTAAGGACACCGGTTTAGTTTCTATTCTTGGAGTTACCGATGCTGTCCGCGCTGCTCAAATTAACGCCAGCCGCACTTTTAATTACACCCCGTACGTAGTAGCAGCGATCTTGTTTTTGCTCATCACTATTCCAATGACCCGATATACGGATAGAGCGATTAGACAGCGCACCAGTGCACAGAACTCAGAAGGTGCGATCTGATGAGTAATGTTTTAGAGCTAATCAATGTGCGTAAATCATTTGGTTCTGAGCTTGTGTTAAAGGATCTCTCATTAACAGTTCCTGAGCACACAGCAACAGTCTTAATTGGTGCATCTGGATCAGGAAAATCAACTTTGCTACGTTGTATCAACTTGCTGGAATCAATCGATGACGGGCAGATTTTCTTGGATGGCCAGGAAATTTCAGATCCGTTAATCAATGTTGATGATGTCCGCCGCCGTCTTGGAATGGTTTTTCAATCCTTTAATCTCTTTCCACATAAAACAGTTCTAGAAAACATCACCCTGTCGCCAATCAAAGTCCATGGCAAGAGCAAAGATGAAGCAAATGCCCACGCGATACATTTACTGAAGCGTTTTGATTTAGCGGACAAAGCAGACCAGTACCCAGATCGTCTCAGTGGTGGACAGCAACAACGTGTAGCCATCATTAGATCGCTAGCGGTTAGCCCACGGTTGCTGTTGTTAGATGAAGTTACCTCGGCTTTAGACCCAGTCCTTGTAAATGAGGTCCTCACCGCGGTCCGTGATCTCAAGAGTGATGGAATGACGATGGTGCTTGCAACCCACGAAATGGGTTTTGCAACGCAGGTTGCTGATGAGGTTTGTTTTCTTGAATCAGGCAACATTGTTGAGCGCGGAACCGCTGAACAGGTTCTGCACAATCCGCAGAATCCAAAGACCCAAGAGTTCCTTAAGCGGGTTCACCAAGCAGGACGCCTGTAGCATCGGCATATGAGCACATTTAATCAACGTATACAGCCACTTCGCGATCTAATGAAGGCTAAGGGACTTGATGCATTTGTGCTTCGCCGTAATCCAAATTTAGCTTGGGCAATAGCTGGACGTGCACATGTTCCAACAACAATTGATATGGCCTGTTTTGATTTAATCATTACCCAAGATTCAGCTACAGCTATTACAAATGTTGTAGAGGCACCACGTCTGATCGCTGAGGAGTTACCTTCAGAGGTAACTATGCAGACCATTAAATGGTCGGAAGGCCGTGATCCACTTCTTCCAACTGGCCCAAAGGTTGGATCGGATCAACCCGGATCAGATCGAATCGATCTTGGCGTTGAAGTCGAAATCATTCGCGCATCACTCATTGAATCTGATCTTTCTCGTTTTCAAGAAATCTGTGTTGATGCAGCTGTTGCCTTAGGAAATGCAATGAAGCAGGTTGAAAGCAGCGATCGCGAAGTTGATGTTGCAGGATTGATCACCCATTCTCTATGGCAGGCAGATCTTGAAGTTGCATTCTTAGGAGTTGCAGGTGAAGAACGTGTTCACAAATTTAGACACCCTCTTCCAACCACAGCGGTTGTTGGGAATCGGGTCTCTGCTTCAATTTGTGCAAAACGAAAAGGTTTAATTGCATCGGTTACCCGCATCGTCACCTTTGGTTCAGTGTCAGATCAGATGGTTTCTGATTACACATCAATCTTTAAAGTAGAAGCCGCCTTGCTAGATGCAACGATTGTTGGAAAACCATTTTCAGATCCGATCAATGCGGCCATCGCTGCATATTCAGATAATGGCTTTGATGGTGATGAATGGAGTAAGCACCACCAAGGTGGTCCAACGGGTTATCTGCCACGTGATTGGCCGGCTAACCAGGGGAGCGCCCGGTTGATCGCCTCCAACCAACCCATCGCCTGGAACCCAACGGGCAAGGGGTGGAAGGCAGAGGACACAGTGGTAGCTACCCTCTCAGGCGTAAAGATGCTCAGTAATGACCCCGATTGGCCTGCTTTTGAGGTCAATGGTCGGACCAGAGCATTTCTTCTCCAGAAATAATCACCCATCACAGTCCTACAACAAAGCGTAAAACCCCCTATTTGCCATTGACTCGCGCCTAATCCAGTGGCACTCTCTGCCAAGAGGTCTTACCACTGGAGGTTTAATGAGCACCGTTGCTCTCGTCGCATTAGCGCGTCCTACCTTTGACCTGACCTGCGCCCAAGCCAACTTTGATTCAGCCCGAGCTCTCTTGAATGAGCTTGGCGCAACTGTTGTGGGGCCCAGCGAATTAGTAATGACAGTTGAAGATGTTGCAGCGGTAACACTTCCTGCAGCAGATCTTCATATTTTGTTTATGGCCTCATTTTCCGATGCATCACCAGCTGTTGAACTACTTGGAAAAATAAAGGGACCAGTTCTTGGATGGTCGATGCGAGAACCTGGCGCAGTTGGTGAACGTTTGAAGCTGAATTCAATGTGCGGGGTAAATCTTGCTGCTCACGCATTAATGAATGTTGGTCAATCAATTCGTCATATTCATGGAAATGCTTATGAACCACACGTTCAAACTGCTATCAAAGATGCGCTCGCTGGAAAGTTACCTGAAGCATTAACTCCAGAAAATATCATTGGTGAACTTGGCTCTGAAGCAGATGCACAAAAAGCATTTGATTGGATGAAGGGAAAGAAGATTGGCGCCGTGGGAGATGCGCCAATTGGCTTTACGCCATGTGTTTATGATGCAGTTCAGATTCGTTCTTTATTTGGTTTAGATATTCGCCAAATTACAATCAATGATGCATTCGGAAAGATCTCTGAAGTTTCTGAAGAAGCACGCGATTTAGCCTATGCAAGCGCTGTCGCTGCCCAACCGTCATTGGCATCTGTCAATGTTGGTGAAGCGAAAAAGGTTTATGGAGTTGAAGTAGCGCTGGACAAATGGCGCGAAGATGAAGTTCTGGATGCAATCGCTATTCGATGCTGGCCAGAGTTCCCAACTGATATGGGTGCCTGCATTTGTTCATCTTTGGGACGCCTCGCAGATCGTGGAACTGTCACTACATGTGAACGTGATGTTTTAGGCGCTGTAACAATGATGATGTGTGAAGCTCTCGGCTCCGATGAAAACTACCTAGTTGATATCGTTGATTTAGATGCATCACAAGGTTTAGTGCGTTTGTGGCACTGTGGATCTGCAGCAACAAAACTAGCTGCTGATCCAAAGAATGCAACGCAATCAACACACTGCAATCGCAAACTAGGCGTTGCAGGTAACTTTCCGCTCAAGACCGGACCAGTAACCCTGTTCCGCATTGATCGGGATGTAGATCCGAGCAATCGCACGGGTTTACGCATGGTTGTGAGCCGAGGGGAATCAATCCCAGCTCCCAATCACTTCCAAGGCAACACAGCAACGGTTATCACTCAACCCGATGCCGCTGCATTAGTGAATGGAATAGTCACTGGCGGATATCCGCACCACTTGGTCATCTCGTGGATCGATGTGCGGCCAGGTATTCGCCAAATGGCAAAGATGTTAGGGATACCCCTCACAGAATGGTAAACAACAACAACCAACCCTCGAAAGCAAGGATAAAAATGAAAACTCAAGGTACACATACCTTCAGTGCTCGTCGTATCGGTGCTGCAGCAACAATTGTTTTTGCTCTTGTTGCAACTTCACTTCCATCGGCGTTCGCAGCTGGAGAAGTTTTTGGTAAAACATGTAAAGTTGAAGGCGTAAGCACAGGAACTAGTTCAACTTCATTGATCTGTAAAGAAAATTCAAATGGAAAGTTGACATGGCAGAAAGTGCGCTTGGGACAAACTAGTGCCAAGCCAATTGCAACATCAACCCCTCCTAAGGGATCTATTGAATTCTGGCACTACCGTCCAGAGGACAAAGCAGTCTTCCAAACAATTATTGATAAGTACGAGGCGCGTTATCCTGGTACAAAGATCACACAGGTAATCTCTTCTACTAGTGATTACGATGCAACTGCTCGAGTAAAGATCGCAGGAAACAAGGAAGCAGCATTGTTTGCAGCTTCTCGCGGCGCGACCTTTGAAGGTTTTGCAAAGGCTGACATGTACCTAGATATCAGCAACCAACGTTTCGTAAAGCAGAATGCGATTGCAAATGCGCTCTTTGCAGGGCAATACAGCGGAAAGCAAGTTGGTGTTCCATATCACTACCTATTTAATGATCCTGTTTACAATACAGAGATCTTTGAAAAGGAAGGTTGGAAGGTTCCTAACAACCTCTCATCCACTCTTGCTTACTGCAAGGCTGCAAAGGCAAAGGGTTATGTCCCAATGGCATGGATGGGCGCAGTTCGCGGCCAGGCAGCTCAGATTTTCAACTCGATGTTGATGAACTCAACTTCAGATTACGCAACCCTTGAAAAGAATCTTCTTGCAATCAACACTGGCAAGGATGACTTAACAACTCCTTGGTTTACAGGCATTGCAGAGAACTACAAGAAGATGCTTGATGCCGACTGCTTCCCAGAGAACCCAACAGGTATGACAGAGGCTGCAGGTAACAATCTATTTGCTACAGGCAAGTCTCCAATTCTTCCAACTGGTTCATTCTCAATGGGTGCTGTTAAGGCACTTAACCCAGCGATGACTGGAAAGATGCAACTAATGGGTCTTATCGCAACTGATGCTAAGCCAAACTATGTTGGTATTCACAACAGCACCTTCATTCTAGGTGTTAACAACAAGGCGACCTCATCTGATCAGAAGATTGCACTTTCATTCCTTTCATACCTAATGCAGGGAGAGATTGGTTCAATCTACTCAAATGGAACTACACAGCATGTGAATGTTTTGAACGTCACATACACAAACGTAGATCTATTGAACACATCTGTATGGCAGGGTTATAAGACTCTTCTTGCTCCACGTTTCTTGATCACAGATGCTGCAGTAAGCAACTTGACCAATGATGCGTTGATCGCAATCGTGGGTGGAAAGCCAATCGATGCAACATTGGCTGACTTCTCAAAGCAGATCAAGCAAAAGCTGTCGGCTTAACCAATTAAGTCACAACAAGCCATCGCCAACCCCACTGCGAAAAGCAGTGGGGTTGGCACTGGCATGCGTAAAAAGAAGCGGGATAACATCGTTTATTACTTGATGGGCGCTCCCGCTGCAATTCTCTTCATAATCTTCTACCTATACCCAGCGTTAAATACCCTTAGGTATTCAGCAACTCGATGGAATGGGATTGATCCTGTTGAGTTTGTAGGAGTTCGTAACTTCGTTAACCTGTTAACAAATGATGATCTTTTTCTTAAAGTTCTTGGAAACAATGTTCGATTTACCCTCATTGTTGTTATTTTCCAAACCTCATTCGCGCTCTTGTTTGCAATTTTTCTTGTCAAGAATACAAAGACGACTATATTTTTAAGAACTCTATATTTCTTCCCAACAATCCTCTCTTCGGTTTCTGTCGCCATGATTTGGCTATTTTTGTATGATCCCAATGTTGGAGTGATCAATACGACGCTCACAAGAATCGGACTCGACTCGCTCGCGCTTAATTGGCTTGGTGGTGAGAACTCCGCTCTCTACGCCATCGCGTTTACCCAGGTCTGGTTTCACACAGGTCAAATGATGGTTATTTACATTGCAGGACTTCAACAGATCCCAGCCGAGCTGTATGAAGCTGCAGAAGTTGATGGCGCTACACGTTGGCAACAGTTTAGAAATGTAACATGGCCAATGTCTATCCCAACAACAGGAGTTGTGATTGCGTACACAACAATTCAATCTTTTAGGGCCTTCGATCTAGTCTTTTCAATGACAAATGGGGGACCAAATAACTCGTCTTCCATTTTTGCAACTTTGATCTACGTAACAGGGTTTTTTGAGTACAAGGTGGGATATGCAGCCGCCCAAACTGTATTCATGATTTTGACTATTGTTTTGATTTCTTGGCTTCAGCGACGTGCAGTCAAAGATAGGTATTCGGGGTAGCCAGCGATGATATACAAACCATCTAGAATTTTTGCCCTGTCATTCTTTGCGCTATTAATTGGCATCCCTAGCCTTGTCGTGATTCTTGGAACATTCAAAACAACCCTTGAAGTATCAGAGAACCCTTTAGGTATTCCGGATAGCTTTAATTTAAGTAACTATCGGGAACTACTTTCAGGTGGGGAGCTTTTCCAAAACTTTTCCAATTCCCTGTATGTGACCTTGTTCTCGGTCTTAATCACACTACTTTTGGCCAGTTTCGCAGCGTATGCAATCTCAAGAATGATCACCGTAAGCGGTAAGGTCTTGTTTGGCCTATTTGCGATCGGTTTAGCAATTCCCGGTCAGGTTAATATCGTTCCGATCTACCAATTGTTCAATCAGCTTGGTCTTCTAAACTCATTGAATGGTTTGATTCTGATCAATATCAGCACGACACTTCCGATTTCCATCTTTATCCTTACTTCATTCTTTAGAGAGCTTCCAAAGGAAATGTTCGAAGTTTCCTCCATCGATGGTGCAGGTCCATTCAGGGTTTATAGATCGATCGCCCTTCCTCTTTCTCGTCCAGCCATGGGTGCAACTTCAATTTTCCTTTTCGTAATCAACTGGAACGATCTTCTTTATCCATTGCTCCTCGTAACACAATCAGATAAGAAGACGCTCCCATTGGCCATGTTGGATTACAAAGGCGAATACTTCACCAACTTTAATATGATCTTCACGGCGGTAATTGTTGCTTCGGTTCCAATGGTGATTATGTACTTATTCATGCAACGATCTTTCGTTGCGGGATTAACTGCAGGAGCGGTCAAGGGATAGTCATGAGTGCAGTCACACAATTAGCACCGCAACGGGCTGCACGCATTGCAACTCAGTTGATGGAGTTGATTGATCTTCAGAAGCTTTTGCCGGGGGATAAGTTGCCACCTGAGCGTCAGTTAGCTGATTTATTGGAGGTCAGCCGTCCAAGTTTGCGGGAAGCGCTCCATATTTTGCAGGCGCAAGGGTTGGTGCAGATAAAGCACGGCCAGGGAACCTTTGTTCAAGAACCTGTTGTCGCACAAGAGCTCCGTGCTTCGGTGATGACAAAAACACATGGGCTTAATGAACTGTTTGATGCACGTGAAGTGCTTGAAGTTCCTGCATCCAAATGGGCAGCAGAAAAGGCTTCAAAAGAGGATATTCGCTTACTTAGAGCGACCTTGAATCAGATTGATACGATCACCGCGATCGAGCCAATTGATTATGACCAATTACAGACGTTAGATGCGAAGTTTCACTTAACAATTGTGGGTATTGCTGGCAACCGTTTTATTAATCAAACACTTAATGTTCTACAAGATGTGATGAAGATGTCGATGGAAACAACTTTACGTCTTCCTGGACGCTCAGAGATTTCTCGACACGAACATCACGAAATTCTGACCGCTATTGAAAATGGAAATGGCGAACTTGCATCGAAGCTAACACTTCAGCACATCACGGGTGCCCGTAAAACTGCGCTGGCTGATGCCAAGAAGAAAGACAACAATTGAGTTCTGTTGAAGCGGTGTGTGTCGGAGTCATCACGATGGACACCATCGCACTGGTAGAAAAATATCCATCGGAAGATGAAAGAGTTTTAGCTGAAGTAATTATTCGAGCTGGCGGGGGCCCTGCTGCCGTTGCCGCGGTTGCATTAAGTCGCTTAGGAGTCAAAAGCGCAATCGTTGGAACAATCGGTGATGATGCTGATGGAAGAGAAATTCTTGAGATTTTTGCGCACGAAGGTGTTGATACAACTGGGATTTCGATAGGCACAACCTCAACCGCCGGAAGTGTCATTGTTGCTTCTAAGGAACATAGCGCTCGAGCGATCAGCACACGTCAGCCGGTAGATCAGGCTCCTGTTAATGATGCAGCAAAGAAGTTGATTGCAGAAGCCCTATGGGTACATGTGGATCAAGTTGGAATTAAAAGACTTGACGATCTAGGTATTAACCGCGGAAAGGGTCCACAGATCTCCTTTGATGCAGGATATGGGGTAGAAAGTTTTGACCCAATCATTGTTGATCTCTTTGTTCCTACAGATCGTCAGATGGCACTTCGTTATCCAGGCGTAGATCTTGCAGTTGCTTTGGAAAATGATTCATTAAAGGCTGGAAACACAGTTGTAGCTACGCAGGGATCAGCTGGGAGCGCTGGTTTTTCACCGGAAACAGGCTTAGTCACAGCACCTGGATTTAAGGTAGAGGTCATAAGCACTTTAGGTGCGGGGGATGTTTTCCATGGCGCACTAGTTGCCCAATTAATTCAAGGTTATTCATTGCAGGATGCGATGCGCCGAGCAAACGCTGTTGCCGCTCTCTCATGTCGTGGATTAGATGGCCAATCAAGGATTCCAACAACAACTGAACTCGATGCATACCTGGAGGCACACTGATGAGAAAACCACTAACTAAATTGGCACGTCCATCAGGAGCTCTGGCAATGGTTGCAGTAGATCAGCGTGAAGCTTTGCGCGGCATGTTTGCAGCTCATCAAAGTACTCCAGTACCTGACTCACAGTTAACTCAATTCAAAGTTGATGTTGCACGTGAGCTTTCACCATTTGCTTCTGCGCTGCTTGTAGATCAAGAGTTTGGTATTGATGCAATCATTGATCAAAAGGCGTTGCACAGTGGATGTGGATTGATCGCTGCAGCTGATCTATTGGTTGGACCTGCAGGAGGCGCAGCAACAGATACAGCGATAGATCCAGATGTAGATCCCATTCGCATGCGCGATATCGGCAGTGTTGGATTGAAATTTCTTGTTTTATGGCGCAATGATGAATCACCAGATGTACGAGCGAAGTTAGTTGAAGATTTCAATAAGTTGTGTGAAGTTTCAGGATTGCCATCTATCATCGAAATCATTGTTAAACCACCAACTGATTCATCCCGCAGTTTCAATCGCGAAGAAGAGTTGATTATCGCTGCACGAGAAGCGGCGGCATGGAAGCCAGATCTTTACAAGGCGGAGGTTCCGTTCCACGGTGAAGGAGATTTAAACCTTGTCACCAAAAATGCTGACAGAATTTCAGAGGCGATTGGTTCTCCTTGGGTAGTTCTTTCAAACGGTGTAAAACAACCGTTCTTTAATGATGCGGTTAAAGCTTGTGCAATGGGCGGGGCAAGTGGCTTTCTTGCAGGGCGTGCGGTGTGGGCTGACATCGTTAGCTCACCTGATATCCCAAAGGCGCTCCGTGAAATCTCTATTCCACGCTTAGAACAGCTAGCAGAGATCGTTGATACCCATGCAAAGCCTTGGAGCAGTTGGTAATTAGCCCCAGAGCTCTTTTATCTCTACAACGCGGCCTTCATTGATGCTCTTATGAGCGGCAAGGCCGGTTACCACGCTAGTGACACCATCTTTTAAGCTGACTTCAGTAGGCGTTGAATTCAAAATCGCATCTCGAAATTTGGTGTGTTCAATATATGAAGCACCGTAATGGTGGCCCATGTATTTAACATCGTAATTGTGAACGATCTTTTGCTCATTACCACGGGCACGGCTTGCTCCACGAGCCCAAGTTGAAAGATCTCCAACTGATTCACGGCGTGATGCTCTAACAACTTGAGAAGGCAAGAAGGACTCGATCTTTCCTTCATCACCAACTATTGTCAGAATCTCTTTATCAAATGAACCTTCACCAAACATGCACAGATCTAACATTCCACGTGCGCCATTTGCATATTCCAAAACTACATAAGCGTTATCCAACATATCTGCTTGCTTACCATCGTACTTTTCATCCAAGTGATTAACACTTTGACCACCAGATGCGAAAACACGAATAGGAGTTTCGCCAATTACGATGTCCATCAAGTTGAAGTAGTGGCAACACTTTTCAACGAGCGTTCCACCTGTTCGTTCAGCAAAACGATTCCAGTTATCTACCTTCGGATAAAAAGGTTCGCGGTGTTCACGGATAGAGACTTGATGAATCTTTCCGGCGTCGCCTTCTTTTGCCCGTGCAATCGCTTCTGCGACCGGTGGCATAAAGCGGTACTCAAGTCCCATCCATGTCATTGCACTGCGCTTGTCATCCCAAGCAAGAATTGATTTCAAATCTTCAACAGTTGTTGCAAGAGGCTTTTCAACAAAAACCGCTAAATCGGTAGCGAGCGCATCTTTAAGTACCGCAGCATGCGTGTCATTAGGGGTTGCAATTACTACAGCATCCACTAAGCCTGAATCCAGCAGAGCTCGATGATCGGTGAACACTTTGGCTCCAGGGGCCATGGCTAGAGCAGCTTCTTGGGACTGGGCGTGAGGGTCACTGATAGCGGTGACTGTGGCTCCACCCATGACCTTGATGTTTTCAATGTGCTCACGGCCCATGCTGCCCGCGCCGATAATCCCGTACCGAAGCTCTGTTTTCATGGCAACAGGTTAGACCACTGCGAGAAATTTGGGCAGGGGGCTAGACGGAACACGCTCAACTGTCCTAGACTCCCGCAAGAGGTCAGACCACTACCCATTTAAATGCGAAGAGAGGCATGTGTAGATATGGCAATAACTCCACCGCAGTATCTGCTCCACCATGATGGCGACAATGTCGCTGTTGCGATGGAAGATCTGCAACCAGGAACTCTTCACGGTCGTTCCGTGAAGGAAGGAACAGAGGGCACCGCGGTGCTTAACCACGCGATTCCGCTAGGACACAAATTTGCACTCACAGATCTTGCTGAGGGCGACGCAATCATTAAGTACGGCATCAAAGTCGGACTCGCATCAGCTGCCATCAAAAAGGGCGATTACATTCACACACACAACATGAGGAGTTATCGATGGGAAGCAAGCCGCGCTTAATGGGATACCGCCGCGAAAACGGCACCATGGGTATCCGCAATCACGTAATTATTTTGCCTCTCGATGATCTTTCTAATGCAGCTGCCGAAGCTGTTGCAAAGGTTATTCCAGGCACCTTGGCACTACCTCACGCATTTGGTCGTTTGCAGTTTGGTGAAGATCTACAACTAACCTTTGACACACTCATTGGAACTGGCGTTAACGCTAACGTTGCAGCGGTTGTTGTTATCGGTATCGAACCAAAGTGGACACAACGTGTTGCCGATGGAATTGCAAAGACTGGAAAGCCAGTTGCAGCATTTTCAATCGAAGGCAAGGGTGACCTTCAAGTTATTCAAGAAGCAAGTCGCGTTGCCGCAATGTTCCTGCAAGATGCCTCAGGCCTTACTCGTACAGAGGCTGAAATGGGTGACATGGTTATGTCAATCAAGTGTGGAGAATCAGATACAACCTCTGGTCTTGGCTC
>JBIKXW010000047.1:0-9718 GCA_044355565.1 Candidatus Planktophila sp. | reverse complement strand
GAAGAAGGCTGCTCCAAAGAAGGCTGCAAAGAAGGCACCTGCTAAGAAGGCACCTGCTAAGAAGAAGCCAGCAGCGAAGAAGGTTGTAAAGAAGGCGAAGAAGAAGTAATTCTTTTTACTGTAAAGACGGGGTCAGCTAACGCTGGCCCCGTTTTTGCATGTACAGCACTAGTATTTCTACCATGACGGAGTACAAGGTTTCATACGCTCCTCCAACAGGAAAACCTCTTGGGACAAATTTCGCCTTCAAAATTGGCACCAAGGTGATGATCCCACTTATGAATTTAGTGGGAAAAAAAGTGTGGCGTGGGGGTGAGAAACTTCCTAAGACCGGCAAAATTATTGTGGCTAGTAACCATGTTTCATACCTCGATGTTTTATTCCTTACCCATTTTCTCTTTCGAAATGGCAGAGCCCCTCGTTACATCGGAAAAGAAGGCGTTTTCAAAGTTCCCGTAATTGGAAAGATAATTTTGGCCGCTGGCATGGTTCCCGTGGCACGAGAAAGCAAGGATGCCTCTAAAGCATTAGACCACGCGGTCAGATTGTTAGAGGTCGGTCACTGCGTTGGCGTGTATCCCGAAGGAACATTAACAAGAGACCCGCTTGGTTGGCCCATGGTTGCAAAAACGGGCCTAGCTCGGTTAGCCATTGCGACCCACACACCTATTGTTCCCATCGCGCAATGGGGCTCACAAATTGTTATGCCTACATATGAAAAGAAGTTAAAGGTTTTTCCTCGGACACCTATTCAAATCTTGGTGGGCGAACCATTGGATCTTTCACCATGGTATGGGAAAGAGAATGACGCAGATGCGCTACGAGAAGCAACAGCTTTTGTAATGCGTGAACTCACAAATCTGCTTGAACAACTTCGTGGTGAAAAGCGTCCAGTTGAAATCTTTGATCCACACAACTCAGCCCTTCCTCGCACCGGCAACTTTAAGAAGGCCAAGAAGAAGTGAGCAAGGTTGTAGTTCTAGGTGCTGGCCAATGGGGAACAACGATGGCTCAAGTTCTCTGTGATGCTGGAAACCATGTATTGATGTGGGGACGCAGCCAAGAACTCGTCGATGAAATCAATCACAAACATACAAACTCTAAATACCTAGATGACAACATTTTGCCAGTGGGTTTAAAGGCCACAACTAGTTTGGCCGAGGCTTTTGAGTACTCAAATATCTATGTACTTGCAGTTCCTGCCCAGACACTTCGTGAAAATCTCAACGCCTGGAAGTCGATGGCTCAGCCAAACGCCTTGTTCATCAGCACCTTAAAGGGTATTGAGTTAAGCACTATGTCTCGCATGACTGAGATTATCTCTGAGGTCATGGAAACTCAGAACATAGCAATCATTACTGGACCAAACCTTGCCAATGAGTTGATTTTGCGACAACCCGCTGGAGCGGTTTCGGCAGCATCGACAACTGCAGTTGCTGAAAAGGTGCAGCAGTTGTTTACAACGCCGTATTACCGTGTTTATACATCTGTCGATGTTCTGGGATGCGAACTAGCAGGAGCGATCAAGAGTGTTATCGCATTGGCGGTTGGTATCTCGATCGGAATGGGCTACGGAGAAAACACTCAAGCGATGCTAATTACTCGTGGACTTAATGAGGTTGCCCGTTTGTGCGCAGCACACAATGCAGATCCTCTCAGCGCTGCAGGTCTTGCCGGCATGGGGGATTTAGTCGCTAGTTGCGGTTCTGCGTTGTCGCGTAATCGAACCTTTGGAGAAGTGCTGGGTAAGAGTGGTTCGATGGAGATTGCAAGAACCCAAGTCGCAAAAACAGTAGAAGGTGTTGCATCCTCAAGCGCTGTCCTTGAAATTGCACACCGCGTTGGTATTGAAGTTCCTGTAATTGAAGCTGTTGCCGATGTTGTTTCAGGCTTATTGACACCAGAACAGGCGCTTGATCGCCTTATGGAGATTACAACTAAAGCAGAAAACTTTATTCGATGAGTAAGTTAACAGTTGCCATAATTTGTGGAGGCCCAAGTAGCGAGCATGAAGTTTCATGCGTATCGGGTGGGGGAGTTCTTAAAGGTTTAGATAAGAAAAGCTTCACTCCAGTTTTGATTGGAATTACCAAGGCAGGTACATGGGTTGCACTTGATGAAAACTACCCACTAGCTATTAACAATAAGGTGATGCCAACAATTGAAGAGAATGGGACTACTGTCCAGCTTTCACAGGGTGGTCTTGTAATTGATGGATCCTTTGTAAAAATTGATTGTATTTTCTCAATTCTTCATGGGGAGTTTGGTGAAGATGGAAAGATTCAACAATTATTTGAAGAAGCGCACATTCCCTATGTGGGGAGTGGAGTAAAGGCTTCAGCTGATGCGATGGATAAAGCACTTGCCAAAACCTTGTTTTCCGCCGCGGGATTAAAGGTTGCACCTGGAATTGTCGTGCACAAGGCAGATCCGCACCCCGATGCAAATTCACTTTCTTACCCAGTCTTTGTGAAACCTTCAAGTGGTGGATCTAGCCGTGGAACCCATAAGGTTAAATCAGCCGAGAATTTATCTGCAGCGATCAATGATGCTTTCTTGTATGACTCAAAGGTTTTGATTGAAACCGCAATTGATGGACGTGAAATTGAGTGTGCAGTTCTAGAACGTGATGGAACAAGTTACGCCTCTGTATTGGGAGAAATTGTTGTAAATCCTCAATTTGAGTTTTATGATTTTGAGGCCAAGTACCTAGATGATGCAACAACTGTAAAGATTCCAGCTGATATTCCTGAAGCTGACACCCAAGCTATTCAGATTGCAGCTATGCACGCCTTTGATGCGCTCGGTTGCGCAGGGTTGGCACGTTGTGACTTCTTCTATACCGAAGACAATCAGATCATCATTAATGAGATAAACACTCTGCCTGGATTTACGGGTACTAGCGTTTATCCCAAGTTATGGCAGGCAACAGGTGTTACTTACTCTGATTTGATTACAGCCCTTATAGACTCTGCGATGAATAAGGCTGAATAAGGCTATAAATCTAAATGATGTTTTAGCTCAGGTGTGTGACTGGGCAGGTCAAGGTACGTGTAATTCCAGGCACCGCTTGAACCTTAGAGAGAACTAGGCGACCAAACTCTTCCATGCTTGCAGCTTCTGCACGCATGATTACATCGTAAGGACCAGTAACGCCTTCAGACAATGTGACGCCAGGAATCTTTGCCACGGCATCTGCAACTCCAGTTGCCTTGCCAACTTCAGTTTGAATCAAGATAAAAGCCTGTACTGACATGAGATGTCCCTTCTGGTCGATGGCAAACGCTACCGCAGATGAGCCCCATCGAGGTAGTCGATTAGGCTAAGCGGTATGAACTTCGATGAGGCTGGGGTAATTGCGGCGTTGGCACGCATATTTGGTGGCTCACAGCGCGGAGTCGAGATTGGTATTGGAGATGATGCCGCTGTTGTAAAAACCTCTGAGCTCACCGCAATCACTACCGATATTGCGGTGGAAGGAACCCACTTCTCAACTGAGTGGAGTAGAGCTTTTGATATCGGGCGAAAGATTACCGCGGCAAACCTGGCAGATATTTATGCGATGGGTGGCTCTCCTCGATACTTAGTAGCTGCGGTAACTCTTACCGGTGACGAGTCCATGGAATGGATCGAAGAGTTAGCTGAAGGTATTGCGCACGAGGCCAGTAGTTGCGGAGCATTTGTAGTTGGTGGTGACTTGGCCAAAGGGCCATGCAAGATTATTTCAATTACCGCGGTGGGCCAGATATATCGCCCCATCACTCGCTCTGGTGCGCAGGTGGGAGATGCAATCTATATCTCATCATTACCGGGATGGTCTGCGGCAGGACTTGCCCTCATAGAAGAAAACTTAGACTCGGATATCGCTTTGCACGCGGTCAACGAATTCTCCGCACCAACCGTTGATTATTCGGCAGCGGTGCAGATGTACAACTCAAAAGCTAACTCAATGTGTGACATTAGCGATGCTCTTATTATTCAAGCACAACAGTTGGCGGATGCATCTGGCGTTCACTTAACAATTGATAAGGATTTAATTGCAACCCATCCCGAGTTTGGAACCTTAAGTGAGTTAGCTGAATCAGTTGGCGTGGATGTTTGGCAATGGATCCTTGCCGGTGGCGAGGACCATGTTTTTTTAGCGACTGGAAAAGATTTGGATGGTTTTTGTATTGGAGCTGTCACCGAAGGCTCGGGCATAAGTGGTGTAGAAATGAAAAAGGCGCCAGATACCTGGCGCCATTTCACCTAATAAAAATTAACGAGTTACTTTTCCAGCCTTAAGGCATGAAGTGCAAACATTTTGACGCTTTGCAGTTCCACCGACAAGGGTGCGCACGCGCTGGATATTTGGATTCCAGCGACGACGGGTCTTGACCTGTGAGTGAGAGACATTGTTTCCGAAGCTGGGCCCCTTGCCACAGATATCGCATGTTGATGCCACAGCGGTACTCCTTTTAATTTCGACTTACTTTTCCCGTACGGAACAGTCTGGTTCCAAGTGGAACAGGGGGTAAGGGTACCCCGTGAGCGTGGGTTGATGCCAATTGCCCCTAAACCCAAGCGGGGATTAGGCGTGAGTTAGACAACATGAGGGGTAGCCCAGGGATTAGTCGATGTACCCAGATGTGAGGAGGCGCAAGATTGCCTTAGAGCCGGTAGAGCGGCTCGGAATCGGAGTACGAGTCCCATGAACTCTTTAGATCTAGCCAGATGGCAGTTTGCCATCACAACTGTGTACCACTTCATCTTCGTCCCCATCACTATAAGCATGGCCTTTATGGTGGCAGGACTACAGACCGCCTGGTTTCGAACCAACAAGGTTAAGTACCTTCGGGCGACAAAATTTTTCGGCAAGTTGTTCTTAATCAACTTTGCAATCGGTGTTGTAACAGGAATTGTTCAGGAGTTCCAATTTGGAATGAACTGGTCTTCCTATAGCCGATTTGTTGGAGATGTTTTCGGTGCACCTCTTGCTATGGAAGGTTTGCTTGCATTTTTTCTTGAGAGCACATTCCTTGGATTGTGGATCTTTGGATGGGATCGACTGCCCAAGAAGATTCACTTAGCATCAATCTGGCTTGCCGCGACTGGAACCTTGTTGTCGGCTTACTTTATTTTAGCTGCCAATGCATGGATGCAACATCCAGTGGGGTACATCATCAATGAAGAAAAAGGTCGTGCAGAGCTTGTTGACATAGTCGCAGTTCTTACCCAAAACACTGCACTCGCGACTTTTTTCCACACAATTCCTTCCGCCGCATTTACCGGAGGTGCTTTTGTTGCTGGTATCTCTGCATACCTCATCATCAAGGGCAAGGATCTTGAAATGGCGCGCGGCACCTTTAAGTTAGGTGCGATCACAATGTTGATTAGCTTTGTACTTGTTTCAGTCTCTGGAGATATAACAGCTCGGATCATGACTGAACAGCAACCAATGAAGATGGCAGCTGCCGAGGCTCTCTATGACACTCAGGCCAACGCACCATTTTCACTGTTAACTATCGGAACACTTGATGGTTCCAAATCCGTATTTCAATTGGGAATTCCATCTGTGCTCTCATTCATGTCTACCGGAGATTTCAATGGTGTCGTAGAAGGCATTAATGATCTCGAGGCTATGTACGATCAAAAGTTCGGCCCAGGGGATTACACACCAAATGTTCCCTTGGCTTACTGGTCATTCCGCCTGATGATTGGCTTTGGCGCTATAGCTTCACTATTTGTCTTCATAGCTCTATGGAAGATGCGTCGTGGCGGTACTCCTAAGGGCAAATGGTTTGGCCCAGCGATGTACTCATTACCCTTCCTTCCCTTGCTAGCTAATTCATTTGGATGGATCTTTACCGAGACAGCACGTCAACCATGGGCGGTGTTTGGTTTGATCAAAACCGAAGATGGAGTTAGCGCAGTTGTATCTGCGGGAGCGGTTCTCTTCACCATGATTGTCTTCACACTCTTGTACGGCGTTCTAGCCTTCATTGAGTTTGGTCTCATCATGAAGGTTATTAAAAATGGTCCAACTGAAGAGTTCGATTATGAGGATCCAGAAGTTGGTGGTTCTGAAGATAAACAACTAGTGATGGCGTATTAAGAAAGGAGTATGGAAATGAGTTTTCAAACAACATGGTTTTTGCTAATTGCAGTTCTTTGGGTTGGCTATTTCATTCTCGAAGGTTTTGATTTCGGGGTAGGCATGCTCCAGCGATTTGTTTCGCGCAATGAGGCTGATCGTCGTGCCGTTCTGACAACACTCGGACCTGTCTGGGATGGTAATGAGGTGTGGCTACTTGTTGCGGGAGGTGCAACTTTTGCAGCCTTCCCGGAATGGTATGCAACGCTCTTTAGTGGCTTTTATCTTCCACTCTTTTTGATTCTTGTCTCACTGATTGTTCGTGGTGTGGCCTTTGAGTATCGAAGCAAGTATGGAAAAGCACAATGGAGACAACGTTGGGATTTGGCTATCTTTATCAGTAGCGCTATTCCCGCTCTATTGTGGGGAGTCGCATTTGCCAATATTGTGCGCGGTGTTCCAATCGAAAGAGCTGAGAGCGGCTCACTTGAGTATGTTGGTGGATTCTTTAACTTGCTCAATCCATATGCATTATTGGGTGGCGTTGTAACTTTGACAGTCTTCCTCACACATGGCGCAGTATTTCTATCGCTTAAGACAACAGGCACTATCCGAGATCGTTCCCATGAAATAGCAAAGGTTTCAGGCCTTGTAGCTGCGGTAGCAGCGGTTGCCTTCCTGGCCTGGACAAATTTGATGCTTCCTGAGATCAACTCAGTTGTTCTAGGACTATCTGTAGCTGTTGCACTTCTATGGGTTGCGGGAATCTTTGCAAACCTGAAGCGTCGAGAAGGCTGGGCTTTCATCTTCTCAGCGGGGACCATTGCAACATTTGTTTCTACATTGTTCTTCGCACTGTATCCAAGGGTTATGCCAAGCTCACTTGGAGCTCAGTTTGATTTAACAATCACCAATGCATCCAGCACCGATTACACACTAAAGGTGATGACATTTGTCGCGGTCATCATGACTCCTTTGGTGTTGATTTATCAGGGCTGGACATACTGGGTATTCCGCAAACGTGTCAGCGCTTCACAGATCCCAAATGCAGAACATGGCATTTTGGACACAGTTAGTCATACTCTTCATAAGTGAGATCGACCAACCTGCGGCTACTGCTTCAACGAGGCGGTAGCCGCAGACTTTTCTTTGCTTCGATAGCAGCCTCATTTATTTGGGTTGCTGTCATTGTTGCAAGTGGTCTCGTACTAGCACGGGTGATTGTCGCAATTATTGATCAGGACTCAACAGCTCTCTCATTAATTGCCATACTTGCAGCGCTTTGGGCTTTTCGTGCCATTTTTCAATCAACATTTGAGACATGGTGCTCACTTCAGGCAAGCTCAATAAAGAAGCAGATACGAAACGAGGTTACCTCCAACCTTGATGCATATTCACATATACCGCCCTCCGTAATCACAACTCTTTTAGTAAAAGGATTGAACTCGCTAGATATTTACTTAGGTCGCTTTCTTCCGCAGTTATTTTTTTCGATGGTTGTTCCAGCGGTTGTGATCGCGACACTATTTATTTTAGATCCATTGTCCGCGCTTATTGCAGTACTTACGCTTCCCTTGATTCCCATTTTTGGTGCGCTCATTGGTCGCTATACAGCTGATTCAGTTGCTAAAAAGTGGCGAAGTTTGGGCTCCCTATCCTCTTACTTTGAGGACTCGCTTCGAGGATTTATCACCTTAAAAATTTTTGGTCGTCATGACTCTCAAAGCTCTCGGATTGAAGAGATGGGGGATCGATACACCCGAGAAACGATGAAGGTGTTGAGCATTTCATTTCTATCTGCCCTCGCACTCGAATTAGTGGCAACTCTGTCAGTTGCACTCATTGCGGTAACAGTTGGAATTCGATTAGTTCATGATTCAATCGATTTTACGAGCGCACTTGCGGTTTTAATCCTGGCTCCAGAGGTTTACTTTCCTCTTCGAAATGCCGCCTCCTTATTTCATGCTTCAGCAGATGGAAGCCAGGCCCTTGAACAGTTGCAGGAGGTTGAGAAAAAGAAAGTTTCTTCAATTGAATCGATCGAGTGCGACTTTTCTCGAGTCGATGCAATCTCTTGGAGCCAATGGGGGCTCACTATTCAAGGCCGCAATACCTCGGTTATTGAGGCTCGCACCGTAAAAAATGGAGAGCTTCACTTTATTCTCGGAGAGTCAGGGGTTGGTAAAAGCACCTTTGCTCTCAACCTGCTTGGAATCACCCATGAAGCGGGGGTAACACTTCTTCAAGGAACAACCCACAATCCCTTAGCTCCAGAATTGAACGACTCATGGTTCAAACACCTCGGTTGGATTCCTCAATTACCACAACTTGCACATGGCTCCTTGCGAGATCAGTTCCGACTTTTATCGCCGACCGCCACTGATGAAGATATTGAAAAGGTCTTAACGCTCTGCGGATTACGCACAGAGGATTTACCTCAAGGTCTTGAAACTGTTCTTGGAGAATCAGGTGAAGGAGCAAGCACCGCATCTGGAGGACAGATACGAAAGATTGCTGTGGCCCGAGCACTTTTCTCAAAGCCTCAACTCTTAATTGCAGATGAGCCAACTGCAGATCTTGACTCGCAGAGCGCGCAAAAGGTTATGCAAGCTTTGAGAGCTTACGCATCATCTGGAGCAATAGTTATTTGTATTACCCATGATGTATCAATTGTAGAAAGAGATGATTCTCAGCAAAACTTTGTATCGAAGGTGCTCTTATGATGTTTTTAGCCTACCTATTTGGTGCTTTTGTATTTATAGGCGGGATAGGACTTACTATTTCAAGCGGATGGCTCATCACCATGGCCTCATCCCATCCACCTATTCTTACCTTAGGTGTCGCCGTGACCTTAGTGCGCTTCTTCGGAATCTTTCGTGCTGTAGCCCGATATGGCGAACGAATGATCAGCCACAAAGCGGTCTTTGATCAACTTACATCTTTGCGAGTAAGGATTTATTCCCAGCTTGCAGCTAAGAGTATTTCTGCATCATCTGTGGTTAATTCTGGTCCGGCGGTTAAGAGTTTGGTCGATGATGTTGAAAGAGCTCAGGAGTATCAACTCCGCATCAAACTGCCCGGAGTCTCTGCAGCATTTGCTTTAGTTTCGGGGGTTTTGCTGGGATGGTGGATACGGCCTGAATCCTTAGTGATCACCCTTCCAGTTTTATTGCTCTTGCTAGCTCTGATCCCCGCACTTATTTCACGTTCTGCTCTTCCACTTGCAAAAGGCATAGAGAAAAAAGAGAGTGAGTACACACGAATTGTGGATTCAGCTGTACATGGTGTTGTTGAAGCCAGAATTTATGGTTACTTAGAACAATCCTTTATTCCAGCACAACAGCATGAGATTGTAATTGGAAATAAAGAAAGGTCCTTGATATTTAGAAGTGGCCTTTTCTCGCTCATCGCAAATCTCCTTATCGGCGGTTCTATCGCAGCATCAACGTACTTGGCTTTCAACCTTACGCAGGATCACCATCTTCCAGATGTTCAGATCGCTATGTTGATCTTTCTGCCGTTGGTTATGTTTGAAGCCATCACCGCTTGGTATCCGAATTTGTTTGGATCAGGAAAGCTGATCGCCTCGCAGCAGGCTGTCGATGAATTACTGCTGACCGAAAATGAAATCTCTCTGAAGAGCGA
>JBIKXW010000080.1:0-3032 GCA_044355565.1 Candidatus Planktophila sp. | reverse complement strand
TTACCCTTCTTTGACATGAACTTCATAAATGCTTCCATAGCTTCTTCTGATTGAAGGGCCATTGCAAATATCTCAAACTCCGCCTTCATTACCGCTGCAACAGAATCATGGTTACGTGCTTTGAGCAATGCCTTGGTATTGATGATCGCCTGTGGTGGTTGTTCGGCGATATGTTCTGCAATCTTCATAGCGTGAGCAAGTGGATCTGAATCCTTTGCGGTGGCCAAGCCCATCTCGATCGCCTCATCTGCATCAAAGCTTTCACCAGTCATAAAAATTCTGGCAGCTCTTTGGTAGCCCACCAGTTGAGGAAAGAGGTAGCTAGAACCTGCCTCAGGAACTAGGCCTAGCGAGGCAAAGGGCATTGAAAACTTCGCCGTGTCTCCTGCAATCACGACATCACAGTGCAACAACATCGTTGTTCCAACTCCGACCGCATTTCCATTTACAGCTGCAATTAGCGGCTTTGGAAAGTTGAGAAGTGATGCTAAAAATTGAGCGACCTCGGAATCATCGGAGGTCGGTGGATTGTTCATAAAATCCATGATGTCGTTACCGGCGGTGAAATGATCACCCGATGCGGCCAATACAACAGCTCTGACTCCAAAATCTCCCGCTGCATCATTGAGCCCTTTGGCTAATCCTGCGTACATCGATCGAGTCAGCGCATTCATCTTCTCGGGGCGGTTGAATGTGAGGGTTAGCACTCTATTCGCCTGATTACTCAAGATTTCGCTCATAGAACCATCCTAAGGGGTGACTCAAGAAATAAAGAAAGGCAGAATAGGAACACGCGGAGAGGCGGTTTTACAATGGTTCGAGACATCACGATTTCAACACGAGAGCTCACACCTTTCGAACAGTTAGTTCTAGAGCTTGTGTGCGAAGGCAAATCAAATGCAGCGATTGCTGCGCAAACCTCGCACAGCGAAAAGGTAATTGAAAATACGGTGAGCCGAAGTGCTCAAGTCTTTGGAATTAAATCTGATGGGGTTACAAATCTTCGAGTCCTGCTCGCACTTGCTTATCGCACTCATTATGGAGATTCAGCCTTCGATAAATTAAATGTTCCATGTTCGCACTTTGAGGTTGGCCCTAATGGTCAATCCATGTGCAACCGTCATATTGATTGAGGGCAAACTCTCAAGACCTAGATGCCGAGAGGTGACCCTCTACTTTTTCCTCATCTAGCTCTCGCTCTCGGAGTACACATACCTTGTATTGATTTTCTATGTCAATGCCTAAGAGGGAGAGTGTGAAAATGAAACGTAGAACCTTTGACAAGTTAGTCTCATTTGTTGGTTTGGGATTAGCAGTACTTCTATTTATCTTTGCAGGCCTACTGAACTTTGGTGCAGGATTTGCCAATGATTCAGTCAAGAGCCAATTAGATAATCAAAATATCTCATTTCCAATCGAGGCTGGACTTCCATCTGAAACAAAGGATGAGTTGCTCAAGTGGGCTGGGATGAAGGTAACAACAGGAGAAATGGCTCGTGGTTACTCAGATCTATACATCTGGGAGCACATGAAGGCATCAGCGGTTGCGGTAATGGGAAAGCCCGCAACATACTCTGAAGTATCTACCGAGTACATGATCGCTACTCGTGGAGGAAGTCAGGATGCTGAACGTATACAGAAATTATCTGATCTTCGTGACTCACTATTTATGGGAAACACGCTTCGCGGAATGCTTCTTACCGCATACGCCTTTGGAACATTAGGTGTGATCGCAGGGTATGCAGCGATCGCCGCTCTAGCTGGCGGAATTCTATTTCTTCTACTGGCAATTGCTGGGTTAATGCATATTCGTCGCACTCCTGAGGATGCGACGATTTAACCCTCAACTCTCCGTGAGGGGTTAAAAAAGCGCCCCTGGGTTTATCCCAGGGGCGCTTTCCTTTCTAATAACTTAACTGATTAGCGCTCTAACTTTCCTGAAATGAAATCCTCAGTCTTTGTATGAGCAGCCTCATCTGTGTACTGGGTTGGAGGCGTCTTCATAAAGTAGCTAGAAGGTGAGAGAAGCGCTCCGCCAATCTTGCGATCAAGACCGATCTTTGCGCAACGTAGTGCATCAATGATTACACCAGCTGAGTTTGGTGAATCCCACACCTCTAATTTGTATTCAAGGTTAAGAGGAACATCGCCAAATGCGCGGCCTTCGAGGCGAACGTAGGCCCACTTGCGATCATCTAGCCAAGGAATGTAATCCGATGGTCCGATGTGAACATTCTTCTCACCAAGATCATGGTGTAACTGTGATGTAACCGAGTTTGTCTTTGAAATCTTCTTGGACTCAAGACGATCACGCTCGAGCATGTTCTTGAAGTCCATGTTGCCACCAACATTGAGCTGGTAGGTGCGATCTAAGTGAACGCCGCGATCCTGGAACAACTTAGCCATGATGCGGTGAGTGATGGTCGCACCAACTTGGCTCTTAATGTCATCTCCAACGATTGGAAGTCCTGCATCAGCAAACTTCTTCTCCCATACTGGGTCAGAAGCGATGAACACTGGAAGTGCATTTACGAAAGCACAACCGGCATCAATTGCACACTGTGCGTAGTACTTTGCAGCAACTTCTGAGCCCACTGGTAGGTAGCAAATCAAAACATCGATCTGCTCATCCTTTAGAACCTGAACAACATCCACTGCTGGAGCATCTGATTCTGTGATCGTCTCGCGGTAGTACTTTCCAAGACCATCATTTGTGACGCCACGAAGCACTGGAACACCAGTCTTTGGGACATCACTAAATTTAATTGTGTTGTTCTCGCTTGCCCAGATTGCATCGGCAAGATCGAGTCCAACCTTTTTCGCATCAACATCAAAGGCTGCAACAAACTTGATGCTAGAGATGTGGTATCCCCCAACAACAGCGTGCATAAGACCTGGGATCTCTTGATCAACAGCAGCATTCTTGTAGTACTCAACGCCCTGAACTAATGAGTTAGCGCAGTTTCCAACGCCAACAATTGCAACACGGATGTCGCCTTTACCGGTTGTGATATTCACTCTATTTCCTCTCG
>JBIKXW010000079.1:0-3089 GCA_044355565.1 Candidatus Planktophila sp. | reverse complement strand
ACTGCGGGAAGCAAAGTTGTCTGTTGCAACTATTAATCGTGCCGATTCGACTCTCCGTTCTTTTTTCAAGCATCTGCAACAAGAGTTTGGTTTTGCAGACCCAACTCTTGAAATATCACCAAGTAAGTCAGCCAGGCGTTTGCCGAAGGCCCTTACGATTTCTCAAATTCTTTCGATGATCGATGCAGCTTTTAGAGAAGGCGAACCAATCACTTTGCGAGATCAAGCCATGCTAGAACTTTTGTACAGCAGCGGCGCACGGGTGAGCGAATTGATTGGGATCAATCTCAATGACATTAGTACCGTTCAAACTGATGATGGTGAGATTACGACTTTGAAGTTGAGAGGAAAGGGATCCAAGGAACGAATTGTTCCGTTAGGTTCTTTTGCGACTAGAGCAATCGATGATTATCGAGTGCGAATTCGTCCTGACCTACTCGCTAAAAATTCTAAAGGTAACTCAGCACTCTTTCTCAACACACGGGGAGGAAGAATCTCCCGTCAATCAGCATGGAAGATGGTGTTGGATGCTGCAGAGGCTGCTGGAATCACTGAACATGTCTCGCCCCATGTCTTCAGACACTCGTATGCAACCCATCTATTGGATGGAGGCGCTGATATCCGAGTAGTTCAGGAGTTATTGGGACATGCATCGGTTACAACAACGCAGATTTACACCTTGATCACAATCGACAAGGTGCGTGAAAGTTATTCAATGGCGCATCCGCGCGCCAAGTAATCTCTTACTGACCGCGAAGTCTGCGCGCCAGGATGCTCTGGTCACCTTTTGCTTCAAGATCTGCAATGATGACAGCGATAGATTCGCGAACGATACGACCGCGATCAACCGCTAGGCCAAGGTCTCCGCGCAGCTGTAAACGTGCTTGATCTAAATCAAATAGCTCATCAGGTGATAAGTAAACAGTGATCTTTTCATCATGACGTTCACGTCCAGATGGAGAGCGATCAACCGTTGTTACTCGACGACGTGCAATAGTACGGACGCCCTTCTTTGAAGAGGCTGCCTTGGGTGTTGCAATTGCGGGCGGCACCAAGGGTGCTGAAACTTCTTGAGAACTTTGTGCAGGGACAGCGCTTAGTGCTGGAGCTGTTGAACGGAATAGCTCATCTGCTCCTGGAAGGTTTGCTCTACGTGTCATCGTGCGCCTCCTCTGGCGATTAGTTCTCGTGCTAGACGGCGGTATGAAGCTGCGCCGCCAGAGTTTGTTGCATAAGTCGTAATTGGTTCGCCAACAACAGTTGTTTCTGGAAAGCGAATTGTTTTGGCAATAATTGTTTCAAAGACATCCTCTGGAAATTGCTCAAGAATTCTTTCAAGCACTTGACGATTGTGTGAGGTTTTCTTGTCATACATTGTCGCCAAAATACCAATGAGGCGTAGCTCTGGATTCAAAAAGGTTTTCACCTTGTCGAGATTTCCCTTTAATTCGATAAAACCGTGGAGCGCAAAGTACTCGCATTGCATTGGAACGATAACCTCTTGAGATGCAACCAACGCGTTGATAGTTAGCTGACCCATAGTTGGTTGGCAATCAATCAAAATAACATCGTAATAATCACGAAGTGGGGCTAGTGCGCGCTTGAGATATTGCTGGCCTCCGATTTCTGCACCCAAAGTGGTTTCAGCTGTACCTAGATCACGGTTAGCTGGAAGAAAATCCAAACCTGGAACTGAGGATTTTAAAACGATCTCATCGACATTTGCAGTCGGGGTCATTAATGCGTAGTAGACAGTTTGCTCTAGTGGAAGTGAGTGAGCGTTCACTCCTAATCCAAGAGAGAGGCCACCCTGAGGGTCGAAGTCGACCAATAAAACACGACGACCCATTTCAGCTAACGCTGCTCCAAGGTTGATGGTGCTAGTTGTTTTACCGACACCGCCCTTTTGATTAAAGATTGAAATTACCTTGGCGGAGCCATGTTCATTTAGCGCTGCGGGTACAGGAAAACTCCGCGCAACTCTGCCTAGCAGGGTTGATGTTGTGGCAACATCCTCTGCAATTGTCGATTTAGCGTTCAATCTTCAAACCTCTTTCCTGATATAGCAAAGAGCCTAGGCGTTACACAGAAAACAGGCAAGCGTGAAGTAGGGTGCCACAATGGATCTTGCAGGGGGAGTTGCGGTCGAAGAGAGCGGTGATGTGAACGCCACTTCGGGTGGCTTCTCCGTGCACCTTTCAAACTTTGATGGCCCCTTTGATCTGCTGCTCCAACTCATCTCCCGGCACAAAATGGATGTCACAGAGGTTGCTCTGAGCATCGTCACAGATGAGTTCATCTCCTTCATCCGCGGGTTAGAGGCATCGGGAGAGGGGTGGGATTTAGATCAAGCGACAGAGTTCTTGGTAGTCGCCGCAACCTTGTTGGATCTGAAAGCCGCACGCCTGCTTCCAAGTGGCGAGGTTGAGGATGAGGAGGATCTAGCCCTTCTTGAGGCACGAGATCTGCTCTTTGCCCGCTTGTTGCAGTACCGAGCTTTCAAAGAGATCGCGGCAACCTTTGGCGAACGTATCGCCGCTGCGGATAAATCCTTCCCCCGTGTTGTGGCCCTGGATCCCGCCCTGGCAAGCCTGCTTCCAGAGGTTCTCATTGGTGTCGGGGCACAGCGCTTTGCCGCAATCGCCGAACGGGTACTGACCCCTAAGGTCGCACCAGTGGTGGCTGTAGAACACCTCCATATGGCCCTTGTGAGCGTCACAGAGGAGTCCAAACGGGTAGTTGAGGCGTTGCGCCACTCCACATCTATGAGCTTTAGAAACCTTATTTCCGACGCCGATAGCACCCTTGTCGTGGTTGCCCGCTTCCTAGCCTTACTGGATCTCTATCGTCAGGGTGTTTTGCGCTTTGATCAGGTTGTTGCCCTAGGCGAGCTGCAGATCAGATGGATTGGAAGCCTCGAAGGCGAGGTCGAGATCACCGATGAGTTTGATATTCCCGTGGTTTTAGAGATGGATGACTCGACAGAAGGTAGCGATAATGTCTAATGTAGAAGTTGAACGTTCGATCGAGGCGATCTTAATGGTCGTTGATGAGCCAGTTACCGAGCTGATTCTGGCTCAGGTTTTGGA
>JBIKXW010000078.1:0-3230 GCA_044355565.1 Candidatus Planktophila sp. | reverse complement strand
TTTACCAACCAAGCAACTATTGATTCAATGGGATTTGTTGGAGAACGTGCTTCGACATACAAGGTTGCAAACCCGATGTCGGAAGAGTTCCCATTAATGCGGGTTCATCTGGTGCCGGGCCTGATAGAAGTTGCCCAACGCAATATCAGTCGTGGTGCAAAGGATTTCGCCATCTTCGAGATGGGCTCAATTTTCCGTAGTTCTCAGAAGTTGGTTCCAGCGGTTTCTCCAGATCTTTCTAAGCGTCCGGATCAGAAGATAATTGATGAAATTTTTGCAAGCGTTCCAACGCAGGGGTATCACGTAGCTGGTTTATTAGTTGGCAAAACTGAAAATGAGAACTGGCAAGGTAAAGCTCGTGCATATAACTGGCAGGATGCAATCGCCTTTGCCCAGGATATTTTGGCGCTATGTAATCTCCAATGGAGCGTTGCCCGTTCTGATCTTGCACCATGGCACCCAGGTCGATGCGCCGAGCTCATCGTTAACGGTAAGGCGGTCGCTCATGCTGGGGAGTTACATCCTCGTATCGTTGCAGCCTATGGTCTTCCTGAACGCTCGGTCGCCTTTGCAGTAGCGCTTAATGCACTTCCTGATTCAACCCTTGTTCGACCTACAACGGTAGGCACGATGCCTGCAGCGGTTCAAGATGTTGCTTTGATTGTTGATTCAGCTGTGAGCGCTGCCGATCTTGAAGGAGCACTGCGCGAAGGTGCAGGGGAGTTGCTTGAGTCCATCGCCCTCTTTGATCGCTACGACAAGATTGGTGATGGAAAGATCTCGCTTGCTTTCACCTTGGTATTCCGCGCCTCTGATCGCACGCTTACGGGTGAAGAGGTATCAGCAATGCGTGAATCGGCCACCGCTGTTGCGGTAGCTAAGTTTGGGGCCGTTCCCCGTACCGCATAATTATGCACAAGATTGCATAATTATAGATAATCCTTTACCCTAGAGCCATGAAAACAGCGGTCATTGGGGCAAGCGGATATGCAGGCGGAGAGCTTTTAAGGCTGCTGGCGATACATCCACATTTTGAGGTTACAGTTGTAAGCGCGCACTCAAATGCAGGGGAGCAGGTCACATCTGTCCATCCTCAGCTACAAAGCTATGCGGGTCGTCAGTTCGTAACCGTTGATTCGATTGATTTCTCACAGGTCGAATTAGTTTTCCTTGCCTTGCCACATGGTGAGTCAGCTGCACTAATCGCAAAGATTCCTGCACAAGTAAAGATTGTTGATTTAGGTGCAGATTACCGTTTAGAAGATCCCGTTCAGTGGCAAAAGTACTACGGTGGCAAGCATGCAGGAGCGTGGGTATATGGATTACCTGAACTGGCACCTGGTCAACGTGAAGCTATCAAAAAGGAAAGCAAAGTAGCTAACCCTGGGTGTTACGCGACTTCGATTTCACTTGGAATCGCACCAGCAGTTGGTGTAATTGATGTTTCAGATATTGTCGTTGTTGCTGCTTCTGGCACAACCGGTGCAGGAAGAAGTGCGAAGATCAATCTCATCGCTAGCGAGATAATGGGATCGCTGACTTCCTATAAATTCGGTGGAGTTCATCAGCACACACCTGAAATCGAACAGGCTTTGTCAGCGGTCGCTCAAGCAGAAGCAAAGATCTCATTCACACCAATCTTGGCTCCGATGCCACGAGGAATACTTTCTACGATAACCGCCAAGTTGACTCAACCTTTAACGACACAGCAAGCTCATGAGTTATATGCCAAGCATTACACAGATGAATTTTTCATTGATCTCTTGCCTCTCGGACAGATGCCTAAGACAAGTGCTGTTACGGGTAGCAATAAGGTTCAGGTGCAGGTAGCAGTTGATGAGCACGCAAGCCGTTTAGTCATCTCAGTTGCTATCGATAACTTAGGAAAAGGTGCTGCAGGGCAGGCGATTCAGAATGCTAATTTGATCTGCGGACTTTCCGAGATTAGTGGTTTAGCACTTGACGGTATCGGCGCATGAAGCTTCCTCAAGCCTTTAGATCAGCATCAATTGCGGCAGGTTTGAAAAGCAACGGTGCTCTTGATCTAACAGTGATTGAGAATCAGGGCCCACAGTTCAATGCAGCCGCTGTTTTCACAAGTAATAAAGTTGTTGCAGCCCCTGTTATTTGGTCACGTCAGGTTGCTAAAGGCGGAATAGTTCGAGCCGCTGTTCTCAATAGTGGAGGAGCAAATGCCTGTACAGGACCACAAGGGTTCGCAGATACTCACAAGACGGCAGAGCATGTTGGGCAACTGCTAAATGTTTCATCCGGCGAGGTAATCGTCTGCTCAACCGGTTTAATCGGTGAACTATTGCCGATGCAGAAGATAATCGCAGGAGTTGATTCAATTGTGCCGGCGCTCAATAACAATGGTCTGCAAACAAGTGCGCAAGCAATCATGACCACTGATTCTGTTCCAAAGATTGCAACCGCCTCATTGAACGGCGCAGAGTTTGCAGGAATAGCAAAGGGAGCTGGAATGTTGGCCCCAGCATTAGCAACCATGTTGTCCGTCGTGATGACTGATGCAGTTGTTTCTGAGAATCTTCAAGAAATCTTTCAACGAGCAACAGATCGAACCTATAACCGCATTGATTCTGATGGTTGCACATCAACCAATGACACTGTCCTGTTCATGTCATCAGGAGCCAGCGGTGTCGAAATATCAGATAGCGATCTTGAAGAAATGTTGATGCAGGTATGTGGATCACTTGCTGGACAGTTAATCGCAGATGCCGAAGGTTCAACCAAGACTGTCGCAATTAAGGTGCTTAACGCTGCTTCAGAAAGTGATGCGGTTGCAGTTGGCCGTGCCTGCGCTCGAAATAATCTCTTAAAGGCAGCGATCTTCGGTGGCGATCCAAACTGGGGACGAGTTCTTGCAGCTGCCGGTACCGCCGATGCTCATCTAGATCCTCTGGTAATCGATGTAAGGCTCAATGGCGTGCAGGTCTGCACTAACAGTGCACCAGATGCCGACAAGTCAATGGTTAACTTTGAAGCGCGCTTAGTAGAAATTGATATTGATTTGAAGGTTGGTTCTTCAACGGCGACAATCATGACAAATGACCTTACACATGATTATGTTCACGAGAATTCAGCGTACTCAACATGATCGTCGTTAAGTTCGGTGGCCATGCCATGAAGGATGAGAACGGAAATTTCGCAAAGGCTATCTCCGCCGCCCTAGCAACGGGTGAAAGGGTTGTAGTTGTGCACGGTGGAGG
>JBIKXW010000046.1:0-10362 GCA_044355565.1 Candidatus Planktophila sp. | reverse complement strand
TGAGTTAGCGCAGTTTCCAACGCCAACAATTGCAACACGGATGTCGCCTTTACCGGTTGTGATGTTCACTCTATTTCCTCTCGGTTTTGATCATGTCTTCCAGCCAAGCAATCTCTCGATCAGCTGTCTCCAGTGAGTGACGTCGCCACTCCTCCAGATATTTGTCGATACCAACAGGTGACTTCTCGAGTTCACCACGAAGGATTTCGGCTTTCTCCTTAAGGCGACGATGGCGCCCCTCAAGAATTCTTACTCTGTTGTTCGCTGAAGTCGGCGAGAAGAAGGCGAATCGAATCTCAAAGCCCTCGTCCTCCCAAGTTTCAGGTGTTACCGATTCAGTTAAATCCTCAAATTTGCGAGCGCCTTTATCTGTTATCGCATAGACAATGCGCGATCTGCGGGATGTTGTTTCCACCGCTGACTCTTCAATAAGGCCAGACTCCATCATGCGACGAAGCTGTGGGTAGAGCACGGAAAATGAGAGAGCTCGGAAGGGTCCAAAGATGGTTTGGATTCGCTTGCGAAGCTCATAGCCATGCAGTGGGGCCTGAGAAAGGAGCCCTAGGAGGGCGAATTCGAGCGACTCTGAACGCGAGCGCATCTGACCCTCCTCACTGTTGTCGTATTGCTCCGTCGAATGTATCTATTCGATATATCGAGCCGTAATCTATTGGGATATACCCACCGAGCGCAACCTGAACACGCATATAGGGGAAATCTTCACCCATGTAGGGGTGTGGCGTACACACAGGTAACACCCAGCCCAGTTCTACCCTGAACTCTCAGGCTCGATTTGAGCCCCTTAGGAAGGAAGTTTCAAGTGTCTCTACTCTCGTGGAAACTGCATGGAAACGGTAAGACGGTTAACTCAGGTGAAGTTGTATCCACCGATGAGCGCCTTACTTGGCCTCGCACTATCGGCGTCGGTCTTCAGCACATTGCAGCAATGTTTGGTGCAACATTCTTGGTTCCCATCATTACTGGATTTCCCCCAACAACAACACTTTTCTTTTCAGGTATAGGAACCCTTATTTTCCTAGCCTTAACGCAAAACAAGGTTCCAAGTTACCTCGGCTCCTCCTTTGCATTTCTAGCTCCAATCGCAGCAGCAAAGACAAGTGGCGGAATGGGCGCAGCACTTGGCGGCGTTGTTGTCACAGGTGTGATCTTGGCCGTAGTTGGTCTCATTGTTAAGCAAGCTGGAATTGGCTGGATTAACTGGATGTTGCCACCTGTAGTAACAGGAACAATCGTGATGGTTATCGGACTCAACCTTGCAGGAGCAGCAAAGAACAACTTTGTTGCCGCTCCATTGATCGGTGTTATCACCCTGGCTTCCATCGGAATCATCTCTGCCTTTTCACGTGGCTTCATGGGTCGCATCAGCGTCTTCCTTGGCCTGCTAATCGGATACGGCGTTGCCTTCATACAAGGCGATGTCAATACAGACGGAATCAAAGCTGCCAAGTGGTTAGCACTTCCAGAATTTACCAATCCAACATTTGATGGCAAGGCAATCATCCTCTTCCTTCCTGTAGTTCTCGTCTTGATCGCAGAAAACGTTGGTCACGTAAAGGCTGTTGCTTCAATGACTGGAAAAGATCTTGATGATCAAATGGGCACCGCTTTGATGGCCGATGGTGTTGCAACAACACTTGCAGGCTTTGGTGGAGGTTCAGGTACAACAACATATGCCGAAAACATCGGCGTAATGGCTGCAACTAAGGTTTACTCAACAGCTGCTTATTGGATTGCAGGAGTGGGTGCGATCGGACTTTCATTGTCACCTAAGTTCGGAGCGGTTCTTAGTGCAACTCCAGTAGGAGCACTTGGCGGCGTCGGCGTTGCACTTTTCGGAATGATCGGCGTTGTTGGCGCTCGTATCTGGATCGAAGGCAAGGTTGATTTTGCTAACTCAACAAACCTCTTAATCGCAGGTTCTGCATTGATTATCGGTATCGCCGATATGTCATGGACTCGTGGAGATTACACATTCAACGGAATCATTAACGCAACCTTGGTTGCAATCCTTGGATATCGACTTCTTCACTCAATTGCAGATGCACGAGGCAATAAGTAACATCCCTTCATGATCATTCCATCGCGGCTTCCTGAGTATTTCATAGCCGCGATGGTGATTATCTTGGCGCCTGGCCCGAGCGTTTTATTTGTAATCGCTCGGGCCATCGCGTGGGGTAGAAAAACAGCGGTGTTTTCAGTCGCTGGAAATGTCACTGGGGCATTTTCTCTCTCAGTATTTGTGGCTCTTGGACTTGGTCCAATCTTGCAACGTTCAGAGCTTGCCTATATTGCGGTGCAATGGGGTGGCGGTCTGTATTTGATTTATCTTGGAATCGATGCCATTAGAAAACGCAGCGTGCATGCAGCTGACATGACCAAGCAAGGCGATGTTGCACCTAGCGCACGACGATCTATGTGGGATGGCTACTGGGTTGGGGCGCTTAACCCTAAAGGTGTTGTCTTCTTTGCTGCAGTTCTTCCGCAGTTCATAGATCGTGAACGTGGCAGCGTTACTTCTCAGCTCATTCTCTTGGGCGCTGTCTTTGCGATTTTGGCTTTTATTTCAGATGGTACGTGGGGCTTACTGGCAGGGACAGCGCGAAACTGGTTAGCAACTGATAGCAAACGCTTAGAAAAACTACGTGCAACAGGTGGCATTATCATGATTATTTTGGGGCTTGGAGTTTTGTATTCAGCAATTGTCAGTGCCTGAGTACACAATAAGCACATGATTAAACCTGCTAAGCCCGCCCGTGAAAATATCTCTCCCTCTGATCTCACCTTTGGATTATCAACCTGTAAGAGATGCTTATGGATCAAGTACTGGTTCAAGGTGACTATGCCTGGGGCTTTTCCACTCGTTGGAACAATGGCGGCCTTACAGGAAGAACATTTTCAGGGCGCAGATATGCCAACAATTGATTCTTCATTACGTCCAGGGAAAGTGAGCAAATGGGGCGAGTGGGTTAAGAGCAAGCCGCTAGTAGTTAATGGCGTAGAAAGTCGTTGGAGAATTCTTGGAAAGTACGATCTTGTTTCTACAAATGATGATGGCACTATCGGTTTAATCGATTGCAAGGTTTCAGATAGTCAGCGAGATAGCGGTCAGTTCTACTCCCCTCAACTTGAGGCCTACGCCTATGCCTTAGAAAACCCGGCCGCTGGAAAATCGCAGAGTGTTGCATCGATGGGTCTTTTAGTGTGGCGACCAACTACAGCGATTGGAAGCAACGCCGATGAGTATGGCTTTGGTGTTTTTCAAAAGTATGTTCCGGTGGAACGGGATCAAGCTAACTTCTTGAAGGTTATTGGTGAGTTCATCGATGTTCTTGAGGGTGAACTTCCAGATGCAGGGAGTGAGTGCCAAACATGTAACTATCTTGAGGCACGTAACGCCCTGGATTAATCCTCTTCTTCGACGACGCCCAGCTTTGCCTTTTTAGGAGCATAGATATCTATGTACTCCTGTCCAGACATGGCATGGATAGCGTTCATGATTTGATCGGTGACATCGCGAAGATGTTGAAGATCAGTTGAATCACCATCAAAGTACATGGGTTCACCAAAGTGCATTCCTACACGTTTGACATTAGGAATCACTTTTCCAGTTGGTTGAATCTTGTCGGTATTAAACATTGCAACTGGAATCACAGGCGCACCTGATTCAATTGCAAGTCTTGCTATTCCGGTGCGGCCCTTGTACAACCGACCATCGGGTGAACGCGTTCCTTCAGGATAAATTCCAATGCAATCACCATCTGCAAGAACCTTAAGTCCTGTAATCAATGCCGCCTCGCTGCGACGGCCACCTGAACGATCTACAGGAACCTGTCCCAAGGCGATGAAGGTGAGTTTCTTCAATAACCCTTTAGGGCCTGGGGAGGTGAAGTACTCACTCTTTGCAAGAAAGGTCACCTTACGAGGAACAACTAATGGCATAAAGATCGAGTCACTGAAGGACAAGTGGTTTGAGGCGATGATGACCGGCCCCTTAGATGGAACATTGCGCAGACCACGAACCTTTGGACGAAAGGCCAACATTAGAAATGGGGTCAGAAAGGCCCGCAAGGTTCCGTAGGGCAGGTTGTTCAACACGGGGCTAATTTAGTGGCTATTGACGACTATGACACTATCTGAGGGTGGGTAATGAGAAAAAAGAGTCAGATGGCTTTGATGAAGAGGAGTTGATCCGCTCAGAGTTCGAGTCGATCATCTCTGGCTTAAATCTGGATCAATCCTCTCCCTCAACATACCTGGATGATCTTGATCGAATCGATGATGAAGGCTTTGTCCCACCTAACCCTCCTGCGCAAACTCCCAGAAGCTTTGTTCAATCTGCGCGAGATGCAATACAACGCTGGTTTCACAAGACCGATCGTGATGATGATGGCGCCGCCCTATGAGTGATTTTGTCTGGGGAATTCTGGGTCCAGGTGGAATCGCACGAGGATTTGCAAAGGATTTAACTTTGCTAGAAGGCCACACAATTGGTGCGGTGGGTTCTCGCTCATTAAGCAATGCGCGAAGTTTTTCCGATCAATTTGGAGGCACACCTTACGGAAGTTATGAAGAGCTAGTTCATGATTCTTCGATCGATGCGATCTACGTCGCAACCCCACATCCTGCCCATCATGACAATGTGATTTCCGCTCTTAATGCAGGGAAGCCGGTGTTGTGTGAAAAACCATTTGCAGTCAACGCCAAGCAAGCACAAGCGATGGTTGATGCCGCATCACATAACAATGTGGCTCTCATGGAAGCTATGTGGTCCCGCTTTTTGCCACATTATGCAAAGGTGCGCGAGATAATTGCAAGTGGTGTATTGGGTCCAATTATTTCAGTTCATGCTGATCATGGACAACGACTTGCAGATCAAAACATTCCGCGATTGATTGAACCACAATTAGCCGGCGGCGCCTTGTTAGATCTTGGAATCTATCCAATCTCCTTTGCTCATATGATTTTGGGAAATCCAACTGCGATTAACTCTTCTGCGGTGATGAGTGACAAAGGGGTCGATGCACAGAGTTCGATGATCTTTACCTACGAAAACGGAGCCCAAGCTGTATTGACCACCACCATGTTGGAGCAAACACCATGCCGCGCAGTCGTTGCAGGTTTGCATGGTTGGCTAGAAATTGATCGCACCTTTTACAACCCAGCAAATATGCGAGTTATTCTCAACGATGGTTCAGTGACAGAGTATCCAAACACCTACAGCGGTCATGGATTACGTGAGCAGGCTGAAATATTCAAGCAGCTAGTTCAAGCCGGGAAAATGGAATCTGATCTTTTGACGTGGAGAGACACTGTCGACATCATGAAAAGTATGGATACAGTCAGGGAGCAAATTGGTTTGAAATATCCCTTTGAGTTTTAAGCACGGGCTAGATCAGCAACTCCGACAAGGCCTGCTTCATTACCCAGCTCTGCTGCGATTAACTCGGGGTAAGGGTGCTTTCCCGCAAAGGGCATAGTGCGTTCTAAGGCATCACGAGTTGGCTTCAAGAGAATCTCACCAGCATCGATTACTCCCCCGCCAATTACAACGCATGCAGGATCTAGCAAAACCGATAGCGATGCGATTCCCGCTCCAAGCCATTGACCTGTTGTATTAAAGGCTGCGAGTGCAACTGGATCTCCATCGCGGGCAGCATCTGTTATCGCTTGGCCGGTTAAGCCAGCTACTGTTCCATCTCCCCGTGACAATAGATTTCGAGCAATTTCAGGGCTTGCATTTATCGCCTCGCGTGCATGGCGTAATAAAGCATTTCCAGATGCATACTGTTCAAAACATCCGCGTGCGCCACATCCACAGAGATGACCATCAGGGACCACACGCAAATGTCCAAACTCTGCGGCCACACCAAATGCCCCACGGTACAAAGCACCGTTAATCACAATTCCGCCGCCGATTCCGGTTCCCACCGTAAGCATCATCATGTGGTTTTGCTTTCGACCTGCACCAAACTTTGCTTCGCCCCAAGCGGCGGCGTTTGCATCATTTTCAATAACAACAGGAAGGCCAATCAACGATGTTAGTTCGGCATCTAAATCGACACCATTCCAATCAGCGATGTTGGGTGTTGCCAGCATTGTCTTTCGATCTGATGAGACAAATCCAGCTGCTGAAACACCTACTGAAGAAACCTCAAACTTAGCCATCAGCTCTTTCGCTATGTCGGCGATGGTGCGAGTTAATTCAGCGCCTCCTTGACGAGGCGTATCTTTGCGCGCAGTTGCCAGAATTTTTCCACTCTGATCAACAACGCCACCTAATACCTTGGTGCCCCCAACATCGATTCCGATCGTGTTGCCCATCAAAAACTTACGCCTCTAGATGTGACTTTATTTGAGCAAGAGCGGCATCAATAGTTGCCTTCTCCGCTTTTTGGCGCATCATTGCCGGGATTGGCATCGATAGAGAAACTTCGAGTTCATATGTAACCTCGGTGGTGTCCTCATCAATACTTGAGATTGAGTAGATGCCATCCATTCCAGTTAACAAGTCGGCATCCTCTAATGAAAATGAAAGTTTGCTGGGAGCTTGGCTCCAGTCGTAATCCAGGGTGAGGCGATCCTTCATCATTCCTGCATCAATACTCATCTTCACCTTGGTTACCCTTCCCTGGTCATCGCGATCAAGGGCTTCAGAGCTCTTAATCTGGGTTGACCATTCGGGGTACTTATCTAACTCAAAGAGAAGTTTCTGTACCGCTGCGATTGGAGCGTCAATTGTTATTACAGATTTGCTGAATTGGGCCATGGCGCAAGGCTACCCTCTTCCCCTTTTGTCCGCCTCCGCGCTAGCGTTCGCCCATGAATGAAATCTCAATCCCACCTCTCGTTCCCGCCGCTACCGCCGGGAATCTCACCAATCTGATCGCAGAACGTGCCTGGTTTGAACCAGAGCGCGTCATCATGTCTCGCCCATTAGGCGATGGATGGCAACCTGTCACCGCTCGCGAAGTTGAAGAGGAGATCCGCGCAACTGCAAAGGGTCTGATCGCTTCCGGAGTTCAAATCGGTGATCGTGTAGCCATCATGGCTCGTACTCGTTACGAGTGGACGATTTTAGATTTTGCTACCTGGTTTGCTGGTGCGGTTGTAGTTCCTATTTACGACACATCATCTGCAGAGCAGATCGATTGGATTCTCAATGACTCTCATTCTGTAGCGATCATTGTCGAGACTCCTGCATTAGCTGATGTGGTTAAGACTGTAATGCCAGCTCACACTCGCAATATGTGGGCGATGACAGATGATGTATTGACTGTGTTGCGTGAAGCCGGCAAGCACATCGGAGATGACGAGATTGATCGTCGTCGTGAGGCGTTGACTCCAGCATCTCTTGCAACTTTGATTTACACATCTGGAACCACAGGCAAACCTAAGGGTGTTCAGTTATCACATAGCAATTTCCTAGCTGAGTGCGGGAATGTTGTGCAAGGTGCTAGCGAACTCTTTCTTAAGCCTGGAGGATCAACTCTGTTGTTCCTTCCCGTTGCACACGTATTTGGACGAATGGTTCAAATTGGTGCAATCACCGCTGGTCTTCACTTAGCTCATTGCAGCGATCCAGTTGGTCGACTACCAATCGATCTCGGCACATTTAAGCCAACCTTTGTTCTCGCTGTTCCACGTATCTTTGAAAAGATTTACAACGGAGCTGAAGCTAAGGCAGAAGCTGCTGGTAAGGGAAAGATTTTCAAGAAGGCGGCAGATACTGCGATCGCATACTCAGAAGCCCTTGATAAGAAGCATATGTCACCAGTTCTTAAACTCAAGCATGGCCTCTTTGACAAGTTGGTGTACAGCAAGATCCGCGCAGGTATGGGCGGACGCGTGGAAGCTGCGATCTCTGGCGGTGCTCCCCTGGGTGTGCGCTTAGGCCACTTCTATCGCGGAATTGGAATCTCAGTTCTTGAAGGGTATGGCTTGACTGAAACTACCGCGGGTGCAACTTTGAACCTACATGGTGCACACCGAGTTGGTTCAGTTGGTCGTCCAATTCCAGGTACATCAATCAAGATTGCTGAGGATGGTGAGGTTTTAATTCGCGGACCTATCGTCATGGATGGCTACTGGCAAAACCAAGCTGCAAATGATGAGGTATTTGATTCAGAGCGATGGTTCAAATCTGGCGACCTTGGAAAGCTAGATGATGAAGGATTCCTTTACATCGTCGGTCGCAAGAAGGAGCTTATTGTTACAGCAGGTGGAAAGAATGTTGCACCAGCTGTTCTTGAAGATCGCTTGCGCGCTCATCCATTGGTAAGCCAGTGCATGGTCGTTGGAGATAACCAACCATTTATCGCTGCGCTCGTCACAGTTGATCCAGATGCGCTCAAGCTTTGGATCGCTAACAACAAGAAGGATGGCGCTTCATTGGCTGACTTAGTCAATGATCCAGATCTAATTGCTGTTATTCAAACTGCGGTAGATGAAGCAAACAAGGCGGTTAGTAAGGCGGAATCAATCCGTAAGTTCACATTACTGCCAACTGATTTCACAATCGCAGGTGGCCATTTGACGGCAAAGCTTTCCGTTAAGCGACATGTGGTTGCGAAGGAGTTCGCAAAAGAGATTGATGCCTTGTTCGCAAAATGAACAATGAGCGGGTAACCCTCGCACAAGAGTTACATGATGGGATCGCCCAGGACCTCGTGGTCCTGGGCTTTTCCATTGATCAGGCGATTGCTCAATGCCATGATGCAGATCTCAAGAGTTCACTACGAATGATGCGGTTTACAGCCACAGAGCTCATTGAAAAGGTTCGCGCTGAAATTCATCAACTACGTACCTCCGAACCTCTGTTGAGTGAACATCATGAGGTTGACCCGATGCGTGAGATCTTTCTCGTGATTCAAGAGATTTTGCGTAATATAGCGAAACACTCGGAAGCGAAGAATTTAACGGTAGAGATCAGCGATGATGGCAAGGGTGGAGCCATAACCAAAGATGGCTCTTACGGTCTACAGGGTATACAGGAGCGGATTGCAATGCTCAATGGGGAGATCCACATTGATTCAACACCTCAAGGAACAAGAATTGGAGTCACAATCCCTTTGGAGGGGTAATGACACGTCTTCTTGTTATCGATGATCACGATGTGGTGCGCCAAGGTCTCATTGCGGCTGCACAACTCCATGGATTTACTTCTATCGAAGCGGCTGGGACGATTAAGCAGGCCCATTCAAAAATAGCAGCATTTAACCCTCAGGCAATAATTGTTGACCTCAACCTTCCAGATGGTTCCGGCTTTGAAATAGTTCAATGGGTACGAAAAGTGTCCCCTCGAACTGCGATTTTGATTCTTTCAATGAATGAGCCTTCGATCTTTGAACAATTAGCACGCAGATCCGGAGCAAATGCTTATCTCTCTAAGAGTCAGTCAATCGATGAAATATTGTCGGCGCTTAACTTTGCCCTTGATAATCCACAATCCTTTTCGAGCCTCTTGCATAACCCATCTCATGAAACTATCCACTTAACTCCGAGAGAAATTGATCTACTTCACTTGATTGCCAAGGGTGCTAGTAACGCTGAAATATCATCCACTCTCTTTATCAGCACTTCAACAGTAAAGACACACATCTCGTCAATCTTCCGAAAACTGCAATGTACAAATAGAACAGCTGCAATTGTGAAGGCTCGTGAAAGAGGATTACTCCTCTAATAGTTCATTAAAACGCTTAGACCAAATCTCCCAGCGCCAATTTTCTTTAATCCATGCTTGGCCAGCGTCACCCATTTCTTTACATTTCTGGGGGTTTGTAAGCAGTGTGATTACTGCGTCAGCGATTTGCGAGTTGTTTGTTCCATCAACAACTAAGCCGGTGATCCCTTCAACCACCGCATCCGGTGCTCCCCCAGAGTTACCAGCAACAACGGGTAGGCCACATGCGCTGGCTTCGAGATACACAATTCCTAATCCTTCAACCTCAAGACCAGCAAAACGGGAACGGGAAGGCATTGCAAATACATCGCCAGCGCAGATAAATCGTGGAAGTTCTGCATACTGAACTCTTCCTATAAATGAAACATGATTTTCAACCTTGTTGACCGCCACCAACTTAGCCAAATGCTCCAAGTACGGTCCTCGACCAACGATCAACAGATGGGCATTGGGAACCTTTGCCAAGATCTCCGGCATCGATTCAATCAAATGATCCTGACCCTTTCGATGCACAAGTCTTCCAACAGAGACAATCACCTTCTTTTCATCCAGACCTAACTCTCGTCGAAGCTCAGAGGAATCCTGCGGAGAGAAATGTTCAACATCTATTCCTGGTGCGATCTTCACCATCTGTTTAACCGCTTGCTTGGACAAAGAACGTG
>JBIKXW010000009.1:0-31683 GCA_044355565.1 Candidatus Planktophila sp. | reverse complement strand
ACAAAGCTAACGATCATTCCTAGCCATGCAGTTGAGGGTATGTGTCCCCCACTAAACTTTACAAACAAGGCTGCAAAGATAGGTTGCAGTGCAACGAGTGCGGTTCCTGCGGCAACTGTTGTCATCCTCATCGCTAAAAAGAAGCCAATAAAGTGAAGTGCGAGCAAGACACCTGCTATTACAGCCCACTTAATACCTGCACGATCACGTGAATGGCGAAGCGCAAATGGAAGAGTCACAATAGCTCCACCCAAATTACGCCAAAAAATCAAAGTAAGGACAGGCATTGCACTCATTGCAATTAATGGGCCAGAAGTTCCAATACCGATTATTCCTACGCCTAGACGAATGAGATCTGGCTTTGCAGGGATCGCTGTATGTTCATTAATGCGTTCACCTGAGTTCATAAGAGAAAGGTACCCTTATCTCATGAGCGGCAATCTCTTAAATAGAGTATTTCTCGCCCGACTTGCAGGTACCGCGGTCTTTGACCCTAATGGCGATCCTGTAGGAAAGGTGCGAGATGCTGTCGCGACCCTGCGTTCCAACAATCAACAGCCACGAATCCTTGGCTTAGTAGTCGAAGTTCCTTTGCGTCGACGAGTCTTTGTTCCCATCACCCGCGTTACATCAATTGAAAGCGGAGCTCTTGTTATTACAGGATTATTGAATATGCGTCGATTTGAAACCCGACCTGGTGAAGTTTTGGTTTTGGGAGAAATGCTCGATCGCTCTATTACATTGCTAGAGACATCCGAAGATGTGGTTGTTGAAGATATGGCAATGGAGCAAAATCGCAATGGTGATTGGTTAATTGCCAAAGTACACATCATGCGCAAAGGTCGAGGTTTACGTCGAAAAGGGGCAACATCAACTGTTGCCTGGGAAGAGGTAATCGGATTTGCAAACACCGAACAAAATCAAGGTGTTGCCAATCTTCTTTCAACATTAGCTAACTTGCGTGCCGCAGATCTTGCCGCAGTTCTTCAGGATCTTGCGCCTAAGCGACGTATTGAAGTTGCTAGCGCACTTGATGATGAGCGCCTTGCAGATGTTCTGGAAGAAATGGATGAGCAAAATCGAGTTGCACTCCTTGCTGAACTCGAAGGAGAACGTGCTGCAGATGTTTTAGGTGAGATGGATCCAGATGATGCGGCCGATCTATTGCGTGAGGTCGGTGAAGAACGTGCAAATGCACTTCTTGATCTCATGGAGCCAGAAGATGCAGAGGATGTTTTACGTTTAATGACGTATGAGGATTACTCCGCTGGTGGAATGATGACAACAGAGCCAATTGTTCTTACCGCTGATTCCACAGTTGCTGATGCGCTTGCTTCAGTTCGCCAAAAGCAGATCTCTCCAGCCCTTGCTTCTCAGATTTATATCTGCCGCCAGCCAGTTGAAACACCAACAGGGCGCTTCATTGGTGTTGTCCACTATCAGCGATTGCTGCGCGAACCACCTTCAACTTTGCTGGGTTCAATCGTTGACACAGATACAAAGGGAACAAACCCTGACGCAACTTTGCACGAAGTTTCCTCCCATTTGGCCAGCTACAACTTGCTTTCCTTGCCTGTTGTCGACGCCAATGAACGGTTGCTTGGCGCAGTAACGGTAGATGATGTGCTTGATCACTTACTGCCTGAAAATTGGCGCCATGCTCACCGTGAAAACTCGCCAGTTGCATTTGAGTCGGAAAGTATTTAAGGGGGTAAGAAGATGGCACGTAACTTTGGCTTAGATACACCACGTGAAACTCGACGATCTTTGCGTCCTAACTACGATCCCGAGGCTTTTGGCCGACTATCAGAACGTTTTGCACGCTTCTTGGGCACTGCACGCTTCTTGGTGTACATGACAATCTTTATTTCATTTTGGATTATCTGGAACTTTGCAGCGCCATCTTCTTTACGTTTTGATGATTATCCATTTATCTTTCTTACCTTGATTCTCTCAATGCAGGCGTCGTATGCAGCACCTTTAATTCTCCTTGCGCAAAATCGTCAAGCAGATCGTGATCGCATTCAGCTCAATGAAGACCGTGCTCAAAATGAAAGATCGATGGCTGATACCGAGTACTTAACCCGTGAACTTGCTGCACTGCGTAACACATTGGGTGAGGTTGCTACTCGCGACTTCATCCGCTCCGAGCTTGCTGATGTTGTTGATGAATTAGCTAAAGAGTTACGTCGAGACACCCAGTCGGACTCCGACTAGAGATTTACTTCGCTTCATCAATTTTTCTGCGATCTCAGAAATAGCAGCAGCTGCAGGAGAGTTCGGATCAGCATCCACAATTGGTGCACCCTCATCTCCGCCAGTTCGAAGCGCTGGACTAAATGGAATCTTTCCAAGAAGTGGGACTTCGCTGCCTACAAGTTGTGACAATCTACGAGAAGTTTCATCTCCACCACCTTCGCCAAAGAGTGAAATTGTTTCGCTGCAGGTAGGACATGGGAATGCAGACATATTTTCAATAACGCCAATAACATGTTGATGAATTTGATGTGCAATTCGACCTGCACGTTCTGCAACCTCAGCTGCAGCAATTTGTGGAGTTGTAACAACCACAATCTCTGAAGTCGGGATCAGCTGTCCTAGGGAGATTGCTAAATCACCGGTTCCTGGTGGTAGATCGATCAATAAAACATCAAGATCTCCCCAATATGCATCTGAGAGCAACTGCTCTAAAACTCTATGTAGCAGTGGACCTCTATAAGCAACGGGATCAGAGCGTTCAGGCTTAAACATCTCCATAGAAACGGTCTTAACCCCATAGGACTCAAGCGGGATAAACATCTGATCGATCGCTGTTGGCCGCTGGCCCATCAGACCCATTAAGCGTGGAATTGAGTGTCCATATACATCTGCATCAAGGATTCCAACGCTCAAGCCATTCTTGGCAATAGCAACTGCAAGATTAGCTGTCACTGAAGACTTTCCTACGCCGCCTTTTCCGGATGCAATTCCAATGACACGGGTTAATGAATCAGGCTGCGCAAATGGAATGAACTTTTCACGTCCACCTCTAACAACCTTTTTAACAAAGTTGCGTTGCTCCTCATTCATGACGCCGAAAGTAAGTTCGACATCCTTAACACCTTCAACACTTGAAACCGCATTAGAAATATCAGTGCGCAGACGATCTTGCATAGGACAAGCCGCAATAGTAAGCAACACCTTTAGGGTGACAGAGCCTTTACTTTCGGAGAGATCTTCAATCATTCCAAGCTCTGTGATGGGATGACGTAATTCAGGATCATTAACCTGAGACAGTGCGTGTGTTACTTGATCAAGAAGGCTCATAGTAAATCTGGATCAATCACAGCAGTTGGTCTCTTCACCTTAGGCTTCGGAGCCTCATCTTCTAGAAGTTCAGAGATCTGCTTCTTTACAAATGTTCTAGGGTTGAGATCCTTTGGCTGCAGATCTTCAAAACCCGGTCCTAGATTCTCGCGTAGCTCTGAAGTTGCCTTTGTCGCTAATCCTCGGGCTTTCTTGACCCATTGAGCAGCTTCTGCAGCAATCTTTGGTAACCGTTCTGGTCCAACAAGAAGCATTCCAAGGATTGCAAGTCCAAGAATTTCACCGGCACCGATGTCAAAGAACATAGAGTCAGCCTACGCCACTTGTTACTTTGCCGCGATTAATGTGAGCGAGACGGTTTTCTCACTGCCATTACGTACATATGTGACTCGGACGAGATCTCCAACATTCCTTGATCGGACCGCAACAATCAACTCTTCCGGGCTATTTATCGGCTGCCCATCCAAGGCGATGACAACATCTCCTGCGCGCAATCCTGCTTTCTCGGCCGGACTTCCAGGCAAGATTCCACGAGCAGAGTTAGCCACCTGTGCACCTTCGCCTTGGTAATTCATGTCTAGAGAGATTCCAATAACTGGATATGTTGCAACACCATTCTTAATCAACTGATCTGCCGTCTTTCGGGCTTGATTAATTGGGATAGCAAATCCAAGTCCTATAGAGCCGGTTTGAAGATCAGATCCCAATGATGCAATTGCAGAGTTCACTCCAATCACAGCACCTGTCGAATCAACTAATGGTCCGCCAGAGTTTCCGGGATTAATCGCTGCATCTGTTTGAAGAGCGTTAATAAAAGAACTTTCACTTTCAGAATCCCCCGCTGTTACAGGGCGATTCTTAGCGCTGATAATTCCAGTTGTAACCGTTCCAGATAAACCAAGTGGTGAGCCAATTGCAATTACTGAATCACCCACGGCGACTTGATCACTATCTCCAAATTGCAGCGCTTTTAATCCCGATGCAGCAATTTTTAACACCGCTAAATCATAGGAAGCATCTCGCCCAATAATTTTCGCAGAAAACTTGCGACCATCATTGAGCATTACTTGGATTCCTCCACCAGATTGTGCAGCTGAACTGATCACATGGTTATTGGTCAGAATGTATCCATCGCTATCGATAAAGAATCCAGAACCTGTTCCACCACCTGAAAATGATCGAGTTTGAATTGAAACTACAGATGGCAAGACTCGCTGGGCTGTCCCTGCGACTGAATCAGGTGCTCGCTCTATGGTGCTTGTTGATGAAACAAGATTGACCCGATTAAACAGTGAAGCACCCGAAGCGTTGACACCCAAAATACCGCCGACGGCGCCTGCTAAAACTGCGATAAGTGCAATGCTTCCCTTAGAACTTTTTGCAGGTACATTTCCTTGCCACCATGGTGCAGGCACGGGTGCGATTTTTTTACGTGGAAAGATCATGGTCTTATTTTGCTATAACTTCGTTGCGATCAATAATCCATCGCCGATTGGGATCAATGAACTCACCCAATGGTCTATGTCGTTCTTAATAATTTTCCCAGCATCACGAAGTGCCACTGTTCTTGGGTCTCGCTGAGCTGCATCGCACACCTTGCCGCCACCGTAGTAATTATCGATAACTAACGCCCCACCGCTTCGCAGAATCCTCTGCGCCTCATTGATGATGTAGCTCAAATCTTCAGGATTGTGGCGGATGACCACCATGTCATATGCCCGATCGGTCAGTTTAGAAATCACATCTAAGACAGAATTAGTAATCAATCGATATCTGCTCTGCGAAATGTCAGCATCTGAAAATGCGAGCTTTGCGATCTGCGAATGCTCCATCTCATCATCTATTGAGGTCAATGTTCCGTTTGGCAACATGCCATCAAATAACCAAAGGCTTCCAACACCGGATCCAGTTCCAACTTCGACAACAGATTGGGCCTTCAAAGTTGAGGCAAGATACTTCAGAAATGCACCAGCACCAGGTGTTGTGTCAACCGTTCCTAATTCGACACCGCGGGCACGAGCTTGGGTTTTAAAGTGATCTTCGGGAAGAAAGTTTTCAGCAAAGGTGTGCGGATCTACTCTCATGACAATGAGGTAATCCACTCTGTGAGAAGGCGTACTCCAAACCCTGTTCCACCCTTTGAATTTTCACCCGCATCAACTTCGCTTCGTGCAGTTCCTGCAATATCCAGGTGAACCCAACGTCGATTTGATGTGAAGTTTTCCAAGAATAATGCAGCTGTGACAGAACCAGCTGAAAACTTTCCTTTATCTGCGGTGTGATTGAGATCGGCAATATCGCTGCGCAACGCTTCTTTATAATCATCAACTAAAGGCATATGCCAAACACGATCGCCTGATGCTTCTCCCGCCTTTGAGAGTTGAGCCGCTAATGCGTAGTCACGTGTATACATAGCTGCATATTGACGACCTAGACCAAGGGTTGCAGCTCCGGTTAATGTTGCAATATCAATTAAATAATCTGGATCTAGATGCGCATCCGCGTATGCCAATCCATCGGCTAGAACCAGGCGACCTTCAGCATCGGTATTGATTACCTCGACGGTAGTTCCACCGTAGTGCTCAATTACATCACTTGGTCGTTGAGCTGTTGCAGAAATAGCGTTTTCAGCCATCATCATTAACGCCGTTACTCGAACATTAGGTTGCAATTCTTCAAGAGCAGTCAATGTGCCCAGAATTGCAGCAGAACCAGCCATATCGCTCTTCATAGCCATCATGGTGTCGTATGGACGCTTAAGTGAAACGCCACCTGTATCAAAGGTGATTCCCTTGCCCACTAAAACAATGTGTGGCAATGCCTTTGCTGACTTCTTTTTCGATTTTGGTTGGTATGAAACCTCAATCATTCGAGGACCAGGCTTTGGTGACGAACCACCAACTGCTCGCAAGCCACCAAACTCTTTAAGAGCTGCACCGGCAAGGATTTTTACTGTCAATCCCGTGCCCTTTGCAAAATCTTCGGCTTGTTTACCCATCCACGCTGGAGTCTTGATATTTGCTGGCGTATGAATCAAATCGCGTGTGCGGCAGATCGCTTTTGCAATTGTTGCTGCATCTTTGATGAGTTGAACATCTTTGCTTGCAACAAAAATTGTCGGCTCTTCCTTTTTCTTATCAGTCTTTAGGTTCCAAACCCATGCACCCAATGCAATTGAAATTGCATGAGACTTAATTTCGGACACAACGCACGCTGAAAAAACAGTTGTACCTTTGCCGCGAACTTTGCGGCCAATGGCAGCTCCCGCGGCTCTTGCAGCTGAACCGCTCTGATCTCCAATACCTACAAGAAAAATACGATCTGCTTGAGCCTCTGTTGCGCTCACGGGAATTTCAAAGAGTTCGCCCGCTTTTCCAGTGGGTGAGAAAAAAGTTAACTCATCAACAAGATCGAGTCCGAAAAACTCCTCAACCTTTGGTGCAAGCGCACCTACAAATTCAAAACCACCATCTGAATTCTTTATGAACCCTAAGGCGATTGAATGTGCGCTTACCGCCTGAGAGATCTCAAGGGGCGCATACTGTGGCAAAGCTGACATGATTGGCAAGGCTAGTGCCTGCACCCAAAAATTACTTCTTAACGAGAGCTACGGCTGCGTGAAGAGCTGCGCTCAAGTTGTTTGCTTCTTCGGCGTTCATTTCGACAACTAACCGTCCGCCACCTTCCAGAGGAATACGCATTACAAGGGAGCGGGCTTCCTTTGTGACCTCCATTGGACCATCACCAGTGCGGGGTTTCATGGCTGCCATATGGGGACTCCTCTAAATCGTTGGTACTGCTAGGTGTAAAGCAAGGAGGAAAGTATCTCGCACAATGAGCATTAGTGCGAAATCGGGTTTGGGCTTATATGCCCAGAATTGCGCTCAGTCTGGAGCTTCCCTGGCGAATAATCGCCTCAGCCGAGCGCTCAGGAACGCTAAGGATGGAGGCGATATCGGAGGCGCTCATGGCCTTCACATAATGCATGGTCAAGATGATTCGCTCTTCTTCGGGCAATGAGGCAAGAAGTTGCGCCAGTGTTTCCGGTTGCTTGCCCATGCCATAACTTTACTTCCTTGAGTGCAATAGACGGCGTAAGGCCATAAGCGAGATGCGCACACCTGCATATAGGCCAGGAGCGATAAGAAGGAAAAGTACTCGCGGTGCAAGAATCTCTTCAGACCAATCAAATCGTGTTTTTTGCGGTGATAAGGCGGTTAACTCAAAACGTCCTGTTCCCTTAATAATTCTTCCGGTATGAATCACATCGCACACATGTGGTGGACTCCACGATGTAACTGTCATGTGATCCATGATCCCAAATCTTGCAATCCCAGTAAAGGCTGCAATTGATGTACCGATACCTTCGCGAATCTCAGAGGTCACTTCAACTTTGGTCTGAAGCATCCACTCGCTTTGTGATTCCCAATCTGCAAGCGCGGCCCAAACTTTTTCTATTGGTGTATCGATGACCAAGCTCATCGCAATGTGATTGCTTCTCATGCACGACATGCTTTCAGTGCTTCTTCAACTGTTGTTGTCCACTGAACAATCTCTCGCATTCCTGGCTTGATGAACTTCTCATCCTCTAAGTGAACTATTAACTCATGCAATGGCGCGTAAACTCCAAAGGGATCCAAAATGACTACAGGCTTTGTGTGAAACTTTAAATAATGTCCAACCCAGATTTCAAAAAACTCTTCTAGTGTTCCGGCACCGCCAGGCAAGGTGATAAAGGCATCTGAAATATCTGTGATCATGTGCTTTCGCTGACCCATGGTTTCGACAACATGTAGCTCATCATTGTCATGATCGGCAAACTCAATATCTACAAGGGCTTGAGGAATCACCCCGACCGTTCTTCCATGTGCATCACGCGCACCTCGGGAAACGGCACCCATCATGGAAATATGGCCGCCACCTGTGACTAACTCATGTGAAGTTGCGGCAATCCCCTTGCCCAATTCGTAAGCAAGATCTACATACTTACTGTCGATCGAAGGCGAGGATGAACAAAAGACGGCAATACGCATGCTGCTAACAATAGAGGCTAGGCTTAGGACATGACGACCATCGCATCTGGCCACGGAATCGCAACTATTTCCAAGGGAACAACTTTGGATGTGTGGTTCCCTGCTCCCGCGCTATCAGCGCTTACCGGATCAGCACCTGCAGAGTTAGTTGCACTTGTTGGAGAGGACAAAGCTCGTGCGGTAACACGCGAACTTGTGTCAATTGAAATTGATATTTCAAAGGCTCCTTCCGATGCTGCCGATGCATACCTACGTTTACATTTGCTTTCGCACCGTCTCGTTAAGCCACACGGGCTAGTACTTGATGGAGTCTTTGGAATCTTGAGCAATGTTGTCTGGACTTCTGTAGGACCTTGCGCTGTTGATGGTTTTGAAATGACTCGTGCGCGTTTAAAGGCAAGCCATGGGCATGTCAGCGTTTACGGCGTTGATAAATTCCCTCGAATGGTTGATTACGTAATTCCATCCGGAGTTCGAATTGCTGATGCAGATCGTGTTCGTCTTGGTGCACACCTTGCTTCTGGTACAACAGTGATGCATGAAGGCTTTGTGAACTTCAATGCAGGCACTCTTGGTACATCAATGGTTGAAGGAAGAATTTCTGCGGGTGTCATTGTTGGAGATGGAACCGATGTTGGTGGTGGTGCATCAATCATGGGAACACTCAGTGGTGGCGGAAAAGAAGTTATCTCAATTGGAGAAAAGTGTTTGCTTGGTGCAAATTCAGGAATTGGAATTTCATTAGGAAATAATTGTGTGATTGAAGCGGGTACTTACATCACCGCAGCCGCCAAAGTACGTTTGCCAGATGGCGAGATTGTTAAAGCTGGAACACTTTCTGGTGCCAATGATTTGTTGTTCCGCAGAAACTCTATAGATGGTTGCTTAGAAGTTGTTTTACGGACTGGGACTTGGGGTGGGCTCAACAGCATCCTGCACGCTAACTAAGTCAAAGTAAGCAGATGGAATTCTTGTTCGACTTCTAAAGGTTTCACCACGTAAGTTTTTTTGTACACCAGTACTTGATGTAGCACGAATCATTGCAACGGTACCGCTCACATTCTTCGAGACAACCTCCAAACTCAGCACATCCGGCAAGCCAAAGGCAAGGGCTACAGCGCTCTGTTGTACGGTGCGACTCCACTTATAAAAATTTGGATTTAGTTTTGGATCCTGACTACCAGGATCAGGGACAATTTGCGTATAGCTTCTCTCGCTCCCCCAGGCATTTACCGCGGTTTCTGTAAATCCTCCTGTTGAGCTTCCAAAGTAGGTAGCTATCGGTAGATCATTTTGAGTCAGAACCAATCCACTTGTGTTCGTAACCGCTGCTTTCCAAAACTTACCCCAGCCTTTTTCAGACTCTTTGGCAAAGCCAAGAAATTTCTGATCAGATATCTCTCCATAAAGATCACAATCACATGAACTTCTATAGATACCCGCTTTACTCATCGCATAGCTCCTAGATGCGATGGCTTGAGCTTCAAGTGCGGCAGCAGGCCAAGATGATGGAACCTCGCTTACGCCCCACAAATACTCATCAGCCAATCTCACAGAGTTTGTTATCTCAATTCTGTATCCCAAGGTAGATGCCTTCACCGCTCGTAGCTGCATTTGACCATGGCGATAACGTGTAGTTGCAGATGAATGACTAAGCGATACGACACCTTCCACACCTGGTAAATATCTTGTTCCACTCCAACGCACTGTAAAAACTCTATTTCTTGGCAAGGTAGATATCTTTTTGCCGAGAGAAATACTTGGGACAACAGTGGAACCTAAAATTGTAAAATTGAGAGCGCTTTTAGCTGGAATAACCGCAAGCGGTACAGCATCTTGTGCATCGCCAATGTCTCCACTGTAAATCTGCACAACCGCATCTGGAGTAGCGGTAGTTATCCGTGCGGTACTCAACAAATGTCCGACATTGACACGCAGAATCTTTGAATCATCAAGTGGTTGTATAACAATATCTTTAAAGTAGTAATTCAAGATTGCCGTCGCAGTTTCTCCGGCAAGAGCTTTGGATCGCGCACCTATTTGACTTAGTCCAACACCATGACCATACCCAGAACCTGTGATTTCAAATGTAGAAGGTGCTGTAGTGGCATTTACTGGAGCAGGAATTGACAGGGTAAGTACCAACACGACAAGGAGTTGCTTATACATCCTCATCGATTGCTGCACTCTTTCCGAGATTCAAGAACTTTTGATAGGCATCAATAACAGTATTGGGTTCGCCTCGTTGTACAACTTTTCCTTTGTGGAGCCAAACAACATCATTACAAGTTTCTCGCAATGTTTTCATGGCATGGCTAACCAAAATTAGTGCTCGGTCATCGCTTCGTAATTCCTTAATTCTGTTAAGGCTCTTTTCCTTAAACTTTGCATCACCTGTACTGAGTGCCTCATCAATAATGAGGATATCTGGACGAACCGTTGCTGCCACCGAAAATGCTAAGCGTGCATACATGCCAGATGAATATGTGCGCATAGGCGCATCAATTGCATCCCCTAGTTCTGAAAATTCAGCGATCTCATCAAAGTGGCCTTCTATCTCTTCGCGAGACATTCCTGCAGCTAGTCCACCTAAATAAACATTGTCCCGCCCCGACATTGAGGGATTAAAGCCGACACCTAAAGCAAGAAGGGTGCTCACCGATCCATTCACTTCGATGCGACCCTGACTAGGAGGCAAAATGCCGGCAATACATCTCATTAAGGAGGATTTACCAGCGCCATTAGTTCCGATGACACCTAATACCTGACCATACTCAACATCAAGATTTACTTCATCGAGCGCCCGAACAACCCTCGTCTGCTTTGAACCGCGACCAAGAGCTTTAACGCGAGCCTTCAAAGTTGGTCGACTATCAATCGCAGTTGTGTATGTAAGACCAAGATTGCGAACGGAAACCGCAATCTCGTGAGTAGTGTGTGTATTAGAGACGGACAGCGAACTCACGCTCCCTCGACAAGAAAAAATAAGTTCCGATGAAAAAGATTCCGACAGCCCAGGCTAAACCTTGCAACATACTTGAAACTTGAGGCATCTCGCCATGCACGAGCGCTGATGACCAAGAGTCAAGGATTGGAAACAAGGGATTAACAATTTCGAGAATTCGAAGTTTTGGATCTAACTCTGAAGCTTCATAGAGAACTGGGGATAGATACAAGAATGTTCGAGTTAAATAAGGCAAGAAGCTGGCGATATCTCTGAAGTAAACATTTATGCAGGAAATAGTTATGGCTAGCCCTAAAGCCAAAAACATGCTGATGAACAAAACTGGAATCGCCCACAACATTTCAACTTCAAACTTTGAACCGAGTACCGCCTTAATGATCAAGAATACAAAAATTGTAGGCAGGAATTTAAATATTGCAATGACTACCGCTGAGATTGGAAGCATGACTCGAGGGAAGGCGGTGTTAAGAATCAACCTTTGTCCCGCGGTAATTGATTTCACTCCCCCGGTTAATGAGTTAGAAATCAAATAGAAGAGAAATAGAGTTGCTGTTAAGTGCAAATATCGAGTGCCATCGCTGCCACCACGGATAATCACAATCAAAATAAAGTAAACCCCAGATAGCAGTAAGGGGTTAATTACCAACCAGAGCTGGCCAAAGACTGAATCAAAGTGTTGTTCGCGAAGCTCTGATTTGGAGTACTCAGATATGAATGTCCGCCTCGACCACAACGATTTCCAGTACTTTCCGAGCTTCGGCAGACCAGCCTTAAATGGCTCATATACCTGTAGTGGTGTGCTCACGGATGCAAGGCTACCGCAGGGGCTATCGAGTTCGGCGATGTAAGAAATCCAAGCCCCCATGAAATATGCATTGTGAGCAAAACGGTTGGCAAGCAAAGAACTTCTCCGATGCTTTTACCGATTATTGCTGAAGCTCCCAGAATAAACACCGCGTAAACAAGGGCCGGAAGAAAAAAGATCGGAGACAGCACGCTGCCCATGAGCAATGAAAGTAATGTAGTTACAACGGTAAATGGTGGTGCTAAATATCGATAGTTAATCGTTCCCTGATGTCTGCGCGATACAACCCGTCTCCACCGGCCATATTCAAAGTACTGTTTTGATAATGCCTTAATTGTAGATCGGGGGCGATATCTGACCATCAATCGTGGATCGAAGTAAATCAATCCACCTGCTTCTCTCAAACGAAAGTTGAGTTCCCAATCTTGCGCACGAGTAAATCGCTCATCAAAACCACCAATTTCGATGATCGCTTCTTTTCTAAAACATCCTAGATACACCGTGTCAGCTTCGCCCGCACCGCCTCCAGTATGAAAACGGGATGCTCCAACGCCTAATGGACTTCGCATTGCCCTCGCAACCGATCTTTCAAAGAGTGTGGTTCCTTCGGCGGCCATCACACCACCAACATTGACCGCTCCAGTTTCATTAAGAATGGTAAAGGCCAATTCACAGTAATCACTCGGAATCTGTGAGTGCCCATCAACTCGAACAATTATTGAATAGTGTGAAGCTGCGATTGCAAGGTTTAATCCCGCTGCGGTGCGTCCAGATGGATTTTCTACTACGACTACTCGAGCATCCATAGCTTGAAGCTTTGTAGCAATCTGCATCGTTCCATCTTTGGACGGCCCAACTGCAAGGATGACCTCTAATGCTCCATCAAACTTCTGAGCCAGGATTGAATTAACAGATTCCTCTAAATGCCTGGCTTCGTTGAGGACAGGCAGGATCACCGAGATTTCTCGCTTCGGTGATCCATATAACCTGCTGGCTGATGTCGACATAACGCGTACACGCTATCGCTCAAGTACTCTCTGACAGTGAAATCAACGCGGGCAATTCGGATTATTACCTCACTATCTGTGGGAGTGGTACTAATTTCCGCCTTTTCCTGGCTAGGACTTGGACAAATCAGCGGTGCTATCGACCGTATCGATGCCTTCGGTTCAGTTAACTCCCGTCCCGATAAACCCAATAAAGCCCTTAACTATTTGTTGGTGGGTTCAGATACCCGCGCAGGACTAACTAAGGAGCAGTTGAAGTTACTGCGCGTAGGAAGCACAAAGACAGCTGCAGGTTCACGCTCTGACACCATGCTCTTGGTTCACATTTCAAAGTCTCGGGACAAAGCAACAATTATTTCCATACCTCGTGATTCTTTAGTGACTATTCCTGAACATCCTTCTTCTTTGAATAAAACTAAGATAATTCCTGCAGCAAAAGGAAAGATTAATGCCGCCTTTGCATTCGGTGGCGCTCCGCTTTTGATTCAAACCATCGAAGATGAAACTGGAATCCGAATTGACCATTACATCGAAATTGGTTTCGCAGGTTTCGCTGGAATGGTGGATGCATTGGGTGGAATTGAAGTCTGCACAAAGCGAGACATTGATGACCCAGGCAGTCACTTAGTTCTTGCTGCCGGAGTTCACACACTTAATGGAGTCGAAGCGTTGAAGTATGTGAGAACTCGTGACTTTGATGGGATGGGCGACTTGGGTCGAATGCAACGCCAACAACAGTTTATGAGTGCAGTACTGCGCAAGGTAACAAGCACTGGGGTATTGCTAAATCCAATCAAACTCGTGAACTTCTTTAATGCAGCGATCGCAACTGTAAAGACAGATTCAGAGCTGAACAAGAGTGATTTGTTAACCCTTGCTAAACAGATGAAAAACCTCTCTTCAAGCAATGTTCGCACCCTGACAATCCCGTTGGGTAATGTAAATGCGCGTGTCCCGGGACTCGGATCGGTAGTTACTTGGGATTCAGAGCTTGCACCTGAATTATTCAATCGAATTCGTGAAGATTTACCCCTTACCGATGAGGTAACCCCCACTCCATCGGCTTCTTCGACAACCACAGCAAAGCCAATTGTGATCGATAAATTCAAGACTCGTACCGCTGATGAAAACCCTTGCGGGGCTCTGAAGTAAACTCTCCCGCATGACTTTAACTCTCTCGGTAGTTGGCTGCGGTTATCTCGGAGCCACCCACGCTGCATGCATGTCCTCACTAGGTTTTACCGTTGTTGGAGTCGATACAGATCCCGAAAAGGTTGCGCTTCTGCAAAGTGGGAAGCTGCCATTTTACGAACCAGGTTTAGACACCTTGCTAGAGCAAGAGATGAAGACTGGACGGCTCTCATTTACAACAGATTTTTCTGCAGTCAAAGATGCCGATGTTCACTTTGTTTGTGTTGGAACTCCACAAAGCAAGGACGGACTTGCCGCTGATCTGACCTATGTGAAAGCTGCAGTTGCAGCTATCGCGCCTCACTTAAAAGATGGTGCACTTGTCGTTGGTAAATCAACTGTTCCTGTTGGAACCGCTCAAGGGCTGCGAGCAGAGTTAGCAAAGAGTGCTCCTCAAGCAGATCTTGCGTGGAACCCAGAGTTTCTACGTGAAGGTTTTGCTGTTGAAGATACTTTGACCCCAAACCGATTAGTTGTCGGAGTTGCAAATGATCGTGCAGAGGAAATTCTAAAAGAGGTTTACGAACCGGTTATCGCTCTTGGAACTCCATGGATTCGTGCAGATCTACCAACATCAGAACTTGTTAAGGTAGCTGCAAATTCTTTCCTTGCAACAAAGATCTCCTTTATTAATGCGATGGCGGAAGTATGTGAGGCCGCTGGTGGTGATGTCACCGTTTTGGCTAAAGCAATCGGATACGACCCACGTATTGGAAACCGTTTCTTGCAGGCCGGAATCGGATTTGGTGGCGGGTGTCTTCCTAAAGATATTCGCGCATTCATGGCTCGCGCAGAAGAACTTGGAGCTAAGCAGGCACTTGAGTTCCTGCGCGAGATTGATGCAATCAACCTTCGAGCTCGCCAGCGGGTTATCGATGTTGTGCGCGGTGAGTTATCTGATGATTTAACTCAGTACAAGATTGCAGTATTGGGTGCAACATTTAAGCCCGACAGCGATGATGTGCGCGACTCCCCAGCTCTTGATATTGCTGCGCAACTGCAAGCCGCCGGTGCAATTGTTGTTGTACATGATCCTCAAGGTATTGAGCCTGCCCGTAAGCGTTTCCCAAATCTTCAATACCAAGAAGTTGTTACAGATGCACTCAAGGATGCTGATTTGATTCTGCACCTAACCGAGTGGAAGGAGTACAGACAGATAGATCCTGCCGCTATTGCTCCACTAGTTAAATCAAAGATAATTATTGATGGTCGCAACATGCTAGATCGCAGCTTGTGGCGTAAGGCGGGGTGGAAGTTCCACGCATTAGGTCGAACCGATTAATACTCAAGAAACAATTGATGCGGTCCTGGCCTTAAAAACCTGGGCTGTTGTAGGACTTGGCAATAATCCCGAGCGGGCTGCTTTTGGCGTTGCAAAGTTACTGCAAGATAAAGGTCACCGAATAATTCCTGTCTATCCCCGCGCCGAAATTGTTCATGGAGAAGTTGGATATATAACTCTTGCAGATATTCCAGAAGCGGTTGATGTTGTTGATTGTTTTGTGAACTCCCAGTTAGTGGGCAAGGTTGTTGATGAAGCAATTGCTATCGGTGCAAAAGCGGTGTGGTTGCAGTTAGATGTTATTGATGAAGCAGCGATTGCACGAGCACAGGCAGCCGGTTTACTAACTGTTATGGATCGTTGCCCGGCGATTGAATATCGGGCTCGCGCTTAAAAGCCTGTTTTGTGATTGCGACGAGAGTTTAAACTCTCGCCCTTTTCCTTTGCGATTCTATTAATCTCTTGTAAACCTTCTGACACCTTTGCTGATATAGCTGAATCCGATACTCCCAAGATACGTGCAGCAAGAAGGGCTGCGTTCTTAGCATTACCAACACCAACTGTTGCAACTGGAACACCTGCAGGCATTTGAACGATAGACAGAAGTGAATCCATTCCATCCAGATTCTTTAATGCAACTGGAACTCCGATGACTGGCAATGAAGTCAATGATGCGACCATTCCTGGAAGATGCGCAGCACCACCAGCACCAGCGATGATTACTTTATAACCCTTTGACTGAGCGGTTTGAGAAAACTCAACCATTTCAAGTGGCATGCGATGGGCTGAAATAACATCTGCTGTATATGAAATTCCAAGTTCATCAAGGATCTTTGCCGCATCCTCCATGGTTGGCCAATCAGAGTCTGACCCCATGATGATCGCTACATCACTCATCAACTTCTCCGCTCATGTAGTCCAAGGCATGCTGGACCTCTTGGGTTAATTCTACGAGGTTCTCTCCCACCATAGTTACATGGCCAATCTTGCGGCCAGGGCGAACCTCTTTTTTGTAGTGATGAAACTTCAGCGTAGGTGTCCTCGCCATGAGATGAAGGTAAGGACGGTACACATCTGACTTATCTCCACCAAGAATATTACCCATTACGGCAAGAGGCGCGGTCATTGAAGGATCACCTAGTGGGAGATCTAAAACCGCACGCAGATGTTGTTCAAATTGGCTTGTGCGTGACCCTTCAATTGTCCAATGACCTGAATTGTGTGGACGCATAGCAAGTTCATTAATGAAAAGCTCTTCTCCTTTTACAAACATCTCAACAGCCATTACACCAACGACACCGACAGCTGCAGCAACTTCTAGCGCTAACTTTTGAGCCTTTTCACTCAGTGCTACAGATACATCTGGTGCGGGTGTAATTGTCATGGTGCAGATTCCGGCTTTTTGAATCGTTAGTGTCGGAGCCCACGTTGTCGCTTGACCATGAGGTGAGCGAGCAACCATGACAGCGATCTCAAAATCAAAATCAACAAGCTCTTCAATCAATAGCTTTCCGTTGTGTTGGAGAAGTAAAGACAGTTCTTGGACATCGGAAACCTTCCAGACTCCGCGACCATCATATCCACCAGAAATCGCCTTGGCGATGACTGGAAACTCTTGAACTTGATCTGCTGAAGAAATAATGTGCCAGCGTGGTGATGGAAAAGAGATGAGCTTTTCCCGCATCGCAGCTTTATCCTGAGAGTAAATAAATGAAGAGGATGATGGACGAACAACAACACCATCGGCTTCTAAAGCTTTGACGATGCTTAAAGGAATCAATTCATGCTCAAATGTCACAACATCACATTTTTTGGCAAAGGAGCGAACTGTCTCTAGATCTTTATATTCGCCGACAATGTGGTTAGTAATTTGAGCGCCAGAATCCAGCGGATCTGATGCTAGAAGAAGGAGATCAACACCTAACGCTGTCGCCGGCGCGATACTCATACGTGCAAGCTGGCCAGCGCCAATGACGCCGACGATAGGAAAGGCTTTGCTCACGCTCCTATCGTAGATGTATTACATCGGCTGATTGAACATGGGTTCCATCATCCAAGATAAGCGCGCCGGTATCTGAGACTCCTTCTGCAATCCCATGCTGTGAGGCTCCACCCGGGTACTCAACTCGTACCTGTGTACCAATCGTCGCACTTAAAGAGCTATACAGAGGTTGAATATCATCGATTCCTTGATCCCACTGCATGAAGTTATTCTCGAACTCTTCAAGAATTTCACAAATCAATTGATCGCGGGTGATGTCTTCTCCGCCTTCAACTAACAATGAGGTTGCGGTATCAACGGGAAGTTGATTCTCTTCCATGCCAACATTTACTCCGATACCGATAACAACTCCATCACCAACTACTTCTGCAATCAGACCAGAAACTTTTTTACCATTTATTAAAATGTCATTGGGCCACTTAACAACCGCGTGAAAAGCATGCAAAGATTTGGCAACGCTATAGCCAGCCAATAATGGAATCCAACCCCAATCATCTCGATTGCGTTGTGGTTGTATATAAAAGGAAAAGAGCAAGGCTGTACCTCTGTCAGCTTCAAAACTTCTATCTAATCTTCCACGGCCAGCGGTTTGATACTCGGCAACGATTACATCTCCAACTTTTGCTTTACCTTCTTGAACCAACAACACAAGATCACCTTGTGTAGTACCCGTGAGTTCAACCACCTTTACTCGCCAGTACGGCGTAATTAATCTGCTGATCTCTGCCTGATCTAGCGGTGCTCTTAACAATTCTTTGCTCACGACTAGTACCGTACGCCTATGAGTCGTGATCTGCATACAACAGCCGGAAAATTAGAGGACCTTCGCGATCGTGTCGAGGAGGCAATCCACGCCGGTTCTGAGCGCGCAGTTGAAAAGCAGCATGCAAAGGGTAAGAAGACTGCACGTGAGCGTATTGAAATGTTGGTCGATGTTGATTCATTTACTGAAATTGATGAGTTTGCCCGACACCGATCAACCCAGTTTGGAATGGAGAAGAGCCGTCCCTATGGAGATGGCGTCGTTATCGGAACTGCAACAGTAGATGGTCGCCCCATAGCTTTGTATTCCCAGGACTTCACAGTTATGGGTGGATCTTTAGGAGAAGTACACGCAGACAAGATTGTGAAAATCGCTGAGTTTGCACTGAAATCCGGTATTCCTTTAATTGGAATCAATGACTCCGGTGGAGCGCGCATTCAAGAGGGCGTTGCATCGCTCAATGGTTATGGAAAGATTTTCCGACTTAACACCCGCTCATCAGGTGTAATCCCCCAAATCTCATTGATTCTTGGTCCATGTGCTGGTGGTTCTGCTTACTCCCCTGCACTTACCGATTTCACAGTCATGGTCAATGAAACATCTCATATGTTTATCACCGGTCCCGATGTGATCAAGACAGTAACTGGCGAAGAAGTAGGAATGGAAGAGCTTGGTGGTGCTCGTACACATAACACCCGTACCGGTAACTCTCACTACTTAGCTGAAAATGAAGATGATGCTATCGATTATGTAAAAGCGCTGCTTTCATATCTTCCTTCAAACAATATGGATGCCACGCCACATCTTCCACCAACAGAAACTTTGGAGAAAAAGGCATCTGATATCGCTTTGGATACTTTGATTCCAGATAGCCCTAATCAACCGTATGACATGAAGGTGCTTATCCAAGCCCTAGTTGATGAGGGCGAATTTCTAGAGGTTCACGCTTTGTACGCCCCAAATATTGTTGTTGGTTTTGCACGTATCGAGGGTGAAACAATAGGAATTATTGCTAATCAACCTAATCAATTAGCTGGAACCTTAGATATTAACTCAAGCGAAAAAGCAGCGCGCTTCTTGCGTTTTTGTGATGCCTTTAATATTCCTATTTTGACCTTAGTGGATGTTCCTGGTTTCTTGCCTGGTACTGAACAGGAATGGAATGGAATCATTCGACGTGGAGCAAAGTTGCTGTATGCATATGCAGAGGCTTCAGTTCCATTGGTAACACTTATTACCCGCAAGGCTTATGGCGGTGCATTTATTGTTATGGGTTCCAAGTATTTAGGCAGCGATATTAACTTTGCATGGCCGACCGCAGAGATCGCGGTTATGGGTGCGCAAGGCGCGGTAAATATCCTGTACCGCAACGAACTCGCTGAGGCGACAGATCCTGTAGCTAAGCGCGCTGAGCTAGCCAATGATTACAACGAATCACTTGCAAATCCTTACCTTGCTGCCGAACGCGGAACCATTGATACCGTTATCGAGCCAAGTCAATCTCGGGCCTACATCACAAAGGCTTTCAGGACATTGAAAACTAAGCGAGATGTTCTTCCCGCTCGCAAACATGGAAACATGCCACTGTAATGAGATTTGAGATAACTAATGGAGTTCCGACTCCAGATGAACTTGCGGCAATTGAGGCGGCAATGGCTGCCCATAAACGTGAAGAGTTAAGACCCGTAATTCGTCGAAGCGTTTATGGTTTGCCACAGTTGCGCCAACCGCTACCACAACAGATTACCTTTGGTGCCAGAAGGTTTGATTCATAATGCCAACTATTGTTCTTGCATCTCAATCGACCAGCCGCAAACGATTGTTAGAGTCTGCAGGGCTCTCACCCAAGATAATCGTTAGCCATGTGGATGAAGAGACTGAGTTTTTCAACTCTTTAGCACCAGCAGACATGGTTATCGCTCTGGCGATTACCAAGGCGCATACCGTTCGTGAACAAATAGATTTTCCAGCGATCATTATTGGGTGCGATTCAACATTTGAGTTTGACGGAGTTTCTCTTGGTAAACCAGGAAGCCCTGATGTGGCAACGGAACGTGCCAAACGAGTACGAGGAAATTCAGGGTTGCTTCATACAGGACATTGCATCATCGATACCGTTAAAGATATTGAGATTTCAGATCGAGTGACAACTAAGGTGAGCTTTGATCACATGAGTGATGAAGAGATTGCAGATTACGTTGCAACGGAAGAGCCACTACATGTCGCAGGTGGATTTACTCTGGATGGATTTAGTTCTCCATTTATTCCTTCAATCGAAGGTGATTACACAAATGTCGTTGGCATATCGATGCCATTTGTGCGAAAGGCTTTTGCTCAATTGGGATACACATGGCCTGAAGCCAAGGTGATGAAATGAAGCGCGTTTTAGTTGCAAACCGTGGTGAAATTGCTGTACGTGTTATTCGCGCCTGCAAGGATCACGGAATCGAAAGTGTTGCGGTGTACTCCGATGAAGACCGCACATCACTTCATGCACAAATGGCAGATGCTGCTTATTCATTACACGGAACAACTGCGACGCAAACATATTTAGATATTGAAAAGTTGATTGCAGTTGCACATGAATCTGGAGCAGATGCGGTTCATCCTGGTTATGGCTTTCTCTCTGAAAACGCTAACTTCGCGCAGGCGGTAATCGATGCAGGTTTAACATGGATCGGCCCTCCGCCTCAAGCGATTCGCGCTTTAGGTGACAAGGTTTCGGCGCGCAAAATTGCTGCCAAGGCCGGTGCGCCATTAGTTGCAGGAACACAGGATCCGGTTGCCGGACATGAAGAGGTAACCGCCTTTGCCAAAGAGCATGGTTTACCTGTTGCAATTAAAGCAGCGCATGGTGGTGGTGGTCGTGGGCTTAAGGTTGCACGCACGATGGAAGAGATTCCAGAGTTATTTGCATCAGCGGTGCGCGAAGCTATTTCAGGTTTTGGCCGCGGAGAGTGTTTTGTTGAGCGCTACCTAGATAAACCACGACATGTTGAAACACAGGTGTTGGTCGATAAGCATGGACATGCTGTCGTTGTGAGCACCAGAGACTGTTCTCTACAACGACGCCATCAAAAGTTAGTAGAAGAAGCTCCCGCACCATTCTTGACAGCTGAACAGAATGAAGAGCTCTACCGTTCTAGCAAGGCGATTATGAAGGAGGCCGGCTACGTTGGTGCCGGAACATGTGAATTCTTAATTGGCGTTGATGGAACAATCTCTTTTCTAGAAGTAAACACCCGTTTGCAAGTTGAACACCCAGTCAGCGAAGAGGTTGCAGGACTTGATCTAGTGCGTGAGCAATTTAGAATTGCAGATGGTCAAGCACTCGGCTTTGATGATCCCGAAATTCGTGGGCATTCAATTGAATTTAGAATTAATGGAGAAGATCCGGGGCGATCATTTCTTCCAGCTCCGGGTCGCATAACTGATTGGGCGATACCGACAGGTCCTGGTGTGCGAGTAGATGCCGGATTCCAAGGTGGAGACACCATCGGCGGAAACTTTGATTCCTTACTTGCAAAGTTAATTGTTACAGGAGCAACTCGGCAGCAGGCGATTGAAAGAGCACGACGCGCATTATCTGAATTTGTCGTTGGTGGTTTGGCAACAGCTATTCCATTTCACAGAGCAATTCTTGAAGATCCAGCTTTCACACATGAGTTCAAGGTGTACACCAGCTACATCGAAAATGAGTTCGACAACCAGATTCCAGCATTTGTCTTGACTGAACCACCACTTGAAACTCATATGGCCCCTGAAAACCTAATAGCTGAGGTCAATGGAAAACGATTTGAAATCCTTGTTCACGCTGCTAAGCCGGTCATAAAGCGCCACCGCGCAAAACAAACCATGGTCGGCGGTTCAAGTGGGACAGGATTAGTAAGCCCCATGCAAGGAACAGTTGTAAAGATCGCTGTTGAAGAAGGCGCACAGGTAGAAGTTGGCGATCTCATCATCGTCCTAGAAGCGATGAAGATGGAGCAACCCCTCAACGCACATAAAGCTGGAACCATCTCTAATCTCACAGCGGTAATTGGTACCACGGTTTCAAGTGGTACCAACCTTTGTGACATTATTGATGCATGACCCAGACTGAACTGCTATATAAAGACCCGCTAGCTGCCGCAGAACAAGCAGCTCAAGAAATTGCTGCAAAGACCGGATTTGCCCATCATGATGTTGCACTGGTTATGGGATCGGGTTGGGTCAGCGCAGTTGATGCATTGGGTGCACCGGTATTTGAGTGCAATGCAGAAGAGTTCACTGGATTTTTTCCACCTGCTGTTGAAGGCCACTCTGGCAAGGTGCGCTCTTATGAGATTGAGAGCAATGGAAAGAAGTTGCGTGCATTAGTTTTCTTAGGAAGAACACATCTGTACGAGGGTAAAGGTATTGAACCTGTAGTACACAGTGTTCGCACCGCAGTTAAGGCTGGCTGCAAAGTTGTTATCTTGACCAACGCTTGCGGAGGAATCAACACCGCTTATTCAGTTGGCCAACCAGTATTGATTCGTGATCACATCTCATTAACCGCCGTATCTCCCCTGTCAGGTGCAACATTTGTTGATCTAACAGATCTGTACAGCAAGCGAATTCGAGAGATCGTTAAGAAAGAGGATTCATCGCTACAGGAAGGTGTGTACGTACATTGGCGCGGACCAACATATGAAACTCCAGCTGAGATTTTGATGATGCGCACTATGGGTGCAGATCTTGTTGGTATGTCTACAGTTCCAGAAGCAATTGCAGCGCATGCATTAGGGGCCGAAGTTCTAGGTATCTCATTGGTCACAAATGCAGCTGCTGGTGTCACTGGTGAGAAACTTAACCATGAAGAGGTAATCGCTGCTGGAAAAGCAGCCGCAGATAGAATGGGCGCACTTCTCAAAGGGGTTATTCCGAAGTTACTCTAAGCACATGGATCACTCATTAGAGCAGGAAGTTCATGCCTGGATCGCAGATGATCCAGATCCATTAACCGCTGCGCAGTTGCAGCAATGGCTTGACTCTGGCAATGAAGCAGAGCTGCGTGCATCCTTTAATGGTTTTCTACAGTTTGGTACCGCTGGTTTACGTGGACCGATCAGACCAGGTCTATCTGGAATGAATCGTGCAGTTGTAGGTCGCGCAGCTTCAGGAATCGTTGCCTATATGAAGGAGCGCAACTTAACCTCTGTCGTTATTGGTCGCGATGCACGGTACGGCTCTGAAGATTTCACCTTTGAAACCGCTGAAATTATGAGTGGTGCAGGAATGAAGGTTTATGTTCTTCCTCGTTCATTACCTACCCCAGTCTTGGCCTTTGCAACAAATGAGTTGATGTGCGATGTAGGCATCATGGTCACCGCTAGCCATAACCCACCACAAGATAATGGCTACAAGGTTTATCTTGGTGGCACGGTCGATGGTATTTACTACCGAGGTTCTCAAATTGTTTCTCCAACTGATGAAGCGATCGCCGCCAAGATTGATGCCGTTACTTCTCTAAAATCACAACCGCGTGGGAAAGTTTGGGAAGTTTTGGGCGAAGAGATTATTGAAAAGTACATTACTCAAACCGCCTCATTAGTAAGCAATCCAGGAGCGTTAAGAATTGTCTACACAGCGATGCATGGAGTTGGTACTGAAACAATTCAAAGGGTTTTTCAGAAAGCCGGTTTTCAATCTCCAATACTTGTTGAGGCACAAGCTGCACCAGATCCTGATTTTCCAACTGTTGCCTTTCCTAACCCTGAGGAGCCAGGTGCAATAGATCTCGCCTTAGAAACTGCGAAGGCCTTTGATGCTCACTTAGTGATCGCCAATGATCCAGATGCTGATCGATGTGCAGCTGCAGTTAAAGACCCAATATCTGGGTGGCGAATGCTTCGTGGAGATGAATTAGGAGCGATTTTTGCTGAATCTATCGCTCGAAAGATTGATTCGGGGATCTTTGCTAACTCGATTGTTTCTTCATCGATCGTCAAGAAGATCGCTGATCACTATAACCTTGAGTTCAAAGAGACTCTAACTGGATTTAAATGGTTGGCAAAGATTGAAAACTTAACCTTTGGCTACGAAGAAGCACTTGGCTACTCAGTTGATTCTGCAACTGTTAATGACAAGGATGGAATCTCGGCTGCAATTACTTTGGCGCAAATCGCCACTGATTTAGCCTTACAGGGAAAGACTCTTCTGGATTTACTGGATGAGATCTGGCAGCGACATGGTTTTCATGCGACTGAACAAATTTCAATCCGCTTAAGTGATCTTTCAAAGGTTGGCATAATCCTTGGGAACTTACGGAGCAATCCTCCTCAAGAGATTGCCGGCCGATCAGTAACTTCTATCGATGATTTGGCAACACCAACAGATGGCTTGCCACCTACCGATGGAATTCGAATCTGGCTTGATGGCGGTGTGCGAATCATCATTCGTCCTAGCGGTACCGAGGCAAAGATGAAGTGTTACATTGAGGCAATTGAAAGGGATTCAAAGACCGCTCAGGTGGTTTTGGATCAACTACGACCACCGCTTAAGGAATTGTTATCGTGAGTTTTTACGGTTTAGTCGATGGCAGTGATGCCTCGCTAAAGAGCTACCTCAACAATCTTTCTGGTGTTGACCAGGTTGGTGCCGAAGCTCGTGCAGCGATGCTTGCAACTCGAAGCATAAAGACCACTTCAAAGCGTTGGGCGATAGAAACCGCAATCACTATGGTGGATTTAACAACTCTGGAAGGTGCAGATACCCCAGGCAAGGTAAAGGCTTTATGTACAAAGGCTGTTCGCCCAGATCCAACTGATTCAACTGTTCCCAGCGTTGGCGCTGTGTGTGTCTATAACGACATGGTTTCCGTGGCTCGCACCCACTTGGATTTGATTGGCGGGCAGCATGTTCCGGTAGCTGCGGTATCAACAGCATTTCCTTCGGGACGAGCATCAATGCCGGTAAAGATTCAAGATACACAAGATGCAATTGATGCAGGAGCGGCTGAAATCGATATGGTTATTGACCGTGGCGCATTTCTTGCAGGTCGTTACATCGATGTTTTCAATGAGATAGTTCAGATTAAACAGGTGTGTGGTGACAAGGCTCACCTAAAAGTAATCTTTGAAACTGGCGAACTTGTTACCTATGACAATGTACGTAAGGCATCTTTCTTGGCCATGGCAGCGGGTGCAGATTTTATCAAGACTTCAACTGGGAAGGTAGCACCAGCTGCGACTCCCCCGGTTGTATTGGTGATGCTCGAAGCTGTGCGAGATTTTTATGAGATGGCTAATACCCGAATCGGTGTAAAGCCTGCTGGTGGAATTAGAACTACAAAGGATGCGATTAAGCAGTTAGTTTTGGTCAATGAAACCGTTGGACCAGATTGGCTCAATCCGAAGTTATTTCGTATTGGCGCTAGTGCTTTGCTCAATGATCTATTGATGCAACGTATGAAGTTAGATGAAGGTTATTACTCAAGCCCACAGTATGTGACGATGGATTAGTGGAGAAAACTATGAGCTTTGAATACGCACCAGCACCTGAATCACGAGCGGTGGTTTCCATTAAGCCAAAGTATGGTCACTTCATCGGTGGAAAGTTTGTTGCGGGAAGCAAGCACTTCCCAACAATTAATCCAGCCACTGAAGAGGTGCTCAGTCAGATCGCACTTGCTGGAAAGGCTGAGGTTGATGCAGCGGTAAAAGCTGCCCGCAAGGCATATGTCAGCACCTGGTCAAAGATGTCTGGCAAGGAGCGCGGAAAGTATCTCTACCGCATCGCTCGAATCATGCAGGAGCGTGCACGTGAATTTGCAGTGCTAGAGACTCTCGATAACGGCAAGCCGATCCGTGAATCTCGCGATACTGATATCCCACTAGCTGCTGCACACTTTTTCTATCACGCAGGCTGGGCGGACAAACTTGAGTACGCAGGTCTTGGTACATCACCAAAGCCACTAGGCGTTGCAGGTCAGATCATTCCGTGGAACTTTCCGCTATTAATGTTGGCGTGGAAAGTTGCGCCAGCGTTAGCGGCGGGAAACACAGTTGTGTTAAAGCCGGCAGAGTCAACATCTTTGACAGCGCTCTTGTTCGCTGAAGTGTGTCAACAGGCCGAACTTCCTGCAGGTGTTGTCAATATTGTTACTGGCGATGGTTCGACTGGTGCATTAATTGTTAATCACCCTGGAATCGACAAGATCGCATTTACTGGATCAACCGAAGTTGGAAAGATCATTGCTCGAGCAGTTGCTCCAACAAAGAAGAGCGTGACCCTTGAACTAGGTGGCAAGGCTGCAAATATTGTTTTTGATGATGCTCCGATTGATGAAACCGTTGAAGGAATAGTTAACGGTATTTTCTTCAACCAAGGACATGTGTGCTGCGCTGGTTCTCGTTTGCTCTTGCAGGAAAATGTCGCTGAAGAAGTTCTGCACAAGTTGAAGAATCGTATGGAAAAGATTCGCGTTGGTGATCCAATGGATAAGAACACCGATGTTGGTGCCATTAACAGCAAGGAACAACTAGCAAAGATCACCGAGCTTGCCGCTGCAGGTGATGCAGAAGGTGCAGAACGATGGAGTCCTGCATGTAATTTGCCAGCTAAGGGTTTCTGGTTTGCGCCAACAATATTTACTGGAGTCACCCAGGCACATCGAATTGCTCGCGAAGAAATCTTTGGTCCCGTACTTTCAGTTCTCACCTTTAGAACTCCACAAGAAGCTATAGAAAAGGCTAATAACACCCCCTTTGGCCTATCTGCTGGCATCTGGAGCGAGAAGGGTTCACGCACCTTGTGGGCTTCTCAGCAACTTCGTGCAGGAGTTATTTGGGCCAATACCTTTAACAAGTTTGATCCAACATCTCCATTTGGTGGATATAAGGAATCGGGGTGGGGTCGCGAAGGCGGTCGTCACGGCCTGTCTGCATACTTGAAGGGAGTCAGCCATGAGTAATCGAATTGATGTGAAGAAGACTTACAAGCTATTCATCAACGGCGCATTCCCGCGTACCGAGTCAGGTCGCACCTACGAGATCAAGAATGCAAAGGGTGTTTTTATTGCTAACCCATGCATGGCTTCTCGTAAAGATTTGCGTGATGCGGTTGTTGCCGCACGTGCTGCACACTCTGGTTGGAATAAAGCAACTGCATACAACCGTGGACAAATCTTGTATCGAATTGCAGAGATGCTTGAAGGTCGACGTGCGCAGTTTATTGATGAGATTGTCGCGGTAACAGGTGTTTCAAAGGTTAAGGCTGACAAAGAGGTAACAGACTCAGTTGATCGTTTGGTTTGGTACGCAGGTTGGACAGATAAAATCGCATCTCTTGCAGGTTCAACTAATCCTGTTGCCGGACCTTTCTACAACTTTACAATCCCGGAAAGTATGGGCGTGGTTGCAGCGATTGCACCTGAAACTCCATCACTTCTCGGTTTGATCGATGCAGTGGCACCAATCATCACATCTGGTAACACTGTGGTTGTTTTAGCAAGTACTAAAGCACCATTATCTGCCATGACATTTGCTGAAGTATTGGCAACTAGCGATCTTCCACATGGAGCCATTAATATCTTGACCGGAAAGAAGGAAGAGATCGCCCCATGGATGGCATCGCATATGGATATTGATGCCATGGATATCTCAGGGCTTCCAGCAAAGCAGCACGCAGAGATCAAGGTTGCAGGAGCCGAAAATCTAAAGCGAATTCACTCCTTTAAATCCGCAGATCCGGGTCGCATCATCGCCTTTATGGAGGTTAAGACTGTGTGGCACCCAATCGGGCTTTAAACCCTTATGAATTAATGGTTGTAAGCCACAACTGCTCAACGCCATTTACATCTAGATCTAATGTAACTCGCACCTTTGCCGAGCCCTCAAGATCTAGCGGTTCTAACTCTTTCAGGAATGCATCACGTCGATCTACAAGTGTTTGACCACGTGCAGGGCCCGCAGATGTATCAACAACGACATCAAACATTTCTGTTGTAAATAGATCTGGACGTATAACGCTTGCAACCGCGCCGTAATCCCCCAAGGTAACTGGAGAAACACCAAGTCGTTCCATAAACGCCAAGGCAAGTGATCCACCAAATTGTGCAGCAGGATTACTGGAGTTTTGCATCTGGGTTGCTTGTTCACGATTAATACCTGGACGCATAAAAACATCCAATCCATACATAGTGATTGGTACACCACTTTGGAATACTATGGCCGCAGCCTCTGGATCATGCCAAACATTAAACTCTGCCGCAGCTGTTGCATTACCTGCAGAAGCTGAGCCACCCATCAAAACAATTCGGTGGACCTTCTTTGCGGTTTCAGGAAAAGCACGCAAGAACAATGCGATGTTTGTAAGTGGTGCTAAAGGAACAATTGTTACCGGATCCTTCGATTGCTCAATCAAATCTCTGAGCAGTTCGACGGCAGAACGTGAATCAACCTTACGGGCAGAGGGAGCGATTCCTAGATCACCCATACCATCGGCTCCATGAACGTACTCGGCGTATTGACTCTTACCAAGTAATGGCTTCAAGGCTCCCCGCGCAACTGGAATCTCTGGAGCACCTGCCGCATCTAGAACTTTTAAGGTATTAGCTACAACTTGATCAATATTTGTGTTTCCATCAACGCACGTTATGCCCAATAAATTGATATCTGGATGCAGCGCAGCAAATAGAACTGCGAAGGCGTCATCAACGCCAGTATCTACATCCAGAATGATTGAAGTTTTACCCATAACCGCTAGCCTAGCGTTATGAGTCCGTCAGTAATAGTCGTCGTAGGCAGCGCCATGATGGATTTAACCGCCTACGCCGAAGTGCTTCCGGAACCGGGTCAAACCTTAGCGGGGCAGCTTTTTACTACAGGTTTTGGTGGCAAGGGTGCAAACCAAGCGGTTATGGCGGCTCATTGTGGGGCTCAAGTTCATTTCATTGGAAAAATAGGTGAAGATGTATTTGGAAAAGCTGTTGCAGACAACTTTGTAAAGGTTGGAATTAATTCACGATTTGTTGAAACCAGCTCTACCCCAAATGGTGTTGCCCATATCTGGGTCGACGGTGCTGGCGAAAATAGAATCATCATTATTCCTGGAGCAAACCATGAGATTGAAGTAACCAAGGCGGTCGAGGCAATCAATTCGATTGAGAATTTAGAAATAGTCGTTGCTCAATGCGAGATTAAGCAAGAGGTGACAGTTGCTGCATTCAAGGCGGCCAAGGCTCGTGGATGTACAACTATTTTGAACCCTGCGCCTTATCAACAGTTATCTGCTGAATTACTTGAACTAACAGATTGGTTGATCCCTAATGAGACGGAATTTCGCGAGCTCCATGGATCTTTACCATCAAGTGATGATGTATTGAAAAGCTTTCGACCAGGTAAAAGCACTATAGTCACATTAGGTAGCGAGGGTGCTGTGTATATAAGCCCAACCGCTGAACTACACCGCATAAGCGCACCAAAGGTTACAGCGGTTGACACCACAGGTGCTGGAGATGCTTTTGTTGGCAGCTTTGCTTATGCATTAGCAAGTGGAAGGGATCCGGTTGCTGCTATGAAGTTTGGCGTTTCAATCGCATCCTTAACAGTGACTCGAAAGGGTGCTCAATCCTCTTATCCAGATCAAACAGAGATAGCAACACTTTCATAACCACGTAATACAAATGTAGGTCGTCTAACCGGTTCTGAGGCTAACTGCATCGTTGGATACTTTTCCCATAACGCTGGCAGTGAAACACTCATCTCAAGACGAGCAAGTGGTGCACCTAAACAAAAGTGAATGCCAGCACCAAAGCCGATATGTGGGTTGGGATCACGGGTTAAATCCATTGATTCAGGGGCTGAAAACACTGATTCATCACGGTTTGCTGAGCCAATTAGAGCGGCAATCTTTTGACCTTCCTTAATTGCAACTCCCCCAATTTCAGTATCGGCGGTAGCGGTGCGCTCAAAGAGATGCAACGGGGCGTCAAAACGCATGAACTCTTCAAGTGCGGTATTAGTAACTTCACGAGGAGTTTCACGAAGTAGCTTTATCTGATCGGGACGTTGAAGCGCGGCAACCATTCCATTGCCAAAAGCGTTCACACTTGCTTCATGGCCAGCATTGAGAAGCAATACACATGTAGCAACTAGCTCATGCATATTGAGCTTTTCGCCATTTTCTTCAACGCTTGCTAAATCTGAGATCAAATCTTGTCCGGGAGTCTTCTTACGGCTCTCCGCTAGATCTCGAACATACTGGGCAAACTCGCTAGCTGCTTGCTTTGCTTCAGTTTGATATTGAACAGTTGGGTTGACTTCATACATTTTTACAATCGCCTGTGACCAAGGTCGAAGCAGATGTTCTTCTGACTCTGGAAAACCCAGTAAATCTGCGATGATCTTTACCGGCAAAGGTTCGGCGTAATCTGCAATCAAATCAAAGTTTTCACCCGCTTGAATCTTTTCATCTATTGCATCAAGCAACTGCGCAGTGATTCGTTCAACCGCTGGACGCATGCCCTCAATCTTCTGACGATTAAAAGCCTTTGCAACTAAGGAACGTAAACGAGTGTGCTTTGGTGGTTCGCTATCTAAAATAGAATCAGCGTGCAGCCAGTTGAAGATCTCCCATTCAAACTCTGGACTCTTTTCTGTAAAGATTCTTCCTAATGACTTGTTACGAAAGACATCGTTGGCATCACCATGTTTAGCAGCTAAATAGATCTGCATTCCTTCATGCCAAACAGGTCCTGGCGCTTCTCGTAATCCTTTTAGGGCTGGATATGGATCTGCAACAAAGGTTGGATCGTTAAAATCAATCATGAAGCAGATGAGACCTTCGCATATCCAGGTTTGATGATCTCGTCGATAATCTTTAAACGATCTGGGTACGGGATAAAAGCGCTCTTCATAGCGTTAATAGTGACCCTCTGAAGCTCGGCAAAATCCCATTTGAAGGCCTTTACCGCTTCTTCCATCTCGAAGGACATTGAGGTCTGACTCATGAGTCGGTTATCAGTGTTCAGCGTGACACGAAAGCGAAGTTTTGCAAGAGCGCCGATTGGATGCTCGGCGTAACTTGCAGCTGCTCCCGTTTGTAAATTTGATGTTGGGCATAGCTCTAATGGAATACGACGATCACGTACATAAGATGCAAGTCGACCTAACTTTGGTTCAGGACCAGAAAAGTCGATGTCATCGATGATGCGAACTCCGTGACCTAACCGTTCGGCTCCGCAGAGTTGGATCGCTTCCCAGATGGAGGGGAGTCCATACGCTTCACCAGCATGGATAGTAAAATGGGCATCTTCTTTACGAAGATAATCAAAAGTATCTTTTTGATCAGATGGCGGGAAACCAT
>JBIKXW010000077.1:0-3323 GCA_044355565.1 Candidatus Planktophila sp. | reverse complement strand
TGCTCAAAGCACGTAACCATGATTCTGTTGCAGCGGTAATGAAGGCGGAGTTTGAGATATTTGCAATGGCCCTTCAATCAGAAGAAGCTATGGAAGCATTTATGAAGTTCATGTCAAAGAAGGGTAAGTAAATGTCACTAGCCGGGAAAAGAATTTTCATCACTGGAGGATCTCGCGGAATCGGTTTAGCGATCGCACTCCGCGCTGCTCGTGATGGCGCCTCTATCGCAATTGCAGCAAAGACCTCTGATCCAAATCCAAAGCTCCCGGGCACTATTCATACCGCGGCGGCAGAGATTGAGGCTGCGGGTGGAAAAGCACTGGCAATCCAATGTGATTTGCGAGATGAGGTTCAGATTGAAGCGGCGATAGCACAGGCTGCCGAAGCCTTTGGTGGCATCGATATTCTTATTAACAATGCAAGTGCCATCAATCTGACCCGAACCGATCAGACCCCCGCCAAGCGTTTTGACTTGATGTTTGATGTCAATGTTCGCGGAACCTTTTTAACATCACAAGCAGCCCTTCCTCACCTGAGAAAATCTGCAGCAGAAGGGCGCAACCCTCACATTCTTAATCTTTCTCCACCACTTTCAATGAAGCCGGTCTGGTTCAAGAACCATGTTGCCTACACGATGGCCAAATATGGAATGAGTATGTGTGTTCTAGGTATGGCCGAGGAGTTCAAGCAGGACGGAATTGGCGTCAACGCTCTATGGCCCCGCACGGTAATTGATACCGCGGCTCTACAAATGATTCCGGGCATCGATGCTTTGGCTGGACGTACACCTGAAATTTTGGCGGATGCTGCCTACATTATTTTCAATCGCGACGCCAAGGAATGCACAGGAAACTTCTTTGTTGACGATGTCTTGCTGGCAAGTGAGGGCATAACTGATTTGGAAAAGTACTCAGTTACTCCTGGAACTAAGGATTTCCTACTGGATTTCTTTCTCGACTAAACTGCACTCATGCGCAAATTACTCACACTCTTCTTAGTTACATGTCTCTCGATTCTGTCAGCGCCTAGCTCTACCGCACATATCACAATCGTTTCATCTTTTCCTGAGCAGTTTGCCAATGCGAATCCAATTCCAACGGAGGTGTGGATCGAATTCAGCGGTGAGCTTCAAACCTTGGAGGGTGAAGTTCTTAACTCACTAGAGGTGATTGATTCAACCGGAATCGCAGTGAATTATGAGGATCCGATCATTAGTGGAGCGAGAATCTCCACCAAAATTTCAGGACAAAGCGCACCTGGAGTTTTTGAGGTTAAGTACCGAGTTGTCGGCGATGATGGACATGTGATCGAGGGGGAGTACTCCTTTAACGCATCACCTGACTACTCGGCAGAACAGACACCGATGCCAATTAGCGCGCTACCTGAAGAATCCTCAATTCCAGCTGGCGGTATCTTGCTTGGATTAATGCTTCTTCTCTTTTTTGGCGGAATTTTTATGAGAGCAAAAAATCGGAAAGAGTAAAGATGCCAGCCTTTGATTTAGAGGTTAATGGCCTCAATGTCATTGCAGAGACTGAGCGTTCCGGTAAAGCTCGATCCCTGTTCTGGCCTTGGGCAGGAGCAAATGTCTCTATGTTGGCTCTTTCATACGGAGCTTTTTTCTTAGGTTTTGGAATCTCATTTAGACAGGCAACTATCGCTGCATTTATCGGCACACTTGGATCATTCTTTTTAGTTGGAGTAAGTTCACTGGCAGGTAAGCGCTCTAACGCTCCGACAATGGTTTTATCACGAGCCTCATTTGGAGTGAAAGGAAGTCGGCTCCCGGGGGCGCTCTCGTATCTCATCTTTGTCGGATGGGAAACTGTTTTGGTTTCACTGGCAACGCTCGCCACAGGAACGGTGTTTGCGCGATTAGGTGGAATTGATAGAAACCTTGCACTTATTCTCGGCTTTTTCTTTGCAGTAACGCTTACCGTTGTAGGTGGAGTTCTCGGTCATAGCGTCATTATGAAGCTACAGAAAATTCTTACACTTGTCACAATCATCATGACCCTGGTGTACATATCTTTAACGATTGATAATCTGAATTGGACCGCGATAAACGCAATTCCTGATGGTTCGATCCAAAGCTTTATCGGTGCGGTAATTTTTGGCGTTACTGGCATTGGGCTTGGCTGGGTCAACGCCGCCGCTGATTACTCCCGCTATTTGCCTCGCAGTGTTTCAAGTTCAGCGGTAGTCGGTTGGACAGTTTTTGGAGCGTCCATAGTGCCAATCATTCTCGTGATCTACGGTGCCGGCTTATCTGGAAGCAGTAAAGATTTAAGTGAAGCAATTGCATTGGATCCTATTGGCGCTCTTACAACCTTGCTTCCGACCTGGTTTCTGATTCCATTTGCTTTGGTAGCAATTCTTGGTTTGGTCGGGGGAGCGATCTTAGATTTGTACTCTTCAGGTTTGGCTTTAGTCTCAATTGGTGTGCCGATCAAGCGCCATCAAGCAGCGATCATTGATTCGGTATTGATGTTGTTAGGAAGTATTTACATCGTGTGGATTGCGGACAACTTCTTCTATCCATTCCAAGGGTTTCTCATCACACTAGGAGTTCCGGTTGCAGTGTGGTCTTCGATATTCGTTGCAGATGTGCTGATTCGCAAAAAGGCCTATAGCGAAAAGGATTTGTTTGATCCACGCGGAGTCTATGGATCAGTGAATAAAGGATCTATCACTCTGATGATTTGTGGCTCAATCATTGGCTGGGGGTTTGTTACCAATACCTTTGCGCCATGGCTTGAGTGGCAGGGATACTTCTTAGATCTTATTGGTGGCAAAGATGGTCCTTGGGCTTACTCAAATATCGGTGTCATCTTTGCGCTTCTATTTGGCTTCATTGGTCATCTACTGCTTGCTACCCGAAAAGTTCAAGCGCAGGAGAGCGCGCTCAGTTAGAGTTATGTCATGAGACGTCGGATCGCACCACTTCGGGATTTCCTGAATCGCGAATCTACAAGCGGTCTGCTCATCTTGTTAGCTTCTTCCCTGGGTTTGATTACAGCTAACTCGCCTCTTGCAAATAACTACTTTACTACCTTAGATTTCAAAGTATCTCTTGGCGTCGATTGGTACTTGATTGATCTGTCGATTCTCAAGGTAATCAACTACCTGCTCATGAGTATCTTCTTCTTTGTAGTTGGATTAGAGATCAAGCGCGAACTTACTTCAGGTCACCTGGCTTCCTTTAAAAAAGCGATACTGCCCTTTGTCGCAGCGTTAGGTGGGATGGCCGCTCCCGCCCTTATCTATTTGGCAATAGCAGGTGGTGTTGCACCGGGTGGTTGGGGAGTACCAGTTGCCACAG
>JBIKXW010000076.1:0-3376 GCA_044355565.1 Candidatus Planktophila sp. | reverse complement strand
ACTGTATACAATCCACGAGCCTAGGGGTAGGGTTTCGCAATAATTCTTTTCCCCGTCGGGGTCGGATGAGAGATGAGGTTCTTATCGTGAGTTTGCCATTGCCAATGCCAGGAAAGGTCATCGCTGTTGGTCTTAACTATAAAGATCACGCAGCTGAAGCCAATGTTCCACTTCCAGAGGCACCGGTCCTCTTCACAAAGTGGACCACATCATTGATCTCTGATGGTGAGGCGATCATCATCCCTAAAGGTGTAACCCAGTGTGATTGGGAAGCTGAGTTTGCAGTTGTTATCGGAAAGCGCGCATCACGAGTAAGCGAAGCAGATGCACTGGATTATGTCTCTGGATATACCTGCATGAACGATGTCACCGACCGCGAAGCACAAGGCAAGGATGGTCAATGGGTGCGAAGCAAGTCATATGACACCTTTGGCCCAATCGGACCTCGCATTGTTCCCGCATCTGAAATTGGCGATCCTCACAATTTGAAGATTGAGGCTCGCCTCAATGGAAAAACTATGCAGACAAGCAATACAAACCAACTCATTTTCAATATCCCTTACTTGATCAGCTATATCAGCCAACGAATTACCCTAGAAGCAGGCGATGTAATCACTACCGGCACACCTCATGGTGTTGGTTTGTTCTACAAGCCACCAATCTTTATGAAAGATGGCGATGTCATCGAGGTCGAGATTGAAAATATCGGAATCTTGAAAAACACTGTCGTAGCTGAAAAGTAGTTTTATGAGTTTCACAGGCTCTACAAAACCACTTGCCTTAATTACTGGTGCTGCAAATGGAATCGGTTTAGCGACCGCTAGAAATCTTGCAACTAAGAATTACGATCTTGTTTTGTTTGATCGAGATCAACCCAACCTGGAGTTAGCTCAAGCAGAACTTGAAAAACTTGGGGCGAAGGTTCAGATCCATAACCTAGATCTATCCAAGAGCCATGCCCTAGAAGGCCAGCTAGAAACCATTATAAATCAGCTAGAAATCGATGCTTTGGTCAATAACGCGGGTGTGGGCTTTGCTCGCACCGTGGAGCAAACCACCCTTGATGAGTGGGAGCTGACCTTTGCAGTAAATATCACCGCATCATTTTTGTTATGCAAAATCATTGTCCCGCAGATGATCAAACGTGGGGGTGGTGTCATTGTGAATGTTGCATCAGCAGCATCGCTCATCGGTTTGAAAAATCGGGTCGCATACGGTGCATCAAAATCGGCGGTTCTCGGTTTGACCCGTTGCATTGCGGCAGATCATGCAGCTGAAGGAATCCGCATTAATGCAATTGCTCCCGGCACAGTTGATTCAACCTGGATCGCGCGAATACTTTCTGATGATCCAGATCCAGTTGCTCGTCGAAAGATGATGGAGGCGCGTCAGCTGGATGGAAAGATGGGAACCCCAGAAGAGGTTGCACATGGAATTTCATTCTTGCTCAGTCCCGAGGCACGGTTTGTAAATGGAACGGTGTTTTCAATGGATGCAGGATTGACCGCGGTCTAATGACAAAAAACAATTCAGGTGTAGTCGCTGTTATTAGAACAGATAGTTCAGAGATCGCATACACACTTGCAAAGGCCTTTGATCAAACAAATGTCTCTGCAATTGAAATTACGATGACTGTTCCGAATGCTCTGGATGTCATTAAGAACCTGCTCAACGAAGGTGTTGAAAGACTTGGCGGAGGAACCGTTAGAACGCTAGATCAAGTAAATGCTCTCGCCGCCATGGGCGCTGCCTTTGTTGTCTCACCACATTCAGATGAACAGTTGATTCGCAGATGCGCTGAATTAAAGATCGCCTGCACACCAGGAACTCTTTCACCCAGTGAAATGGTGCAGGCGATGCAATGGGGCGCAACATCTCTTAAGGTGTTTCCCATTAGCGCAGTCGGTGGGTTGAGCTTTGTTAACTCAGTTCTAGAGCCGCTCCCTGACCTAAAGTTAGTTGTTTCCGGGGGTGTTCAGCCCCACGAGGTGCGCAGCTACATAGATGCCGGATGTGTTGGAGTCTGCATGGGTGGCGCGCTGTGGGATCAAGAGATTGCAGCAAGCGGCAATATCGCCAAGGCCGCTGATTACGCATTAGCCGCCTTGGCGAAGATGTAGAAAGTTAGTTCGCTAAGTAACCACCATCTACAGGCAAAACTATCCCGCTTACATAATCAGATGCAGGCGATGATAAAAACAATGTCGCACCCGCTAAATCAGCTGGCTTACCCCAACGCTTAGCCGGAATTCGTGCTGACAAGAACTCAAAACGTTCCTTATCTGCACGCACACGCAGGTTGATATCGGTTTCAATAAACCCTGGCGCAATTGCGTTGACACAGATTCCATCGCCAGCAAGTTCATTAGATAAACCGCGAACTAAACCACCCAGAGCTGATTTTGCAGCTGTGTAGCTAATGACATTTTTGCCACCCAAGAATGTCCACATCGATGCGGTGAAGATTATTTTTCCGCTGCCACGTGCAGCCATCTGTTGACCAATTTCGCGAGAGAGAATAAATGGCGCGGTCAGATCTAACTCAATGACCTCATCCCACAACTCATCGGTGTGCTCTAGCGCAATTGCACGATTAGCGATTCCTGCATTGTTAATCAAAATATCGATCTGTTGAGCTTTGATCTCTTTGACAAAATCTGTTGTCTCGGCGCGATTGCGCAGATCTACCGCAACTGATTGAAAGCCGCGTCCATGCCCCTTAACAATTGAGGCCAGCTCATCATCCTCACTTTGCTGGGAACTAACTGCGATGATGTTCGCCCCGTACTCGGCCAGGATCGAAGCCATGGCAAAACCAATACCTTTGCGCGCTCCGGTCACAAGCGCAGTTTTTCCTTCAAGATTAAAGATTCCCTCATAACTCACCCCAAAACCCCCCTTTACAACCTTTAGATAACGACAGGAAAATTCTTCAGATATCCCTGTTTTTTTGTGTCGTAGCCCACTATAGTCCCTGTAAATCGTTAACCGTTCACAAAGGAGGACGTTAGATGAAGGCAAAAAGAACAGGTCGCATCCTGGCCACACTTGCCACCTTTGCATTAGCAATGGGTGCACTTGTTGGTATTCAAGCAGCACAAGCTGCAACAGGTGCAAACTGCACAGTGAGATCAACTGCAAGCAATGCAGTTTGTGAAGTTGTTACATATGGAGCACTTCACAGAGTTCAATCTGTAGATCCAATTAACCCTATCGGTGGTTATACCGAAGGACAGATGGCTTACCTGATTCAAGGAAAGCTTTATCGTTACGATGCAAATGGAAAGCCACGTCGCGATCTAGTTGAAGAGGCTGATGTCAGCAGCGACGGAAAGACCGTCACTCACAAACTTCGCGCCGCAAAGTATTCTGATGG
>JBIKXW010000045.1:0-10900 GCA_044355565.1 Candidatus Planktophila sp. | reverse complement strand
CATTGTGTGGAGCTGGAGTTACATCTGAGATGGCTCCAACTTCTAGGCCTGCTGCTTGCAATGAACGGATTGCTGTTTCGCGACCAGATCCTGGTCCCTTAACAAATACATCAACCTTCTTGAGGCCATGCTCCTGTGCCCGACGAGCTGCTGCTTCTGCTGCAAGCTGTGCTGCGAATGGAGTCGACTTACGTGAGCCCTTGTAACCAACCTGGCCTGATGAAGACCAAGAGATAACAGCGCCCGTTGGGTCTGTAATAGAAATAATTGTGTTGTTGAAAGTGCTCTTGATGAACGCCTTACCAACTGCAATGTTCTTCTTCTCTTTCTTACGAAGCTTAACTTTGCCCTTAGCTGCTGTAGCAGTCTTTGATTTAGGAGCGGCCATTACTTAGTCACCTTCTTCTTACCTGCAATTGCCTTACGAGGTCCCTTACGTGTACGCGCATTTGTATGTGTGCGCTGACCACGAACAGGTAGTCCCTTGCGGTGACGAATACCTTGGTAGCTCTGGATTTCAACCTTGCGACGAATGTCGCCAGAAATTTCACGACGAAGATCACCTTCGATTTTGAAGTTTGCTTCGATGTATTCGCGAAGCTTTGCTAGATCTGCTTCTTGCAGATCCTTAACGCGAATATCTGGACTAATGCCAGTTGCTGCTAATGTCTTTTGCGAACGGGTCAGACCCATTCCAAAGATGTAAGTGAGTGCGATTTCCAAACGCTTTTCGCGTGGAAGATCGACACCGACGAGACGTGCCATGTATCTACCTATCTATATCTGGAGGTCCTCCGCATCACTGTTCTCTGGCCTACCAGTCCAAAGGTCTTCTGCAATTTCTTGCTGAAGTCGTAATACGAGTTATTTATTAATTTGTACTGCTGGTAAAACGATTGGTGCTTAGCCTTGACGTTGCTTGTGACGCAGGTTTTCGCAAATCACCATGACGCGACCCTTGCGGCGAATGACTTTGCACTTATCGCAAATCTTCTTAACGCTTGGATTAACCTTCATGTCTATTGCTCCCCTTGTTACTTGTAACGATAAATAATTCGACCCTTAGTTAGGTCGTACGGACTCATTTCCACGATCACACGATCGGCAGGAAGAATGCGAATGTAGTTCTTTCGCATCTTGCCGCTAATGTGAGCGAGGACTTTATGTCCGTTAGTTAGCTCCACGCGAAACATTGCGTTAGGTAAAGCTTCAGCAACGGTGCCTTCCATCTCGATGGCGCCATCTTTTTTAGCCAAGCTGTACCTACATTTCTGTTTAAGCGTGAAACAAGCGAACTCGTAGTTTAGGGCTCAGGCTCAAATAAGGGAAATCCGCCTAATGAACTACATTGTTGTAATTCAGGCCACAGATCAGTTCCGTTTTACGCTGAAAATCGAGCTGGCCAGCAATACCGCCAAGCCGATGAAAACAGCCCCTGCCCCAGATGCCGCGGCCAAGCCTCCAGCAGTAGCAGGCACCAGGAATTGGCCAAATCTATTGCCCATCAAACGGGCTGAAACTGCAAGTGCGCGTTCACTACTTTCTGTCTTTTGTGAAACCAAAGACATAGTTAGTGGTTGCCCAACTCCTAGTGAGAAACCTGCAATGAAAACAATTGCTCCTAATGAAATTGGCGTGTGCGCAAATGCCATCGCACCACAGCACAACGTTGAAATGATCGTGCTCCACCACAGTAATTGGAATGTTGAAAAACGTTGGCTTAGCCGGCCCAAGAAAAACCTAGACATCATCGTTGTACCGGCTCGAATAGAAAGGATTGCTCCAATTGCATATGGAGAAAAGTTGTTCTCGGTTCCAAACAATGGCAAGAAAACAACTAAAACATCGGCTACCGATGAAATGGCTAGTGAAATATAAATGGCCGCCATTATTCCTGGGCGTTTAATTAGTTTTGCTGCAGCTTTAAAAGTACCGTCGGCATTCTCTTTGGCTTCAACTGTAGGTCTTTCGTTTCTCCATCTGATAACAGGAACCAGAGCAAGGATCGTTAAAACTACCCCGAGCAAGAAGGCGTTAGATGTGGACTTAGGAAGAGTTCCATTAGAACCGGCAACAATCGATGCAATGATTGGTCCCAACATATGTCCAACAGATGCGCTAAATGTATAGAAGCCAAAATACCTGTCATAACTTTCACGTGGTGCACGCAAGGCAACCATCGACTGACCGCCAACCATGCAAGCCAAATGTGAGATACCGGCTGCAGTAGTTGCAATGCCAAGAGTTACTAGATTGTTTGCAAAGATCAATGCTGCAGATGTAACCATCATGGCCAAAGTTCCATAGATGATGAACTTGGCTTCACCAAGTTTTCCAACCCACGATCCAAACTGCAGCGCTAGCAAAACTGGAAAGAGCGCATACAAAGCCGCAATCAAACCAACTTGAGCCGCGTTGGCATCTAATTCAATTGCTCTATAAGTAATCATCGGGCGAAGTACGTAAATTGTGGCTTGTGTAAGTATGGAAGAAACCAAGAGTGGCTTCGCCCACGGAAGTAACTTATCTGCAGCCATTTACTTCTTTATTGCAAAAGTCTTCTTGAAGTTCCAGACAAGTGGCCCAATAATCACAAGAATCAAGATTCCGTAAATTACTTTAGGGAAAGTTCCGGCAACCAGAATTCCCCAGTCCCCTTGGCTAATCTGCAATGATCTCTTGAAATACAACTCTGACAATGGCCCCAGGATTGCACCGATAATCAATGGGGTAATTGGAACACCAAAGCGGCGGAACAGGAATCCAATCACGCCAATTGCCAAGGCAACCTGTAAGTCAAATGTTGAGTTGTTTAATGCATATGCGCCTAAAAGGGCAAAAGTAGTAATTCCGGCGTACAAATAATGCGAAGGAATTTTAAGAAGCATCACCCAAAAACGAATCAATGGAAGATTCAGAACTAATAACAGGAAGTTTCCAACAAAGAGTGAAGCAATCAGACCCCACACAATTTCAGGGTTTGTCTGGAAGAGCATTGGACCTGGTTGAATATTGAAAGATTGGAAAGCTACCAATACCACTGCAGCTGTTGCTGAAGTTGGTAAACCAAGTGCAAGCATTGGAACCAGAACACCAGCTGCATTTGCATTATTGGCAGCTTCTGGACCCGCCACACCTTCAATTGCGCCTTTACCAAATTCATCTTTGTTTTTTGAAAGAGCTTTTTCAACACCGTAGGACAAAAATGTTGGAACTTCAGAGCCACCTGCAGGAATTACTCCTAGTGGGAAACCAATTGCTGTTCCTCTTAGCCATGGTCTCCATGATCGTCTGAAATCTTCACGAGTCATCCACGCTTTACCATTGACCTGCAAAACTGATGCCTTTACTAATGTGTGACGGCTTGCAAGGTACAACGTCTCACCCAAAGCAAAGATTGCAACAATTACAGTAACTGTTTCAATTCCATCAATAGCATTTAAGTTTCCAAAGGTAAGGCGAAGTGCACCTGATTGAAGATCTGCTCCAATTAGACCAATAACTAGACCTGTTGAAAGCGCGACCAAACCACGAATGCGTGAAGAACCCAACAAAGTTCCTACCGTTGCAAAAGCTAGAATAATCAAGGCTAAATAGCCTGCGGGTTGAATCGTTAAGGCGAATTCGGCCAATACAGGCGCACCGAAAGCCAACAAGATTGTTGCGATTGTGCCTGCGACGAATGAACCAATAGCCGCAGTTGCCAGGGCAGCGCCAGCTCGCCCAGACTTCGCCATTTTATTTCCTTCAAGGGCGGTGATTACCGAACCACTTTCACCGGGCGTATTTAAAAGAATTGAGGTTGTTGAACCACCATACATAGCGCCATAAAAAATAGCGGCAAACATAATCAATGCTGAGGTTGGGTTAACTGTCAAAGTGATTGGTAGCAATAAACCAATGGCAAGTGCTGGGCCAATTCCAGGAAGCACTCCAACGAGTGTTCCTAAGAAAGTTCCCAATAAGCCAAACATTAGGTTGGTAGGAGTAAAGACGGTTTGGAAACCATCCATCAACATTGCGAAGCTATTACCCATTATTTAAGGATCCCTTCAAAGAAGCCTGAAGGAAGATTGATATTTAAACCTTTGCTGAATGAAAAGTAAACGATGACAGCAAAGACTGCGCTGATCGCTAAATCCTTAAGAATTCTGCGAGATCCGAATGCATAGGTGACTCCCCAGAAACAAACTGTTGCGGCAATTACATATCCCGCGATCTCAAGCAAAACAACATGCAAACCAATAGCTGTGGCAACAATCGCCATTGTCTTCCAATTCAGTGATGTGTACGGATCTCCTGGTTCATCTCCATCCGGTACGCCATGCTTTCCACGTAATACATTCACAATCAAACCAAAACCAACTAGAGATACAAAAGTTGCGACCATATAAGGAAATGTTTGCGGGCTTACGATCGAGTTGTCTTGAGGGATATCCATTCCTGCGGTATCCCACGCAACAAAAATTCCAAGCAAGAAGAAGGAGCTGGCAAATGCCAGCTCCCCCTTTCCTTGCTTAGAGAGCTTGTTCAGAATCAAATTAGATTCCAAGACCCTTCATTACCTTGTTGATTTCTGGAATGTGCTTCTCAAGGAATGCCTTGAAGTCATTTCCAGCCTCGAACTCGTTATCCCAGTTGTTCTTCTTTAGCTGTTCCTTCCATGAAGGTGAAATGTGCATAATGTCGATCACCTTGATGAAGTTTGTGTAATCAGCCTTTGAAATGTCAGCTGGAGCCATAATTCCACGCCAGTTTCCGTAGACAAGGTCGTAACCCTGCTGCTTGAAAGTCTTACCTTTGAAGCCAACAAGTGGCTTTGAAGATGAAACTCCAAGAACACGAAGCTTTCCTGAGGATACAAATGCGTTGAACTCAGATGATCCTGAGATACCAACCTGTGTTGATCCGCTAAGAACAGATGTAATTACTTCTGGTCCACCTGAGAACACAACATAGTTCAACTTAGTTGGATCGATACCTGCAGTTTGTGCAAGCAGACCGATCACCTGGTGATCAATTCCACCCTTGCTACCGCCAGCGATTGCAACACCATTTGGCTTAGCCTTGAGCTCATCCATTAGTTGATTAAGTGTGCGGTACTTAGAGTTAGCTGGAACAACAATCGCATCGTATTCACGAAGAACCTTTGCAATTGGTGTTGATGCAAGAAGATTAAGTGGTGACTTGTTTGAGTAAAGTCCACCAGTCATTGCAATTCCAGTTACAAGAGCAGCTTCTGGCTTACCCTTGATCTCTTGGAAAGCTCCAAGTCCAACAGCTCCACCTGCACCAGGCTTGAATGTTGATGAGTACTCACCAAGCAAACCTTCGGCCTTTAGTGTGTCGCTGATTGCATTACTTGTAAGTGAGTATCCACCTGGGTTTGCTGGAACAGTCCAGTCAATATTCTTTAGCGCCTTAACATCTTTGTACCACCACTTTGTTTGGCCCTTGTATGAACCTGTTGGTACAACCATGCATGTTAAATCTGAGCCATCTACTCCACGGCCTACAGCTGTTCCAGACTTTTTGCCAATTACTCCTGGCAGGCAGTCTTCACCAATCGCTGCCTTTGATGATGGCTTTACTGCAGCCTGTGCTGGAATTGTTGTGCTTGCCATGACAGCAACTGCAGTTGCCGCAACAACTAAGCGGATAAAAGAGGTCTTTCTCATCGATGAGTTCTCCATATTTTCCTGCCCTCGAGGGTGAGGGATGGAGCGAAGGTACATGCAAGTGAGCCGAGATGAAAGGGTTTTGAGTATCAAAAAGGTAACAAATTACAGCTCGTTACAGCAGATCTGAGATCTCAACTCCAAGACGAGATAGCGCTTCTTTTCCGCCATCAAAGGCTGTGAGTACAAATGGTTTTCCATCAGGAAGGATCGCATAGGTGTGTTCAAAATGTGATCCACGCGACTTATCTGCAGAGACCACAGTCCAATCATCGGCTAGAACCTTTGTGCGGGCTGAGCCTCGAGTGATCATTGGCTCAATAGCTAAAACAAAGCCAGGAATGATCTCTGGGCCGTTGCCCGCCTTACCAAAGTTAAGTACATGTGGCTCTTGGTGCATCTCTGTACCGATGCCATGTCCACCGTACTCCTGCAAAATTCCATACTTACCCTGAGAGTTTGTGTACTGCTCAATTGCATATCCAATATCGGAAAGTCTTGCACCATTCTTTCCTGCTGCGATTCCACGCCACATCGACTCTTCACATACATCCATCAACTTTTGATCCTCTGGATCTATGGAACCAATACCGATAGAAAAAGCTGCATCTCCATGCCAGCCTTCAATAATTGCACCACAGTCAACTGATACAACATCGCCGTCATTAATGATGCGATCACCCGGAATTCCATGGACGATCTCATCATTTACTGAAACACAGATTGTTGCTGGAAAGCCGTGATACCCCTTGAAGTTTGAGGTTGCACCATTACGTTTAATGACCGCTTCTGCAATTGCATCTAAAGCGCTGGTTGTCATACCTGGCTTAACAGCTTCACGAATCGCTTTGTGAATCTCTGCGACAACTAAACCTGCACGACGCATCGTCTTTAGTTGATCAAGGGTTTTAACCTGAATAGCCATGAGTGAAAACTTACTGTGCTACGCGGCTAAGTGCTGAAATCGCACTGGCTGTAATATCTTCAACATTGCCTACAGCGCTGACAGAGATGAGTAATCCTTCGTTGCGGTAGAAAGAGATGATTGGCGCGGTCTGCTCTGCATACACCTCAAGGCGACGCTTGATGACATCTTCCTTATCATCCACACGCTTTTCGATCTCAGCGCGCTGTAACAAACGGGCGATAATCTCTGCATCTGGTGCTGAAAACTCCAGAACGGCATGAAGCGGGCTCTTCTTTTCAGCAAGGATTGCGCGGAGAACTTCAGCTTGAGCAACATTGCGTGGAAAACCATCCAAGATAAAACCGTTGGCAACATCATCATGAGTAAGGCGATCCTTCACCATCTCATTTGTTACAGAGTCTGGGACCAGCTCTCCACTGTCCATAAAAGTTTGTGCTTGTTTTCCAAGCTCAGTTCCAGCCTTCAAGTTAGCGCGGAAGATATCGCCAGTTGAAATATGTGGAATTGAAAAATGCGCTGCCAGGAATTGAGCTTGCGTTCCCTTGCCAGCACCTGGTGGACCTACCAGGACTAAACGCATTACTTAAGGAATCCCTCGTATGAACGTTGTTGTAATTGAGATTCAATCTGCTTTGCAGTATCCAAACCAACACCAACAACGATCAAGATTGCTGTTCCACCAAATGGGAAGTTCTGTGTAGCCCCAAAGAGGACAAGTGCACCGATTGGGATTACCGCAACAAGTGCAAGGTACAAAGAACCTGGAGCTGTAATGCGTGAAAGAACATACTGTAGGTACTCAGATGTTGGCTTTCCTGCACGGATACCTGGAACAAATCCACCGTACTTCTTCATGTTATCTGCAACCTCATCTGGGTTGAAGGTAATTGCAACATAGAAGTATGTGAAGAAAATAATAAGTGCTGCATATGTAGCAACATAAATAATGTTGTCGCCATTAACAAAGTTACGGCTAATCCATACCGCCCATGCCGCCTGGCTGTTTGTGAAGTTCACAATCAGTGAAGGGATATAAAGCATTGAAGATGCGAAAATTACTGGGATAACACCAGCCTGATTAACCTTGATTGGGATGTATGTACTTGTGCCGCCATATGCCTGACGTCCAACCATGCGCTTTGCATACTGAACTGGAATACGTCGCTGCGCCTGCTCAACAAATACAACCGCTGCGATGATGAGAACACCTACCGCCAAGATGAAGATAAATGCGAACAAACCCTTTTGCAATCTGATTGACCAAAGCTGGCTTGGGAAGCTTGCCGCGATTGATGTGAAGATCAAGATTGACATTCCATTACCAACGCCGCGATCTGTGATGAGCTCGCCGAGCCACATAACAACAGATGTTCCAGCTGTCATAACTACGATCATTGTGATGATGCGCTGCCATGAAGTGTCAGGAATGATTGCGAGATCGCAACCAGCGATTAAGCGACCAGGTGTACGAGCAACTGCGATCAAACCTGTTGACTGCAAGATTGCCAAACCAATTGTTAAGTAACGTGTGTACTGAGTTAACTTTGCAGTTCCTGATTGTCCTTCAGCCTTAAGAGCTTCAAAACGAGGGATTACAACGGTCAACAACTGCACAATGATCGATGCGGTGATGTAAGGCATGATTCCCAATGCAAAGACGGAGAGCTGAATAAGCGCTCCACCGCTGAAAAGGTTAATCAAGCCAAACAAACCACCACTTTCAGTTGTTGCCAGACACTGCTTCACATTTGTATATGAGACACCAGGTGTTGGCACAACTGAACCAAAGCGGAACAAAGCCATGATTGAGAGAGTGAAGAAGATCTTCTTCCGTAGATCTGGTGTCTTAAAAGCCATACCGAATGCTGAAAGCATTGATCTTCTCCTCTGTCTCTTCTGTCTTAAAAGGTTCGCTTATTAGAGAACGTTTGTCTTGCCGCCGGCTGCAGTGATCTTGTCTACAGCAGATGATGAGAAAGCGTGTGCAGTAACACTCACCTTGACATCAATTTCGCCATTTCCAAGGACCTTTACAGGCAAGCTATCGCGCACAGCACCCTTTGCAATGAGATCTGCAACAGTTACTTCGCCACCCTTAGGGAATAGCGCGTTAATTGTTGAGACATTCACAGCCTGGTACTCAATACGTGCTGGGTTCTTAAATCCGCGAAGCTTTGGCAAGCGCATTACGAGAGGTAGCTGACCACCTTCGAAACCTGCACGAACTGTGTTACGAGCACGTGTTCCCTTACCACCGCGACCGGCGGTCTTACCCTTTGATGCTTCACCGCGACCCTTACGAGTTTTAGCTTTCTTTGCACCTGGAGCTGGACGAAGATGATGAAGTTTTAATGTCATCTTTATTCGACCTCCTCAACCTTGATCAGGTGGCGAACGGCGTACACCATGCCACGAATTTCCGGACGATCTTCTTTAACAACAACATCGTTAATGCGCTTTAGGCCCAATGAACGAAGTGTGTCGCGCTGTTCAGGCTTGTTTCCAACCTTTGAGCGAATCTGAGTTACTTTCAAACGTGGCATTACGCACCTACCGTCATCTGTGAAGCGCGGATAATTGCTGCTGGTGCAACATCTTCCAATGGACGACCACGTCGCGCAGCAATTTGTGCTGGGCTTTCAAGCATCTTCAACGCTGCAACGGTTGCATGAACCATGTTGATCGCGTTGTTAGATCCGAGTGACTTAGTCAAAACATCTGTGATGCCTGCACACTCAAGTACTGCACGCACTGGACCACCGGCGATAACTCCGGTACCTGGGCTAGCTGGACGTAGAAGAACTACACCCGCTGCAGTTTCACCTTGTACTGGGTGAGGAACTGTTCCTTGAACACGTGGAACTGTGAAGAATGACTTCTTCGCTTCTTCCACTGCCTTAGCAATCGCTGCTGGAACTTCCTTGGACTTTCCGTAACCAATACCGACCTGACCGTTGCCGTCGCCGACAACTACAAGTGCGGTGAATGAGAAACGACGTCCACCCTTAACAACCTTAGATACGCGGTTGATAAATACAACGCGCTCCATGAATGGATTCTTTTCCTTCTCACGATCATCACGACGCTCGCGACGCTCTGGGCGTCCCTTGCCTCGCTCGTTGCCTGCTGATGCTGGCGCGGTAGTTGGATTAGTAGACATTAGAACTCCAATCCGTTCTCTCGTGCACTGTCAGCTACTGCTGCAATACGACCGTGGTACTTATTTCCTGCGCGATCAAACACGACAGTAGAAACTCCAGCAGCCTTAGCGCGTGATGCGATTAATGCACCAACAGCCTTTGACTTTGCAGTCTTGTCGCCCTTGTCGGCACGAAGATCAGATTCCATTGTGGAAGCGTAGGCAAGTGTCTTGCCTTGTGTGTCATCAATAACCTGTACAAACAAGTGACGTGATGAGCGAGAAACGACTAAACGTGGACGAGATGCTGTTCCAGAAACCTTCTTGCGAACGCGGAAAGCACGACGGGCACGGGCGTTTGTTGCCGAACCTTTGCGGACCTTTACACCAATAGCCATTACTTCTTACCTGTCTTTCCTTGCTTGCGGCGAACAACTTCACCTGAAATACGCAAGCCCTTGCCCTTGTAAGGATCAGCCTTGCGAAGCTTCTTTACCTTTGCAGCTACTTCGCCAACCAACTGCTTATCAATTCCAGAGATATGGAACTTTGTTGGTGACTCAACCTTGTAGGTGATTCCTTCAGGTGCTGGGAATTGGATGTTGTGGCTGTAACCGAGCTGGAACTCTAGGTCCTTGCCCTTCTCAGCAACACGGTAACCAACACCGACGATTTCAATTGTGATTGTGTAACCGTTGGTTACGCCCTCGACCATGTTCGCAACAAGTGTGCGAGATAGACCGTGAAGTGAACGTGTAACGCGCTCCTCGTTTGGACGAGCAACTGTGATTACACCAGCTTCTTGGGAAACTTGAATTGGCTCAGCAACATTAAGTGTGAGAGAACCCTTTGGGCCCTTCACTGCAACATGCTGACCAGCGATTGTTACCTCTACGCCACTTGGAACGGCGATAGGCATGCGACCAATACGTGACATTAGATGATCACCATACGTAGGCGAGAACTTCTCCGCCTACGCCCTGCTTATTGGCTTGCTTATCAGTAAGCAATCCAGATGAAGTTGAAATAATTGCAACGCCTAATCCACCAAGTACCTTAGGTAGTGATGTTGACTTTGCGTATACGCGAAGTCCTGGCTTGCTTACGCGACGCAAACCAGCGATTGAACGCTCACGGTTTGCACCAAACTTAAGG
>JBIKXW010000044.1:0-11003 GCA_044355565.1 Candidatus Planktophila sp. | reverse complement strand
AGCGCGAACTTACTTCAGGTCACCTGACTTCCTTTAAAAAAGCGATACTGCCCTTTGTCGCAGCGTTAGGTGGGATGGCCGCTCCCGCCCTTATCTATTTGGCAATAGCAGGTGGTGTTGCACCGGGTGGTTGGGGAGTACCAGTTGCCACAGATATCGCTCTTGCCGTTGGCTTGCTAGCGATGCTCGGCCCATCTGTTGCTGCTTCATTGCGTTCATTCCTGTTAGCGCTTGCCGTCATAGATGACATTGGTGCGATCTTGATTATTGCATTTGTTTATTCAACTGGAATCAAGCTCTCATGGTTGCTAGCTGCTGCGGTATGTATAGGTCTTATTGCTGTCCTAAAGAAATCAGGCCTTGAATCAATGCTCGTTTACTCACTTTTTGCATTTACTCTGTGGTTCTCGTTCTATAAGACGGGCGTACACCCCACATTGGCTGGAGTAATTATCGGACTCATGACTCCGAATATTGTTCATAAGCGAACCAAGGTTGAAGATATTGAGGATGGTTCTGTCTCAGTCATCGAATGGCTTGAGCACAAGTTCCATCCAATTAGCACCTTCTTCGTCGTCCCTATCTTTGCCTACGCAAACACCGGTGTCGTCATCACCGCAGAATCAATCATGGGCGCTTCACAATCGTTAATCGCCTGGGGAATTTTCTTTGGATTGGTGATTGGAAAACCGCTCGGCGTTCTCATCGCCACAATAGCTGCCAAACGATCGAAATTGGCTGATTTCCCAGATGGAGCAACAAACACCTCAATTCTGGCCACTGGAAGTGCCGCTGGTATTGGGTTTACCGTCGCTATTTTCATCGCCGATTTGGCTTTCGATGATGCGCAAACTCAAGACATTGCCGTACTTGCGGTAATCGTTGCATCCGTAGTGAGTGCGCTGCTTTCAATGGCATTATTCAAAATACTTGCTCGAAAGTAAAAAACAAAACCCGCCTTTTTAGGGGCGGGTTTTGTCACTAAGAATGGCTTAGATGTCGTAATACAGTTCAAACTCAGCTGGGTGTGGACGTAGTCGAACGTAGTCGACCTCTTCCTTGCGCTTGAATGCGATCCATGTGTCAATAAGATCCTTCGCAAAGACTCCACCACGAGTAAGGAAGTCATGATCCTTCTCGAGGTTGTTGAGAACTTCATCTAAAGAACCTGGTACCTGAGGAATTGCTGCAGCCTCTTCGCCCTCGAGTTCGTATAGATCCTTATCAACTGGGGCAGGTGGTTCGATCTTGTTCATAATTCCATCAAGGCCAGCCATCAGCATTGCAGCGAATGCTAGATATGGGTTTGATGATGGATCAGGACAACGGAACTCAATGCGCTTGGCCTTTGGATTGGATCCTGTAATTGGGATACGGATACAAGCAGAACGGTTACGAGCTGAGTACACAAGGTTTACAGGTGCTTCATATCCTGGAACCAAGCGACGGTATGAGTTAACTGTTGGGTTGGTGAACGCAAGAAGTGATGGAGCGTGCTTCAAGAGACCACCGATGTACCAACGTGCCATATCTGAAAGATCGCCATATGTTCCTGCTTCGAAGAACAGTGGCTTTCCATCTTTCCACAGTGATTGGTGAACGTGCATACCTGAACCGTTATCTCCGAAGAGTGGCTTTGGCATGAATGTTGCTGTCTTTCCACCCTGCCATGCGGTGTTACGGATAACGTACTTAAACTTCATTACATCATCACCAGCAGTAAGAATGTCTGTGAAGCGGTAGTTGATCTCCATCTGTCCAGCAGTTCCCACTTCGTGGTGTGAACGCTCTACAAGAAGGCCGACCTTACCAAGTTGCATCACCATTTCATCGCGAAGATCTGCAAACTGATCTGTTGGTGAAACAGGGAAGTAACCACCCTTGACGCGTGTGCGGTAACCGCGGTTTGGTGTGCCATCTGCATCGTATTCAACACCGGTGTTCCATGCGCCTTCATATGATTCGATCTCATGAACAGCTGAGTTGATGCCAGTCTTGAATCGAACGCTGTCAAAGACATAGAACTCTGCCTCTGGTGCAAAGAAAGCTGTATCAGCAATTCCAAGGGAGCGCATGTAATCAACTGCGCGCGCTACAACACCGCGAGGATCGCGACTGTATGGCGTGTTATCAACTGGATTGTGAACTGAGAAGATAATGATGAGGGTTTTTTCTTTACGATATGGATCAATGTATGCAGACTCTGGAACCGGTAACAGTTTCATATCTGACTCATTGATTGTCTGGAATCCTCGAATAGAGGAGCCATCAAACATCAGGCCATCGGTAAATACAGCTTCATCAAATGATTCAACAGGTACGTTGAAGTGATGCTGAATACCAGGCAAATCTGTGAAGCGGACATCGACGAGCTTGATATCCTCTTTCTTAATGTAAGCAAAAATTTCTGCTGCGTTCTTAAACATGCATCTCCCAATTTCACATGTGATGCGCAGAGCCCTCATCATTGAGTTTCTGTCGCTTTTACGTACTCGAACCCTAGGTCCAGAGGATGAAATTGACATAACCCGCTTGTTAAATTCATGTTACGTCTGCGCCCCTTGAGCGTTAGGCTTGTCACATGAGCGTTGATTTCACCCGTGTCAGCCTAGGCCGCAGAATGTCGGCGCTGATGGTCGATTGGCTTGCCTGCTACTTCATCGTTGCGGCCTCAGCTGGGGGCATCGGTCAAATGGCACCCAATCGTTCCTGGACGGTTCTGGCGCTTTTCTTTGCTGAAATAGCAATCTTGTCCGCTCTTCAAGGTGCATCTCTAGGGCATCGAATCTTTGGCATCAAGATCCTAAGATTTAGTGATGGGGGAGCCATTACTCCGCTTCAGGCTTTGATTCGTTCAGCCTTACTGATCACCGTTATCTTTGCTATTACCTTTGATGAGAATGGCAGAGGGCTGCATGAAAGATTCAGCGGAACCGTTCTTACGAGAAGTTAGCGAATCTTTGGTGCACGAGTAGGCATTGGCCCCTTTGGAATTGGCATAGACATCCCGCCAACCGCCTTTAGGCGCGCACGAACCTCACGCATTTGATGAGCGGTTAACTTTTTAGGAAGTCGCTTCATCTGCTTTTGAAGTTTGCGAATTGGAACTCTGCCATCTTCATTACCAACAATAATTTCAGTAATTGGGACACCAGGTGCAAAGCGTTCAGCTTTCTTTCGCTCATCAGCGATCATTTGGCGGACAGCGTTTGTACCTTCGCCGGTTAAAACGATTCCGGCTCGGCCAACACTTCGGTGAACCATGTCTTGATTTTTTGTAACCGCTACCGCGGGTGTTGTTGTCCACCCTTTACGTATAGCCATCAAAACGCTAGCGCCAGCACCGATTTGTCCTTCAATTGAAGCGTAAGCAGCGGTTCCGGCCTGACGTGTAAAGAAGAACAGTGTTGTGAGTAAAGCTAGTGGTAGGAATACAAAGCCCCAGTAAATAACTTCGTTAAGCAGAAATCCGATTCCGATTCCGATGCTCCACGAAGCTAGGAAAACTCCGATGAGCGCCACGCTGATCCAAGGTTTTACTTGTTTGGTTACCTTGTAAGCATCACGAAAGGTTTGAAAACGAGGTTTCTTGATCTTGGGTTCTTTAGCTTTTCTCTTAAACATGGCGCTAGTTTAGTGGGGCGGGCGCAGTTCCACCAAGACGGGTCGGTGCCCAACGTTGACCGACATGGCTATCGGGGTACTCCTCCTGAACTTGACGAAGCATCTCAATCATCACCTGTCGTAGGTGAAGCTCTGCCGTCTCTATCTCCACATCAGATGCGTACAGTATTGGCTGGCCAAATGAAACGTGTACAGGGGTTTTGCCTCTTTTAAAGTTTGGCTTCACACCTTTTGTGTAAACACGTTGCCCACCCCAGACGATCGTGGGAATGATAGGCACTCCAGCGCCAGCAGCTAAACGAACCGCACCTGACTTTAAACCCTTAATTTCAAAGCTTGTTGAAATAGTTCCTTCAGGAAAGATTCCAATGATTTCACCAGATTTGAGTGCACGAAGTGCTGTAACAAATGATGCCGAACCATTACTTCGATCCACATTAATGTGATGCATTCCGCGCATAAGTGGTCCGGCTATCTTGTTATCAAAAATCTCTTTTTTCGCCATGAAGCGGACATATCTTTTCACCGGGAGTGCAGCTGTTCCTGCGATAGCAAAATCTAAATAACTCACATGATTGATTGCAAGAATTGCGCCTCCCTTGCGTGGAAGATTTTCTTGCCCTTGAAAATTGAATTTGAAACCTAGGTACTTCCAGAATCCCTTTACGAGTGAGATAACTGGTGGGTAAACCAGATCAGCCACGAGCGGACTTCTTCTCCATCGCCTGCTTATATAAGCGTCCTGCTCGATATGAGGATCGCACCAACGGACCACTCATTACTCCAAGGAAGCCAATTTCTTCTGCTTCTTGAGCTAACTCAACAAACTCTTCTGGCTTAACCCAACGTTCAACCGGATGATGCTTATTTGTTGGGCGCAGGTATTGAGTGATCGTAATCAGATCGCAACCAGCGCCATGAAGATCTACTAGCGCTTGTGAAATCTCTTGACGAGTTTCTCCAAGACCCAGAATCAAGTTGGATTTAGTAATCAAGCCAAAATCCTGAGCCATTCCGATAACTCTCAAAGATTTCTCATAAGTAAAGGCTGGTCTAATCTGTTTGAATATTCTAGGAACTGTTTCCAGGTTGTGAGCAAAAACCTCGGGGCGGGTCTCAAAAATAGGGTTCAGTAGATCTGGATTTGCATTGAAATCAGGGGCAAGCATTTCAACGCCAGTACCAGGGTTGAGTTCATGTACGACGCGAATCGTTTCGGAATAGAGCCACGAGCCCTCATCCTCTAGATCATCGCGTGTTACGCCGGTGATAGTTGCGTAGCGAAGGCCCATCGACTGTACTGATTCGGCAACTTTGCGTGGCTCTTCGCGATCGATAGGAAGTGGCTTTCCGGTATCAATATTGCAAAAATCGCAACGCCGAGTGCATCGATCTCCGCCAATTAAAAAGGTAGCTTCCTTATCTTCCCAACATTCAAAAATATTTGGACAGGCAGCTTCCTGACAAACGGTGTGAAGCCCCTCGCTCTTAACCAAAGAGCGCAATCGTGTGTACTCGGGACCCATATTGGCCCTAGTTTTGATCCATTCCGGTTTACGTTCAATAGGGGTTAGTGCATTACGTGCCTCGATGCGAAGCATCTTGCGACCCTCTGGTGCCAAAGTCATGCGCTCACCTTTTTCAGAGATTGGTAGATGTGTCGCTCAACTATTGGTGCAACCTCATCTACTGTAATTGAACGATGTAATTCTAATTCCATGGATGTGACATCGGCATCTGATATTCCGCAGGGAACAATTGTTTTGAAGGAGGATAGATCTGGATTTACATTGAGGGCAAAACCATGCATCGTGACACCTTTCGCGACGCGGACTCCGATTGCTGCAATCTTGCGATCACCTAGCCCATCACGAATCCAGACCCCCGATCGGCCTTCAATTTGTTGAACGTTAAGTCCCAGTTCATTACAAACGGCGATTAATCCTGTTTCTATCTCACGGACAAATCCCACCAGCTCGGTTGGCTTAAGTAGTTTGACGATGGGATAGCCAACCAATTGACCTGGACCATGCCATGTGATTTTCCCGCCGCGATCAACATTAATCACGGGTGTGCCATCAGTTGGTTTCTCAGATTCATCTGTGCGACGGCCAGCTGTAAAAACTGAAGGATGCTCAAGAATTAACATGGAGTTGGGACGTGTTCCATCAGCGACTTCCTGATGAATCCTCCTTTGGAGTTCCCACGCCTTTTCATACTCCATCAACCCATATCGCGACATGACGATCTCTGAGTTGGTTGGAGTTTCCAAGACAGGCACACCCGTAGCCTAAAGGTAGGCTTGCCCGCATACCAATTGAAGGCTGAGAGGTTCCGCCCCGTGTCACAAGCAACTATGAAGAAGAGCCGTCGTCCACTTGTCTACTCGCTGATTGTCATATTCCTCTGGTTTGGCGCAAGCGGGGTTTTTGGTCCCCTTTTCGGGAAACTCTCCACTGTACAAGAAAATGATAACTCCGCCTTCTTGCCTGATAGCGCAGAGTCGACTCAGGCAGCAAAGATCACCGCAACTTTTAACCAGGATGCAAATCAAAGCCTGCCGACGCTGATTCTCTATCTGGGCGAGGTCAATGTAGAAAAGATCGCTGCGTTGAACGCTCACCTTGCAGGGTTAGGTGATAAAAAAATCGCAGACACTGATGTAAAGATTTCGCAGTACTTAACCGCTGGAGAAAAGATATATGCCTTCCCTTCAGAAGATGGCAAGGCGCTGCTTGTAAATCTACCCTTCAAATCGGAGATCGCAACCGATCTCTTACCGAACAACAAACCTGCACTGCCGGAGGTTATTGAAACCCTGCGTGAAGATTCGGCAGAGTTTGCACAATCAGTTGGTTTGGTTGCAAATGTCACCGGAATTGGTGCACTGCTAGGAGATCTATTTGGTGCCTTCGAAGGCATTGATTCATCTCTTCTTTTGACAACACTTCTTGTCGTGGCTTTGATTCTTATAGTCGTGTACCGATCACCCGTTCTGTGGATCTTGCCTCTATTTTCTGCGGTTATCGCCTTATCAACTGCAGGAGGTCTGGTCTATCTCTTAACTAAAAATGATCTCATCGATCTCAATGGTCAGTCGCAAGGAATTCTCTCAGTATTGGTTTTAGGAGCTGCAACGGATTACGCACTTCTCTTAATATCCCGTTATCGAGAAGAACTCCATCATTACGAGCATCCGGCACAAGCGATGAAGGCTGCATATAAAGGTGTCTTTGAACCAATTCTTGCCTCTGGTGCAACTGTAATCGCAGCTCTTCTGGTTTTGTTGTTAAGCGATCTTTCGGGTAACCGTGGATTAGGCCCAGTTGGTGCAATTGGTATTGCAGCAGCGATGGTTACTATTTTGACCTTGTTGCCTGCATTACTAGTTGCATTTGGTCGCTGGATCTTCTGGCCGCGCATTCCACGTAATGATGATGTCAACTCACAGCTCACAGGTACATGGGCAAAGATTGGTTCTGCAGTTGAAAAACGTCCTCGCAAACTGTGGATGATTACCGCCTTAGTTCTTGCAGTATTTGCTGGCTTTTCTACAACCCTTAATGCAAAGGGACTTTCAACAGCTGATGCATTTACTCAACGTCCAGATTCAGTCATTGGGCTTGAGTTATTAGGAGAACACTTCCCGGGTGGTTCAGGGCAACCTACAGAGGTGGTTGTGCGTGAAGAGTTGGTAGATCCTGTAGCTGCTGCACTTATGAATGTCGAAGGTGTTTCATCTGTTGAGCCAATTCGAGTATCGCAATCAATTCCTGGGCAGCCTCTGTCTGCGATCAAGGTGGTTGACGGCAAAGTTATTTTGAACGCAACCCTTACCCTCAATCCAGATTCAGTTGAGGCTCGGGATGTTATTCCGGTTATTCGCAATGCAGTCCATGCGATAGATCCAAATATTCTTGTAGGAGGCAGCACGGCTGTTGCCTATGACACCGATGTATCTGCAAACCGAGACAACAGAACTATTATTCCAATTGTTTTGGTTTTGATTACTTTAATTCTTGGATTACTTCTGCGAAGCATCCTGTCCGCTGCGCTACTGCTGGGAACAGTAGTCCTATCATTTTTTGCAACACTAGGGGCGTGCCAACTGGTATTTGAAAACATCTTTGGCTTTAAGGGAGCAGATACCTCCTTCCCATTGTTTGCCTTCATCTTCCTTGTTGCTTTAGGTATTGATTACAACATCTTCCTCATGACTCGAGTACGTGAAGAAAGTGCAAAAATTGGCACTCGCGCCGGGGTAATCAAGGGCTTAACTGTTACCGGAGGAGTCATCACCTCTGCAGGAATTGTTTTAGCTGCAACCTTTGCTGTGCTTGGTGTTTTGCCTTTGGTGTTCCTTGCTGAGCTTGGTTTTGCCGTCGCATTTGGTGTCCTTTTGGATACCTTGATCGTTCGAACAATTCTGGTACCAGCACTTGTCCATGACATTGGTGGAAAAGTTTGGTGGCCTTCTAAGTTGCAGAACTCTTAACAATGAGTTTGCGGGTTGGAATAGCAGGGTACGGACTAGCTGGACGTTACTTTCATGCGCCTTTACTAAAAGGGTGTGGCTATGAAGTAGCAGCTGTTCTTACCTCAAATCAAACCCGTGCTGCCCATGCGCTAGAAGATTTTCCGAAGACGGTAGTTGTTTCAACGATGCAGGAGCTTGTTGCGCAGCAATTAGATCTCGTCGTTGTGGCATCTGCAAACATTGTTCATGCCGAACAAGCGATAGCCGCACTTGAGGCAGGTATTCCAACTGTCGTTGATAAACCTATGGGTAGAGATTTCAATGAAACAAAGAGAATTATTGATGTTGCGACGGATCGCGGCGTTCCAGTAACAACCTTCTTTAATCGTCGTTGGGATAGTGATGCTCTTACAATCAAGAAGGTTCTTGCTAGTGGCGTTCTAGGAGATATCCACCGATTGGATTCGAGATTTGAACGTTTCCGTCCCGATGTGAATGCACAATCCTGGCGAGAAAATATGAGCGCACAGGATGGTGGGGGACAGTTGTTGGATCTACAACCGCACTTGATCTCTACTGCAATTGATTGGTTTGGTTGGGCAGAGCTTGTAACTGCGACGGTTAGATCTATTCGCGGGGCAGCCGATGATGATGCGGTTTTGGTTTTGCGTCACGATAGCGGTGTGAGCTCTTACTTGTCAGCTAGCGCGGTTGCAGGAGCCCCTGGCCCACGAATTAGGATATTTGGAAGTAAAGGCGCACTTGTTATTAATGAGCTAGATCCACAAGAGGCGCTGTTGCGTGCAGGTAAGTACCCGGATGGCGGCCTTTGGTCTGAATCTACAACTTCGATCGCACACATTCATCGCGGTGATGAGGTTGAAGAGATTATTGGTGAGCCCGGAAATTATGCACTCTTTTACTCCGCCGTTGCATCAGCCATTACCAGCGGCACTGCGTGGCCGATATCTAATGATGATGCATTACTAGTGGCTCAAATTATTGATCAGGCTCGGAAGATCGGTACACATGTCTAACTCTTCAGAGGTACTCATTGTTGGAGCAGGTCTTGCAGGAATCAATGCCGCCATTACATTGCAAGAGGCAGGTGTAGATGTTCGGATCGTTGAGAGTTCTGACCGTCCCGGAGGTCGCGTAGCTTCAGACATTATTGATGGCTTTACATGCGATCGTGGTTTTCAGCTCATTAACTCCAAGTACCCAGCTCTTGTTGATCTAGATGTCATTAAGGAAATTGATTTTATCGCCGCACCTCGCGTCATTGAGATTTCTTTGGGCAATGATCGCCATGCGCTGGGTGATCCACGAGTTGCTCCATGGACCGCACTTGATCGGGCGACCGGATCGATTCCTGAGAAAATAGCTCTCCTTCGATTTCTTGCGACACAGCCGAAGAAAAATGTTTCAGTTGAAGATGCCTTGAAAACACTAGGTACAACTTACATAAGAGTTCTACGACCATTCCTGCACGGAGTCTTTTTGACCGAGTTGAACAATGTAGATGCAAGGTATGGACAATCAATTATCAAAAGTTTTGTAACCGGCTCACCTGGCCTCCCTCGCAAAGGTGTCGGAGAATTACCCAGGGCTCTTGCCGCACGAGTGAACTCAATTAGATATGGTGTTCAAGTCGATAGCATCGAGCACGGTGTCGCACACACCTCATCTGGAGATTTCAAAGCCTCAAAAATAGTTGTTGCAACCGATGCAACTACAGCGACTCAGCTTTTAGGATTAAATGAACTCCCACGCATGGCTGGCTGCATCACCTGGTATCACGCCGTTGAAACCAATCCATCTGGTGCTGGACGTTTAGTCGTTGATGGTCAAAATCGAGGTCCCATTATCAATACGGTAGTGATCTCTGACATTTCTAAGGATTACGCCCCATCTGGAAGCAACTTAGTCTCCACAACAACTGTTTTAGGTGCAACGGAATCAGATGTCAGAAGACATCTTGCACTTATATGGGGAGTTCGAACACATGATTGGCAATTAATTGCTAAGTATGAAATTCCTGCAGCCCTACCCGTTCATAATGTGGGCCGTGTGTTAACGCAGCAGGTTAAGTTTTCAGAGAATGTCTATGTTGTTGGTGACCATCGAGCGGTCCCATCACAGCAAGGTGCATTGTTTTCAGGGCGATTAGCCGCTGAATTAATCCTCAATGAGAGCAGATAAAGCCTCTGAAATATGGGGGTAATCCCATGTAAATCCAGCTTCTTGAAGCACATGAGGAATTACCTTCTTGGAACCAAGAATTTCAGAAGAGAACCCTCCCAAAGCAATTTTCAAAGCGATGGCAGGGGCTGGAAATAAAGCGGGACGATGCATCGCGCGAGCCAAAGCCGCGGTGAACTGCTGATTGGTAACAGGATTTGGCACGGTGAGATTAACTGGACCAGAAATTGGATTTTCTAAAGCAAAAACGATCGCCCTGATTTGATCATGCAAGGTGATCCAAGACCACCACTGCTTTCCATTACCTAACTTTCCGCCAAGACCCAAGCGGAATAATGGCAACATCTTTCCAAGTGCACCACCTGTTGGGTCCAAAACAAGACCTGTGCGAATCTTTACCGTGCGCACCTGGCCAGCAAGATCTGCTGCCGCTTCCCATTCGCGGCAAACAGCTGCAAGAAAATCATCGCCAGCACGATCTGTTTCTACAACAGCACGGTTGCCGCTTTCACCATACCAACCAATGGCAGATGCAGAGATAAACACTTGTGGTTGCAACTCGGCAACTGCCTTTGCAATTGCAGTTGTTCCTAGTAGTCGTGAATTGAGAATCTCACCTTTGTACTTTTTGTTCCAGCGCTTATCTCCAACACCAACGCCTGCTAAGTGAATAACCGCATCGACTCCGCGCAAAGGTTCC
>JBIKXW010000075.1:0-3474 GCA_044355565.1 Candidatus Planktophila sp. | reverse complement strand
CGACCCCGCCTCCGATAACAACTACGCGGCCAGGGGCAACTCCAGGAACTCCTCCGAGAAGCACTCCTCTTCCACCATTGGGCTTCTGCAGTGCAGTGGCACCCACTTGAGTAGCCAAGCGCCCTGCAACCTCGCTCATCGGTGCAAGTAGCGGCAAGGTTCCATTTACTTCAACGGTTTCATACGCAATCGCGGTTGTGCCTGCATTAATCAGAGCATCGGTGCAAGCCTTTGATGCAGCCAAGTGAAGATATGTGAAAAGGGTTTGCCCCTTACGCATCTTGGAATATTCAGGCTCAATAGGCTCTTTCACCTTTAGCACTAAGTCAGCTTTCTGCCAAACCTCATCCGCAGTAGCAACAATCGTTGCGCCAGCTGTGATGAACTCTTCGTTGGTGATAGATGAATCAAGGCCTGCCTTGTCTTCGATAATGACCGAGTGCCCAGCATGCATAAACTCTGCAACGCCTTCAGGAGTAATTGCTACACGAGATTCATGAACCTTAATCTCTTTGGGAACACCAACAATCATGGTTAACCTTTCGCCGCTACCGCCGCTGCGATCAAACCAATGAATAATGGGTGTGGTCGAGTGGGACGTGAACGCAGCTCCGGATGAGCTTGCGTGCCTACGTAGTAAGGATGCTCCTGTGCAGGCAGTTCTACAAACTCAACAAGATCTTGTTCTTTATACATACCCGAGAAAATAAGGCCAGCACTCGAAATTTGATCACGGAACTTGTTGTTAACCTCGTAACGATGACGATGTCGCTCAGAAACCTCAGTTGAACCATATGTTTGCGCGACTACGGAACCAGCTAGCAAATTAGCGGTGTAAAGACCCAGACGCATTGTTCCGCCCATATCCCCCTTGCCTGACACAACATCCTTTTGATCATCCATCGTTGCAATAACCGGAGTACCAGAATCTGAAAACTCAGCAGAAATCGCATCGTTGATGCCGGCAAGATTACGAGCGGCTTCAATCACCATGCACTGCAAACCTAAACACAATCCCAAAGTTGGAATCTTGTTTTCACGAGCAAACTTAAGCGCTCCAACCTTTCCTTCAATTCCGCGAATTCCAAATCCGCCGGGTACGCAGATTGCATCCACATTTTCTAAATGTTTTCTAGCACCTTCTGGAGTTTCGCACTCATCACTTGCGATCCATACGATTTCAATCTTTGCTTCATTAGCAAAGCCACCTGCTCGCAGCGCCTCGGACACTGAAAGATATGCATCAGGAAGATCGATGTACTTTCCAACTAGGCCCACCTTGATGTGATGCTTTGGGTGATGCACCTTCTCTAGAAGAGCGTCCCACTCCCCCCACACCACATCATGGCAATCAAATCCAAGTCGCTTTACAACATAGGAATCTAGACCCTCGCTGTGTAAAACCTTTGGGATGTCATAAATAGATGGCGCATCAACAGCTGCAACAACCGCCTCTGAATCCACATCGCACATTAAAGAGATCTTTTTCTTGACGCCTTCTGGGATCTCGCGATCTGAACGCAAAACGATCGCATCTGGTGCAATACCAATGCTACGAAGCGCTGCGACCGAGTGCTGAGTTGGTTTTGTTTTCAGTTCTCCCGATGGTCCAATGTATGGCACTAAAGAAACATGGAGATAGAAAACATTATCGCGGCCAACTGTTTGGCGAATCTGGCGAATAGCTTCCAGAAATGGTTGGGATTCGATATCGCCAACAGTTCCACCAACTTCGGTAATTACTAAATCAATTTCCGGGCTTGCCATTGCAATGATGCGCTCTTTGATCTCATTGGTGATGTGTGGAATTACCTGAACTGTTTCTCCCAGGTACTCGCCACGACGCTCACGAGCGATCACACGTGAGTACACCTGACCTGTAGTCACATTTGCTGAGCCATGAAGGTTGCGATCTAGAAAGCGCTCGTAGTGACCAATATCTAAATCTGTTTCCGATCCATCATCGGTGACAAAAACCTCGCCATGTTGAAATGGATTCATGGTGCCTGGATCTACATTGAGGTAAGGATCTAGCTTCTGCATCGTCACACGGATACCGCGGGCTACTAGCAATCTTCCAAGACTTGAGGCTGTGAGTCCTTTGCCCAAACTTGAGGCGACTCCGCCGGTTACAAATAAGTGTTTAGTTACATGTGCTTGGCCCATGGAAGACAAACCTATCATTTATTTGGGTATGGCTCTTACACCTTCAATGAAAGCAGTTCAGTGGCGTGTTCTCTAGCGCTGGCGGAGTTTTCCAGCCCTGCCAACATACGAGCAACCTCTTCGATCCGCTCCTCACCCGAAACCTGGCGTACATCACTCTGGCTTACCGTTCCATCATTGTTCTTGCTCACCACAAAGTGAGAATCAGCCCAGGCTGCAACTTGTGGCAGATGGGTGACAACAATTACCTGTGCATGTTGTGCAAGTTGATGTAACCGTCGACCAACCTCTATCGCGGCCTTTCCTCCAACACCTGCATCAACTTCATCAAAAACATATGTTCCTATCGGATGTGTTGAAGCAATAACTACTTCGAGGGCCAACATCACCCGTGACATTTCTCCGCCAGATGCACCCTTAGCTAATGCCACAAGTGGAGCATCTTTATGCCCCTGAATAAACATGGATACCTCATCACAACCCTGTGAAGTGAAATCAGATTCTTTAGGTGCTGAGTAATCAGCTGACTGCACCTGTGCCACGAAGGTTGCGTGTGGCATTGATAATTGCTGAATCTCTTGGGTAACCAAGGTAGATAACTTCTCTGCAGCCTCTGAACGTGATTTGGAAACCTTCTTTGCTTCGGACAGCAAGACTTTCTTGACCCCGTTCAACTCTTTCTCTAGCTCTTGCAAACGAGCATCGCCACCTTCTAGATCGGCGATAGCCTCAGATGAGTTCTTGTAGCGAAGTTGTAGCGCTTGGATCTCGCCCTCTACGGAATTTCCGGAACCAAACTTTTTGATTAATGCTACAAACTGAGATTTGCGCTGTTGCAAGAAATCTAATCGCACTGGATCAGCCTCTAAGCGAGATAAGTAGCTATTGAGTGCACTTTGAGCATCTGCAAGGAGAAAAAAACTTTCACTTAATTGCTGATATATCTCATCTAGCAGGCGATCCTTTGAACGCGCACTTTCCAATGAACGACGGGCGGATCCTAAAGAGGTCAATGTGCCTGCTTCTTCATCTTCAATCGCAGAAGTTGCCAGCGCAGTTGCTGTTCGTAACTCTTCAACGCTAGATAAGCGAGCGATTTCAGCCTCGATCTCATCTAGCTCACCAGCCTGTGGGTTAAGCGCGGAAAACTCTCGAGCAAATTCACGTAACTCCGCTAACTCCTTATCCTTAGCGGCGATACTTTTCTTGAGCGCTGCTATTCGATCCTTCATCTCGTGGTAACGAGAAAGCGCTGATTGATAAGGATCTATGTCGATTGCCCCGAAGCGATCAACTAGCTCTCGCTGT
>JBIKXW010000085.1:0-11166 GCA_044355565.1 Candidatus Planktophila sp. | reverse complement strand
TTCTGCGGCCGCTTTCTCTGCAGCAATTCGAGCTGCCTCCTCTGCTGCTTTCTTATCAGCTAACGCTTTCGCTTCTGCAGCAAGTCGTGCAAGTTCAGCGATTCGCGCAGCTTCTGCTTCTGCGGCCGCTTTCTCTGCAGCAATTCGAGCTGCCTCCTCTGCTGCTTTCTTATCAGCTAACGCTTTTGCCTCTGCGGCAAGTCGTGCTGCTTCAACAAGTGCTGCTTGTCGTCGTGCCTCTGCAAGTGCTGCTTGATATGCAGCTTCTATAGCAGCTGAATTGTCTTCTTGAATCGTAAGGGAAGCGCTGAAATCGGCGTAGGCACCTCGTGAATCTGAACCCCTAATAGTGAATGTGTAATTTCCAGGTGTAGTTACTGTTCCACTTAATTGACCAGTTAAAGGATCTAATGTCGTTCCGGAAGGAAGAGCCCCACTTGAAACAGTATATGAATACTCTGGCATTCCACCGGAAGCAGAAAAATTAACGACGAGCGCCGTACCTGCCGTTGCTGATTGTGCACCTAGTGGTCCTGAAACTTGCACCATTGGTTTAACTATCGCAGTTGGCTCAGAATTCCCAGGCACAGAATCGACACTGTTTGTAGCTAATACAGAAACAAGGATGTATCGATCTATATCAGAGTTAGTTGTCGTATAAGTGATCGATGTTGCACCAGAAATATTTGTGCAGGAGGAAATATCGGTTGCACTAGTGCAACTCTTCCATTGGTAAGAAAGCGTTGGATCTGGCGCTCCACTAAAGGTTACGACTGATGTAAGCACTGACCCAACATATGGATTCCCAGTTGGTTGTACGCCGCTTGATAACGTCGGCGCGAATGTATCCGCCGGTGTAACTGGATTTGAAGCAGCGGAAGCAACTGATTCGCCGTTCTTATTAGTCGCCTTAACTGTAAATGTATAGGCCGTTCCGTTAGTCAAGCCAACCATTTCAATTGTTGAAGAGGTGCCAGTAGCTGATGCACCATTGCTAGCAGTTACCGTGTAAATAGTGACAGGCGAGCCACCATTATTTGTTGGAGGTGTGAACGAAATTGTGGCCTCTGTATTTCCAACAGCGACAGTCACAGATGTTGGTGCATCTGGAATCGTTGAAGGGGTTACTGCACCTGAAGCATTTGATTGTTCTGATGTTCCGATTCCATTTGTAGCCGTTACTTTAAAGGTATAAGCAACACCATTGGTTAAACCATTTATGTCACATGTCTCGGTGCCAACATTAGAAGTACAGCTACCTGCAACAGTATTACCCGCGGTATATGCGGTGACTGTATAGCCAGTAATTGCAGAACCATTAATGTTGACAGGTACACCCCAAGAAACAGTTACAGATGCATTTGATGCAACCGCCGTCACGTTGATAGGTGCTGATGGCGCGGCATTGATGGCAGCTTCCGAGGAAGTATCTGATGGAGAAGAGGTTCCAGCAATACTTGTTGCTGTTACCTTGAATGTGTAGTCGTTACCAGCTACTAAATTAGTTGATACATCACATGTAACAGCTGGTGCGGTTGCTACACATGTTGCGCCAATTAATGGACTGTCAGAACTATCGTAAGCCTGGACCGTGTATGAAGTAATTGCTGATCCATTTGATGCAGGCGCTGTCCATGAAACAGAAATCTTTCCTGTTCCTGCAACAACCAAAACATTAGTTGGTGCGTCGGGCGCTTTCGCCGGGGTTATAGAACTTGAGGGATCTGAAGGAGACGAATCACCGTTGGTATTACTCGCCTTGACAGTGAAGGTATATGCGGTTCCGTTTGATAAACCTGAGATATTACACGAAGTTGTTGGTGCGTTTACCGTGCAGGTGAAGCTTCCTGGGTTTGATGTAACGGTATAAGTTGTTAACGCAGCGCCGCCATTATTAGCAGGTGCCGTAAATGAGATAGTCACCTGTCCATCACCTGCTGCAACGGTAACATCTGTTGGTGCATTAGGCACTGTTGATGGTATTGCTGCCGCTGAGGCAAGAGATTCGCTAGATGTGCCGATTCCATTAGTTGCGGTAACTTTAAATGTGTATGGGGAGCCATTTGTAAGCCCAGTAATTTCGCAACTTTGTGTCGGTGCAACAGTTGTGCAACTTCCAGATGCAATATTGTTTGAAGAGTATGCAGTAACGGTATAGCCACTTATCTCAGAGCCTCGAATATCGATCGGTGCATCCCATCTAACCGTTGCAGTGGTATTACCTTTTTCGGCAATCACGTTTAAAGGAACCGAAGGTGCCGCATTAATCGATGAGCTACCAGAGGCGGTTGATGCAGATGAAGTTCCTGCCAAGCTGGTTGCTGTAACTGTGAATGTATAAGCAGTGCCCGCTACTAATCCTGTTGAAATTTCACATGTAGTGGCAGAAACGGTACAGGTGAAACCACCTGGTGAAGAGGTAACTGTGTAGGAAGTAATTGCAGCGCCATTATCGGTTGGCTCTGTCCAGGCTACAGTTATCTTTCCGGTGCCAGCGGTTGTAGTTACACCTGTTGGAGCATCGGGTGCTTTTGCAGGAATCACCGCAAGAGTTGCGATTGATTCAACTGAAGTGACCGAGCTTGCATTTGCAGTTGAATTAGTAACCGCTTTAAATGTGTATTCAGATCCATTTGTAAGTCCAGTTACTGTGCATGATCCGCTAGTTAAAGAGGTAGTAACTGTACAAGTTGAACCAGGCACAGCAGTTCCAGTGCTGTCATATGCCTGAACTGTATATCCAGTAATTGTAGATCCATTAGTAACAGAACCACTAAAAGTAACAGTAGCCGAAGAATCACCTATAGTCGCAGAAATCGTTGTGACCGCACTTGCTGCTCCTTGTGGGGTTACAGAGCTCGATAATGCCGGCGACAAAGAACTGCCCGCTGTATTTGTTGCTTGAACTGCGAATGTATAAGAAGTTCCATCTGTCAAACCAGCGCATGTATAAGTGGTTGCATCTGCCCCAACCGTACATGTTGCACCAGATGGTGATGAGGTAATTACATATCCTGTAATTGCAGAGCCACCTGTAGATGATGGGGCTGTAAATGTCACTGTCGCTGTGCCAGATGCGGTACTTGTCGCTGAAACAGATGTTGGGGAGTCGGGAATAGTAGCTGGCGTTACCGCCAAAGAAGGAGTTGATGGGTTTGAAACTAAGACTCCGTTATTGGCTGTTGCTTCAAAGGTATATGCAGTTCCATTTGAAAGACCGGAAACAACGCATGTGAGAGCCGGGGCATTGACTTGACAACTTCCTGCAGTATTTCCAGAACTATCTTTTGCGGTGACTGTATAGCTCGTAATTTCAGCCCCACCATTTGAAGTTGGCGCTGTAAAAGAGACTGATGCTGAGCCATTTCCTATAACAGCAATAACAGTTGATGGTGCATCGGGAGCGCCAGCGGGTTTGATTACTGATGAAGTAGCACCGGTCGTTGTGCCAGTGGAGTTGCTAGCTGAGACGGTGAATGTATATGGGCTTCCATTTACCAATGGTGAGACCGAACAAGTAACTGCCGGTGAAATGATTGTGCAGGTACCTACTGAATTACCTGATCCATCCTTTGCTGTAACGGTGAACGAGGAAGGTGTGCCACCACCAACACCAGGAGCCACGGTAATCGTTGCTCCAGCATCATTGGCAACTGCAGAAGAAATTGTCGGTGCAGCTGGCGCTGAAACCACCCACTGCGCTGTTAGAGTCATATTGTCGCTGACAGCAGAAATAAGTGTATTTCCAGCAACTGTAGTGGTACCGGTGCTCCATCCATCAAAGTTAAATCCAGATCTACTTATGTCTGTTGCCACCGCAGTTGTAAATGAGTCCCCACTTGTAACATCAGCCTGAGTCGGAGTGGTACCAGTACCACCATTTAACCCATAAACGATGACATATCTGATTCCACTGTACTGCGCAACAAAAATTTTTGCCGATGAACCCATTGTAAATGTTGATTCGGCTGCATAAAGGTTTGCAGTTGACCCAGATCCCAACTGCCATCCTAGGAAGTTGCTGCCAGTCTTTACTGGTGCGGCAGGCAATGTGATTGACGATCCATTAATGTAGTTGGTCGGTGCTGCGACAGTTTCACCATTGTTCTTATCAAATGTCACCCCATAACTTCCTGGGGACCATTGCGCATAAAGAGTTAAGTCGCTAGTTGTCGTTAAAGTTCCTGACCCAGCCGCATATGCAGTTCCACCTGAACCTGTTGCATTTGTGTACCAACCAATAAAATCAAAGCCGGCCTTAGCCAAATTCCCGCTATTTGTTGAAACTGTATAGGGGCTACTAGCTCCAGTTACATAACTTCCGTTGGCAGGAACATTTCCACTTGTTGCACCATTGCCGTTGTAATAAATAGTGTTTGTATTACCAGCCCAAACAGCTGTAAATGTAATATCTGGACAGGAACCGTCGCAACCATCTGCTGGTACTGTGTAAGTTGCTGCAGCTGGAAATGTCGGATTTATCTGCCATCCATCAAATGAATAACCAGTTCTAGAAATGGTTGTAGAAGCAGGTAAAGCCACTGTCTCGTTGGCATACTTTCCAGTTATTTCTGGAACTGAACCACTGGTTGCACCATTGACATTAAAGTTTATTCGTCTTGGTAGTCTCTCCCATTGGGCATAAGCAATGAAGCTACTAGCCCCAATTGTCCAAGCCTCTGTACCGACTAAGATATTTGAACCTGTTTGATCTTTCCACCCTATTAATCTATGACCTAGTTTTCGCAATGGAATATTTGTAAGAGTCTCTTTGAATCCATCTGCTCGAAGGGTGTCGACAGGTAAGGAATCTCCTGCATTAACTTTTTCGCCACCGTTTAACACATACGAAACGGTAAATACAGCAACCCATTGCGCAGTAAAAGTCACATCTAGGTGGCTCATACGATAAGAGTCACCGACTTGATAGGTGTTACTACCGTCGCTCCAACCTTTGAATCGATAGTTCACATCTACAACTACCGTTGCTGTATCGGTTGTTGGCAAGATGAATAATGAGCGATAAGCAGCGGTTGTATTACTTGGTAGTGTGATGGTCGGAGTTGTACCACTAATCAAGCCCGCGTTAAATGTAATCGCTGGAGAAATTATGTTCCATACTGCAAATAATGTTAAGTTGGCTGTAGTGGTCAATGGTGCAGCTTGATTGTAACCAGTGCCACTTGCATCAGCTGCAGTATTCCAGCCGCCAAACGAATATCCAGTTTTGACAAGTAACCCTGAGTTATTCGCTGTATTAAACGCTACCCCGGTTGTAACCGTGGCAGTTTCTGGAACTGTTCCCCCGGTCGATCCATTAGCGTTGTAAGTTATTACATAGTTTGCTGGACTCCACTGTGCATAAAGAATGATATCGCTAGGTGATAAATAACCTGTACCTGGTTGGTAATTGGTTCCACTGCCATCTATTACTGAGTTCCAACCTGTGAAACGATATCCAGTTCGAGTAAATTCATTTGCAGAAATCGCATGTGGTGTTCCATTCATAATGTAGGAACCATCATCCATAGATCCTGATGTTGATGAATTACCGTTATATTTAATCGTATAGCTTCGCGGGTTCCATTGGGCTACAAAGATCTTGCTAGCTGTGACAGTGACAACGTCACCAGGGTCTCTAGTCGTGCTTCCATCTCTCCAACCGCCAAAAGTGAAACCAGCCTTTGATAGACCCGTAGATCCAGCCAAAGTGATTGTTTGTCCATAACCAATCGTCCCGCTCGCAGGACCACTGCCTCCACCGTTTGTGTCATATGTAAAACTCAAGGTTTGTGTTGTCCACTGTGCAGTCAAAGTGAAGTTTGTATCAGATGCAGGAACTGTCCATATTGCACCGCCCGAGTAGGTAAGGCTGCCATCGTTCCAACCAGCGAAGGTGTAACCGATACGACTCACAATGTTTGAAGCAGGCAAGGTCACGGTATTTCCCACTACCAAGTTAGATACCTGTGACAATGATGGTGTTGCAGTTCCACTATCTAATGCATATGTGAGTGTCCGTGCCGCTGCGCTCCATTGTGCATACAAAGTTAGGTTTGCAGCAGTTGAGTAAGTTGCTGTTGATGATGCCATTGAATCACTAGCGTTTGCATACAAAACGCCGCTGCCATCTGCACCCGGCTTCCAACCAGCAAATGTGTATCCCGCTCGCGCCAACGTTCCTTTTTCGGCAACTGTTAAGGATGAACCAAAATCAAAACTTCCGTTGGCAGGTACCGAGCCACTGGTTGATCCATTTCCGTTGTAGCTAACTATGTACCTTAGTGGAGTCCATTGAGCAGTTAATGTGATCGCTGACGCTGGTGAATATGCAGCTTCGTTTAATCCCACTAATACATTACTTGGATTTTTCCATCCCGCGAATACATAACCATTGCGAACTGGAAGTGGGAGTGTGATGGGTGTACCTAAATTGAAGTTATCAGTAGCAGTTGAAACTGTTCCACCGTTTGCCTCATATGTGACTAAAAATGGTGCAGGTGTGGCACTTGCCGAAGAAGCGGATGCAACGCTACTGCCAGTTGCATTTGTAGCCACCGCAGTAAATGTGTACGCAGTTCCATTTGTTAAGCCAGTGAATGTACAGGTTGTTGCCGGAACAGTAATCGTGCATGAGGTAGAACCTGGCGATGCGGTTACTACGTAACTGCTGGCAGGGCCGACAGTTCCACTCGGTGTGGCACCTGTAACCGCCACAGTAATTTGGGTGTTTCCAGGAGACCCTGAGATTGCAACAGTTGGTACGCCCGGAACCCTTGGACCCCAGTTTGCATACAAAGTTGTGTTACCGAAGAAAGTTACAGATGAGTCAATGGGGTAAGAAGTACCAGTTCCGTTAGCTAATGAGTTCCAACCTAAGAATGTATAACCATCCCGCGAGTAAGAAAAGCCTGAAAGTGACTTTGCAGTTCCGGCAACTATCGCAATTCCATTTATTGCAGTGCCGGTTGAACCATTTCGATCCAAAGTAAGTGTGAAGTTACCAGCAGTCCAACGTGCAAAGAGAGTCACCGAAGCGGTCGGAACATAAGGATTAGCAACTGCAGCTCCTGTTGGTGTTGTAGACCATCCCGCAAATGTGTAACCAGTTCTCGACAGAGTTCCTATGTTGTAGGTGTTGGTGATTGCAATACCAGTTGTTCCGAAGGTGTAATTCTCACTTGCTACACCTGGAGCACCATTTCCACCATTTGCGTTGTAAGAAACAACATAAACATTTGCGACCCATGATGAATACAAAAACTGGGGGACAGTAGGTGTATAGGACGAAGGTAAAACCTCGTCACTTCCGTTAGCTATTCTTGTTAATGACCACCCTGCAAATGTGTGGTTCGCTCGGGTTACTCCACCTTGGCCAGAAATGTCTAAGGCTTGACCGCTCGTTGCCTGTGTGACAGTTGTGGTATTTCCACCAACAACGGGGTTAATTCCCGCCTGATATTGATTTGTAAGTGTTAATTGAATCAAAGTATTGATAATGAAATCAGAAATAGTTCCTGTATTTGTATTTCCAGCAATATCGCTGGCTACACCTTCAGCAACAGAAAACCTGGCTACTCCTGCAGTGCCACCTGCGCCTGTTGCGTTGGCAGCTACAAAGTTAATCGATGAAATAGCTGAATTTGTAAACGCCGTTGTCGTAATAGCCCAGCCTGCCGACTCAACATTTTTTGAGATCTCTGAAATTAACAGCCCGCTAACGCTCTCGCTAAAGGTGACTGTGATAGTGGCTGACACTGTCGGAATACTCGGTGTGGCAGTTAAATTACCTCCCGATACGACATTGCTCGAACTTAATCTGACCGTTGGTCGGGTTGCATCAATTACAACATTAGAAAGCGCGGCGGAGGCTGCTGTTGTAGTTCCACCCAATGTCTGAGTTGTCGTGATCGAATATGTACCATCCGCCATTGTTGGGAATGTGCATGAACCTGTTGTTGTTGTGGCCACGAAGGTGCAAGTAATAGATTGCCCCGATGCAGGTTTAGCCGTCAATGTGATCGTGGCACCGACAGTGAGGCCGTTAATATTTATGGTTGGGGTGTTGTCTTTAGTGATCTTGTCGGTGCTTGAAGTACCTGTGTCTGAAGCTGAATCAAGTGTTGGTGTACTAGTTGCAACCAGTGCACCGATTGCAATTGTACGAGTTAAAACTCCAAACAATGCGGTCTCTGATTTTCCTCCAAATTCGTAAATAGCGTTTACTGTTTGGGTGCTTAAATCAACCCACTTACCATCTCCATAACTCCAAATTGCGATATTGGGTTCAGAGCTAATTCCACCTTCACCGCTATAAAAGTTGGAGGTCGCAGATGAGCCATTTGGTGCGTTAGCAACATATTGGAAAGTTGGATGATTGGGCTTACTAATACCAATCCAGCCCGCTCCTAACTTCTGGAATATAAACAAAGATTCCTCACCGTTATTTGGAATGGTCATGTAGCCACACATGCCGTTGAATTTAACTCCGCAATTACTAGATGCTGTAGTTGGATCTAGAGCTGCTTGACGAGCGACCGCTGTAGCTCCGCGCCAGTAGTAACTACCCGTCGCAGCGTTGTAGCGATAATCTCCATTTAAACCCGCATATGAAGCTGTGATTGTGATCGTGGAGTTAACAGCAGTTGCTGGGGCTGTATATCTCAATGTAGCAAGTGCTGCATTTACATCTGCGAGATTTCCAACAAAGGAAATTGTTCCGGCTGCGGTATTTAAAGCGCTCTGATAACCAATTGGAAGAGTTAGGTTTGTTGTAGTTGTAATCGCTAATGTTCCAGAAGGCACTGACGCGATTATCTGAATCTTATCTACATACTGTGAAAGTATTAAATCATTAGCGCTATTTGTGTAAACCGTATTGATTACATATGCAGTATTTGCCAATACTCCAATTGGATCACTGATGTTTGTATTGAAACTTGGCGTTAATCCGGTGTTGTCTGGCTCCCAAGCTGCAAATAGAGTTACTGAAGTTGAAGATGGAAAAGTTGAATCTACTGGAACGCTTGTGCCATTTCCATCAGCAGAGGTATTCCAGCCAGCAAATCTGTAACCAGTTCTTACGAGAGATCCCGTGTTGCTTGCAACGGGATTTGAAGTTGTGGTCGAACTCCATTGGATTGTGACTAGACCATTTCCACCAGTGTTATCAGCAGCAGTGTTTGTATTTGGCATTCCACCGCGACCCGCGTTAGATGCATAATTTGGGCTTGTTCTATCTGCGAATGCGAAGTTTGCGAAAACTCCATCAGGACCTTTTACTGCAGCAACAGAAGTTGCCAAGGTTGTGTTTAAGAAACCAGAACCGCCGCCGCCGCCGCCGTTGATGCCAGAAGTTGAAGTTTGGTACGTACCGCCGCCGCCACCGAAGTAACCGCCACCACCGCCGCCGCCGCCTTCTGCTCCGCTGATTGCACAACCGGTTCCACCAAGTAGTGAGCTGCCCGCGGTTGCACAATTATTTGAAGTTCCACCTGCGCCACCAGTTGTGTTTGTTCCTCCACGACCCCCGGCCAATGCAGCATTTGTAGCTGATGATTGGCCGCCATTTTGAACTGTAGATGTAGTTGATGCAGCACCACCACCGCCGGGTGTACCAGTTCCATCAGTGCCGGGTGACCCACCACCACCACCGCCGGAAATTAATATTGGTGTTGAAGTTCCGGTACCTGAAAAAACTCCAGAGTATCCGCCACCGCTAGAGCCTAAGTTTGCGCCAGAAGCAGCACCAGCGGCACCGCCACCACCGAATTTAGTTGTTGTGTCTCTAACTAAACCACCTTGACCAACAATTACTGTTAAAACATCACCGGCAGTTACCGTGTTTATTTTTGCCTTTGAGTATCCGCCTGCACCACCTGATGGATCGCCATAGTAAGCAATGGTTCCGCCGCCGCCAGCTCCCCAAGCTTCAACCATTATTCCTTTTGTTGCATCGATATCACTTGGAACTGTAAATGTTTGATTTGTGCCTGTGTAAGAAATAACTCGACAGTTATTGAACCCTGGATCAGTTACGCACTGAGTTCCAGGTATTGCTCCAAGTGTTGAAGCAGGAACTGTTCCACCTGTGGCTCCATTTGCGTTGTATGTAAATGTAGGTCTGAAGATTGCGAACAGAGTTACGCTGCCGGTACTGGTATATGACGCGCCACCTGCAACCTGCGTTCCCGTTCCACTGGCGGCTGTATTCCACCCAGCAAAACTTAATCCTGTTCTGGTTAATCCAGAACCATTGTTAAGAGTAAATGTCTCTGATGCAGAACCTTTAGTAACAACAGCTGTTGGAACCGTTCCAGTTGAACCATTTGAATCGTAAGTAATTGTTGAATTCCACTGTGCATACAAAGTTGTGTCACCACTGGGAGTAAACGTTGTTGCACCTGCAGCGTGCGTAGTCCCACTGCCATTTGCTGCAGTGTTCCAGCCGCTAAACGTGTAATTAGTTTTAACTAAGTTTCCGGAATTCGTTGCAAGAGTTAATGTTCCACCGGCCACTGCTACCGAACTGTTACTAGGAACAGTTCCACTAGTTGCAGTATTTGCGTTATAAGAAACAACATTTACCAAGCCGGTTGTTAGTCCTGCAGCACCACAATTTCCACCTGCATTTGTTACACCATTTGTTAAAAGTGCAACATAGCTAGATCCACTTGGACCACCGGCGTTATCTCCGCCTCCACCACCGCCGAGGTAGCCACCACCACCGCCACCGCCTTCATCCTTTGAATCTCCACCTTGATATGCAGCGCCCGCTGTTCCTGGATAACCATTAACAGAAACACCGCCGATACCACCAGCTGTTTGTGTTCCACCTGTACCTGAGTTACCTGCTGAAGTTAAAGGTAATCCAGTTAATCCGCCGCCGCCGAAACCGCATTGACTATAACCGCCACCGCCACCGCCAGCAGCAGTAACTAAATCAGTTGATGCTCCTTGCAGACGAATTGCAGAACGGCCACCGCCAGATGAGTACCAAAGTGCGTTTGCTCCACCGTAGGAACCACCACGACCACCGCCACCATATGTAAGGGGTGTGTACTTTCCTGTCAATCCAGCTACTGCTGCGTCAGCGACTCCACCGCCACCTTCACCGACAATCACTGTCAACACCTGTCCGGCTGTTACTGCATAAGAACCTGTTGC
>JBIKXW010000074.1:0-3519 GCA_044355565.1 Candidatus Planktophila sp. | reverse complement strand
AATGGTGCACACCTCGCCCCTGGATCAACCAGGTATTGGCGATGCTGGCGGCATGAATATTTATGTCTTGGAGTCGGCCCAACGCATGGCTGCGATGGGCGTGAGCGTTGATATTTTTACCCGTCGAACTGAAGCAGATGCACCTGAAATCGTAGAGATTTCTCCAGGAGTTCGAGTTCGTCACTTTGATTGTGGACATGGGGCTCTAACTAAAGAACAACTGCCAGCCCACATCGCTGGTTTATCACGCGAGTTTTTGAAAATTTTAAAGAGTGAAAATTACGATGTCATTCACTCTCATTACTGGTTGTCGGGCAAGGTCGCAATGCCTGCTTCAAAAGAGCTAAACATTCCTCTGGTGCATACGATGCACACGATGGCGCGCGTTAAGAATTTGAATCTGGCGGAAGGTGAAAACCCAGAACCGATGATTCGAGTTCAAGGCGAAACGCAGGTTGTTGCCGCGGCAAGTGCATTGATTGCAAATACAGATGCTGAAGCTGCAAGCCTTGTCTCTTTGTACGATGCATGTCCAGACACTGTTCATGTTGTTACTCCAGGTGTGGATCTCTTTACTTTCACGCCTGGTCAAAGTCGCAGCGCAGCTCGTGAATTTATTGGCTTATCACATGACTCATTAGTAGTTTCATTTGTGGGTCGTATTCAGCCGCACAAGGGCCCTGAAGTTTTGATTCGTGCAACCAGCGAATTAGTAAAGCATTCACCGCTGCTTCGTTCTAAATTGATTGTGAACATTATCGGTGGTGCCTCTGGTGCAAATACCGAAGAGGTAGACCGATTAAAGGATTGCACGCAATGGTTGGGAATTGATGATGTCGTGCGCTTTGCACCACCAGTCTCGCGCGCAGATTTACCGCAGTGGTATCGCGCTTCAGATTTAGTTGTTGTTCCAAGCTACAGTGAGAGTTTTGGTTTAGTTGCGCTCGAAGCTCAGGCATGTGGCACACCAGTTGTTGCAACAGCTGTAGGTGGATTACGTACCGCAGTTGCCGATGGTATTTCTGGGGTTTTAGTAGATGGACATGATCCAAAGGCGTGGTCCTCGGTCATTGCCCGTTTATTGCAGGAACCTCAGCGTCGCGTACTGCTTTCAATGGGTGCTATTGAGCATGCATCCCACTTTGGTTGGGATGGCACCGCCCGAGGCACTCTCGATATTTATGATTTAGTCATCAGCAGTGCCCGTAAATCATTGGAAGCGTAAATGGCTGGGATCGATCCACGTATTACCATCGAGGAGTTTCTCGATTCACATGATCTTGAATATGAACGTAAGGATGTAAATACCTTTTTGATCAGTTTGCCCGGTGAAAAGAAGTTACAAACACACTGTGCATTGATAGTTGGCGACCATTCCTTAAGCATCAACGCATTTGTAATTCGCAAACCCGATGACAACGTTGATCAAGTGCACGCTTGGTGCATGTCAAAAAATGCTTCAATGTATGGAATCGCTTTTGCAATCAATGAGGTTGGGGACATCTTTCTGGTCGGTCGCCTTCCATTGTTTGCTGTGACTGAACGCGAGCTGGATCGCCTGATTGGTTCAGTACTTCAATACAGCGATAACTCATTTAACCCACTTCTTGAACTTGGCTTTGCAAATGCAATTCGCCGCGAATGGGCGTGGAGACTCTCACGCGGGGAATCATTGGCCAATTTAGATGCTTTTAGGCATTTGGTTTAGCTAGCAGCATTTGGTTTAGACTGCAGCCATGACTAACTTCGAACTAGTACTTTTGCGCCACGGCGAATCTGAATGGAACGCTAAAAATCTCTTCACTGGCTGGGTAGATGTCCGCCTATCTGAAAAGGGAGAAGCAGAGGCCCGCCGCGGCGGTTCAATGTTGGCAGAGCGCGGCTTGTTGCCCGATGTAGTTCACACATCGCTATTACGTCGCGCTATCCATACATCGCAGCTAGCACTTGATGCCTGTGATCGTCACTGGATTCCAGTGAAGCGTTCATGGCGCCTTAATGAGCGTCACTACGGAGCTTTGCAGGGTAAGGACAAGGCACAAACTTTGGCCCAATACGGTGAAGAACAGTTCCAGCTATGGCGCCGCAGCTTTGATGTTCCGCCTCCTGCAATTGATGACAATGATGAATTTAGCCAGGCAAAGGATCCACGCTACGCAGACTTAGGGGCTTCTGCCCCTAAAACCGAGTGCCTCAAGGATGTAATCACCCGCATGCTTCCATATTGGGATGAATCAATCGTTCCAGATCTAAAGTCTGGAAAGCGCGTGTTGGTAACCGCTCACGGAAACTCATTGCGTGCATTAGTAAAGCATCTTGATGATATTTCAGATGCCGACATTGCAGGGTTGAATATTCCTACCGGTATTCCTTTGTACTACAGGCTGGATGAAAACTTTAAGCCAGTTGTAAAGGGTGGAGAGTATTTAGATCCTGATGCAGCTAAAGAAGCAATTGCAGCTGTTGCAAATCAAGGTAAAAAGTAAATTAATTACTTGCAGTAGCAGATGGTGAAGGCGATGCTGTCGCTAATACGCCACCAGCTGTGATGCCTGCATACTCATCTTTGTTATCGCGCACGATAACGCTCTTTGTGACTTCGCCAGCCCGTGCGAAAAACATTGTGATCGTTACATTTGTACCAGGCTGAGCCCCAAAGCCAGTTAAAACAGCCTTGGCGTTTGCACTGTCTCCCTCAAAAATAATTGGAGAGTTCTTCGGTAAGTTGTTCTTTCCTGTGTAGGTAAGAACGCTTCCATTAATCGCTACACCGAGCAAGGCATCTTCAGTATCTGCTGCATTTACAACTGTTCCTACCAAAACACCTGTTCCGCCTTCAGCGGCAACTACAAGTAGGTTGACTACACGGATGTTGTTTCCATCGCCAATGATTTGAGCCTCGGCACCATCAGTTACCTGAGCAATTTGGCGTGTAGATGCATTTAGTCCAGCACCACATCCAGTAAGTGAGACAGCAAGAGCTGCAATTGCTAATGCAGAAAGTATGCGACGCATAGGCGCAATTGTCTCACATCAAATTAGTAGTGAATGACGCTACTTTCTTCGGGTTTTGTGAACCGAAGATTGCTGGTAGAATTGACCCTCTAGCGAAGGGCATCACATGACATTTAAGGTCGGCGAAACCGTTGTTTATCCTCATCACGGGGCTGCATTAATCGAAGCTATTGAAACTCGTGTGATCAAGGGTGAAGAAAAGACCTACCTAGTGTTAAAAGTTGCTCAAGGAGATCTCACAGTCCGCGTTCCTGCAGACAACGTAGATCTAGTCGGAGTTCGTGATGTTGTTGATTCAGCAGGCCTTGATCGCGTATTCAGCGTTTTGCGCCAGCCATACACAGAAGAGCCAACAAACTGGTCTCGTCGTTACAAGGCGAATCTAGAAAAGCTTGCTTCAGGTGATGTCATTAAGGTTGCCGAAGTTGTTCGCGATCTTTACCGTCGCGATCTAGACCGTGGTCTTTCAGCAGGAGAAAAGCGCATGCTCGCCAAGGCGAAGCA
>JBIKXW010000008.1:0-33901 GCA_044355565.1 Candidatus Planktophila sp. | reverse complement strand
GTGACCGCAAAGGCATAGGGTTCGCGACATGCCTAAGAAGCCAGTTAAGAAAGCGGCTGTAAAGAAAGTCGTGAAGAAGGCTGCTGTAAAAAAGGTGGCCAAAAAGGCAGCTCCTGCAAAGAAGGCGCCAGCCAAGAAGGCAGCACCTGTAAAGAAGGCGGTTGCCAAGAAGGCAGCACCTGTAAAGAAGGCGGTTGCCAAGAAGGCAGCACCTGTAAAGAAGGCGGCACCAGCCAAGAAGGCTGCTGTTAAGAGCATTCCAGTGAAGAAAGCTCCAGGAAAGCCTTTCCCATCAAAGACAACTCTTACAGTTGATGAAAAATCACAAACAGTTTCAGTCTCGACAATCACCGCTCCAGTTGTAGCGCCGGTAATTGAAGAGCGTCGCTTGGTAATGCCTCCTCCGCCACGTCCAGTCAAGAGCGGCAAGAAGATCCCACCTCTTAAGCCGATCAAGGTAGCTCCAACTCCAGTTGTTGTTAGCGAAAATGAATCTCCATGGACCGCTGCAGAAATCAAAGCGATTCGCACCGAGATTTCTAAAGAGCTCGATCGTCTTCGTAAAGAGCTAGCAGTTGTAGAGCAAGAGATGGATGCGCTGATTCAAGAATCTGGCGAAGGTGCTGGCGATGATCAGGCTGATGCTGGCACAAAGACCTTTGAACGCGAACATGAGATGTCATTAGTGATCAACGCACGCGACATGGTTTTGCAAACAGAGCGCGCGCTTGAACGAATCGATAACAAGTCTTATGGAAACTGCGAAGAGTGTGGATCTCCAATTGGAAAGGCTCGTCTGCAAGTTTTCCCTCGCGCAACTCTCTGCATGCTGTGCAAGCAGAAGGAAGAACGGCGCTAAAGGTGCGCAGATGGCGCACACTGTATGGTGTTGCCTGGGCGGTATGGATTCTCGATTTGGCAACCAAGATATGGGCTGTCAATACTCTTTCTAATAACTCAAATATCAAGGTAATCGGTGAATTTCTTCAACTGACCTTTGTTCGGAACCCTGGAGCGGCTTTTTCATTTGCATCAGGAGCAACAATTTTTCTATCGCTCTTTAGCTTGATCGTTATGATCGCAATATTGTACTACTCAGCGCGAATAACATCCCGAGGCTGGGCGGTCGTCTTGGGCTTAGTTTTAGGTGGAATTTTGGGCAATATGGTGGATCGAATCTTCCGCGAACCAGGTTTTTTACGTGGTCATGTAATTGATTGGCTACAGCTTCCAAATTGGCCTGTTTTTAACATCGCTGACAGCGCAATTGTTGGTGCAGCTGTTATTTCGATGGTCTTAACCGCTAGAAATATCCCACCCATAACAAAGGTAGGCTCACAACCATGAGCAACCGCGAAATGCGCACCCTGTCGGTGCCTGAAGGAGTCGCGGGGGAGCGAATTGATAGCGCACTAACGCGTGTACTTGGCTTATCAAGAACCGCGGTTGTAAAGCTTCTTGAAGATGGGGACATCACTACGGGTGGCAAGGCGATGCCTAAATCCGATCGAGTAACTGCAGGACAAATCATCGATGTGTTGATGCCCGCGCCGATCAACACAGATCCAATTCCACTAACACCGCTAGAGGGATTGACCATTGTTTATGATGATCAAGACATCGTCGTTATTGATAAGCCAATTGGTTGTGCTGCGCATCCAAGTCCAGGTTGGACAGGCCCCACAGTTGTTGGCGCATTAATGGCGGCAGGATATTCAATTTCAACATCAGGACCTGCAGAGCGTCAAGGAATTGTGCATCGCTTGGATGTTGGCACTAGTGGATTGATGATCGTTGCCAAGAGCGATAAAGCTTTTCATGAACTCAAAGATGCATTTAGAAATCGAACTGTAGACAAGATTTATCATGCAATGGTTCAGGGGCATATGGATCCGACTACCGGAACTATTGATGCACCGATTGATCGTCACCCAAAAGAGGATCATCGCTTTGCAGTAATGGCAACAGGTAAAGAATCAATTACACATTACGAAGTAATCGAGTTTTATCGTGGTGTATCAATGGTGAAGATCGAACTAGAAACAGGTCGCACACATCAGATTCGTGTTCACTTTTCTGCGCTGCATCACCCGCTTGTTGGTGACACTACATATGGCGCTGACCCTGTTTTAGCTAAGAGCATGCAGATGTCTCGACCTTGGCTTCATGCAGCAGAGTTGCGCTTTGCCCATCCAGTTACGGGCCAGGCCCTAGAGTTTCACGCCCCTTATCCAGCCGATCTCACACGCTCTCTGGCGTTGCTTTCCGACGCAGTTCTGCCGTAGCCACTAATCTCGCCAATCATGTCCGAGAATAATTTCGTCCACCTTCACGTCCATACCGAGTACTCGATGCTCGATGGCGCAGCTCGTGTTGGCGATTTAATGGATGAAGTTAAAGCCCAGGGCATGCCTGCAATTGCAATGACAGATCACGGCAATGTCTTTGGCGCTTTTGATTTTTACAAAGCGGCCAAGAAGGTTGATGTAAAGCCAATTATTGGCATCGAGGCCTATGTCGCACCCGAGTCTCGTTTTGATAAGAAGCGAGTTCAGTGGGCAGATGGTGGTGAAGATGATGTTTCAGGTGGTGGCGCTTACACGCACATGACTATCTTGGCTGAAAATAATGAAGGCCTAGCAAATCTATTTAGATTGTCATCCCTTGCCTCCCTTGAAGGGTATTACTACAAGCCACGTATGGACCGTGAGCTATTGGCAACCTATTCCAAGGGGCTGATCGCAACTACAGGGTGCCCTGGTGGAGAAATACAAACCCGTTTGCGAATGGGCGCTTACAAAGAAGCGATCAAGGCAGCCAGTGCTTATCGAGATATTTTTGGCAAAGAAAATTTCTATCTCGAAATCATGGATCATGGAATTGAAATTGAATCTCGGGTAAGAGCAGATCTAATGAAGCTTGGTAAAGAGCTAGGGCTTCCATTGCTTGCAACAAATGATCTTCACTACACACGCCAAGAAGATGCCGGCGCGCATGAAGCGCTGCTCTGCGTTCAATCTGGATCGACCCTGGCAGATCCCAAGAGATTCAAGTTTGATAATGACACTTTCTATGTAAAGACCGCTGCGCAAATGCGTGAACTATTCAAAGACATTCCTGAAAGCTGCGACAACACCTTGCTGATCGCCGAACGTTGCAACATCACTTTGCGCGAAGGTGAAAATCTTCTTCCTCAATTTGAGGTTCCAGTAGGCGAAACTGAGGATTCATGGCTGAAGAAGGAGGCTGAACGAGGCCTGAAGGAGCGCTTAAATGCTCGATTAACTCCTGCACATGAGGAGCGTCTTAAGTACGAGCTTGGCGTAATGGAAAAGATGGGCTTTCCTGGTTATTTCCTAGTCGTTGCAGACCTTGTAGGCCATGCAAAGAAGGTCGGAATTCGCGTTGGTCCAGGTCGTGGTTCTGCAGCGGGATCCTTGGTTGCATATGCACTAGGAATTACTGGATTAGATCCGCTTGAACATGGCTTGTTGTTTGAGCGCTTCCTCAATCCAGAGCGTATTTCTATGCCTGATATCGATCTGGACTTTGATGAGCGTCGCCGTAGCGAAATGATTCGATATGCAACCAATAAGTATGGTGAAGATCGAGTCGCTCAGATCATCACTTATGGAACTATTAAATCTAAACAAGCGATCAAAGATTCCACGCGCGTTCTGGGGTACCCATATGTCGTTGGCGAAAAGCTAACTAAGGCGCTACCTCCATCTGTCATGGGCAAAGATATTTCCCTCGGGGGAGTGTTTGATCCAAAGGATGATCGTTACGGTGAAGCCGGCGAGTTCCGCGCTTTGTATAACGCAGATCCAGATTCAAAGCGGGTAGTAGATACCGCTCGAGGTCTTGAAGGATTGAAGCGCCAATGGGGTGTCCATGCAGCAGGCGTGATTCTTTCTCGTGAACCTTTACTTGATGTTATCCCGATTCACCGTCGTGAAGCAGATGGAGCAATCATTACCCAGTTTGATATGGGTGCATGCGAAGCAACTGGATTACTAAAAATGGATTTCTTGGGACTTCGAAATCTTTCAGTTCTAGATGATTGCTTGCTAAACATTAAGGCTAATCAAGGAAAAGATGTTGTTCTTGAGGATTTAACACTTGATGATCCAAAGACATATGAGCTTTTGGGTCGCGGAGATACTTTGGGAGTATTCCAACTCGATGGTGGACCAATGCGTGCACTTCTTAAGAGCATGGTTCCCGATTCCTTTGAGGATATTTCAGCTGTTATCGCTTTGTATCGACCAGGACCAATGGGCGAAAATGCACACAACAACTATGCAGACCGAAAAAATGGTCGAAAGCCTGTTGAACCTATTCATCCAGAGCTTTCAGAACCGCTTAATGAAATCTTGGGTGATACCTATGGATTAATTGTGTATCAAGAACAAGTAATGGCGATTGCTCAAAAGGTTGCCGGTTTTACTCTCGGTCGTGCAGATCTTTTGCGTAAGGCGATGGGTAAGAAGAACAAGGACATTCTCGATAAGGAGTACGTCCCCTTTGAAGCCGGTATGAAGGAAAATGGCTTCTCAACGGCAGCGATTAAGCGGTTGTGGGAGGTTTTGATTCCATTCTCCGATTACGCATTTAACCGGGCGCACTCTGCTGGGTATGGAGTTGTCTCATATTGGACCGCATATTTGAAGGCGAACTATCCAACCGAGTACATGGCCGCGCTATTAACTTCAGTTCGCGATGACAAAGATAAATCTGCCCTATATCTATCAGAGTGCCGCCGAATGGGAATCAAAGTACTTCCACCTGATGTTAATGAATCTGATGCGGAATACACACCACGCGGTGTCGATATTCGCTTTGGTTTAGCGGCCATTCGAAATGTTGGTGAAGGTGTTGTTGGATCCATTAAGAATGCGCGTGCGGCCAAGGGTCGATATACATCCTTTGGAGATTTTTTGGCAAAGGTTGATGCGCAGGTGTGCAACAAGAAGACGATTGAATCTCTCATCAAGGCCGGTGCATTTGGTTCACTAGGTTCGACCCGAAAAGGTTTAATTGCAGTTCACCTCGAAGCAATTGATTCTGTTATCGAATCAAAGCGAGCAGAGGCGATTGGTCAATTTGATCTCTTTGGCGGCGAAGCGGTTACCGCAGTCTCGGGATTAGATATTGAAGTACCAACTGGCGAATGGGATAAAGCGATGTTGCTTTCCTATGAACGCGAGATGTTAGGACTTTACGTATCGGATCACCCTTTGTTAGGTGTTGAGCATGTCCTTCGTGCCAACACAGATATGTCGATCAGCGAGCTTGTCGATGAAGGCGCACAACATGAATCCATCGTCACTATTGGTGGATTAATTACTAGCGTTACCCGCAAAGTTTCTCGCCAAGGAGCCTCATGGGCAGTTGTCACCGTTGAAGATCTTGAGGGTGCACTGGAAGTTCTCTTCTTCGCTAATACTTACAACCAGTATTCACTGTCATTGACTGAAGATCGCATTGTCACGATTCGAGGACGTATTGATCGTCGTGAGGATGCCTTGCGCTTTACAGCACTTGAAATGTCGATGCCAGATATCAGTGCGGGACCAACAGGGCCACTGATTATTTCCTTGCCGATTCAACAGTGCACGCCACCGGTTGTTGACCGCATAAAAGAGATTTTGCGCTCACATCCTGGAAAGCGAGAGGTACATTTGCAGCTTCTCGATAATGGAACCAGCACCATGATGAAGGTGGATGCATTGATTACATCCTCACCAAGTTTAAGCGCTGATTTGAAATCTATTTTGGGTCCTAACTGTCTCCTTTAAATCACAGGGCGAGGGCTGCCACCTAGCCGATACAATTGCCCAATGATTCGTACCGTAGACCTGCGCGGGCGATCCCTGTCTAAAGCTCAATACAACGCTGAACTTCCTCGTGCAACCCTTAATGTGGCCGAGGCAATGATTCTTATTCAACCTATTCTTGAAAGAGTAAAGAATGGCTCGCAAGAGGATTTGATCTCTTTAGCTCAGGAGTTTGATGGTGTTACACCAGCCAGCATTCGAGTTCCCCAAAGCGCTCTCGATACTGCGCTTTCTCAATTAGATCCTTCAATAAGAGCCGCGCTAGAGCTTTCTATTGCTCGCATTACAAAGGTTCATAAGGATCAACTACGAAGTGAAAAGACAACTACCGTTGTAGATGGTGGAACCGTCACAGAAAAGTGGATTCCTGTCGATCGCGTAGGTCTTTATGTTCCAGGTGGTCGCGCCGTTTATCCAAGTAGCGTGATGATGAATGTGATTCCGGCACAAATTGCAAGGGTTCAATCGATAGCTGTTGCATCGCCGCCACAAAAAGATTTTGGTGGACTTCCGCACCCAACAATTCTTGCAACATGTGCGCTGCTCGGAATTTCCGAGGTATATGCCGTCGGGGGAGCACAAGCCATCGCGCTCTTCGCATACGGAATGGAAGGCGTCTGCGAAAAAGCTGATCTTGTTACAGGTCCTGGAAATATTTATGTGGCAGCAGCAAAGCGAGCTCTACGCGGAGTTATTGGAATCGATTCTGAAGCCGGCCCAACTGAGATCGCGGTTCTCGCTGACTCATCAGCGATCGCTGCAGATGTCGCCGCTGATTTAATTAGCCAGGCAGAACATGATGTTATTGCGGCGGCTGTGCTGGTAACAGATTCAGTTGAATTAGCCCAGGCGGTTGAAGCGGAGTTAAAGGTACGCGTTGCAGCAACTAAGCACGCTGATCGAATCAAGAGCGCGCTCTCTGGTGTTCAATCTGCGATCGCACTGGTAGATAACATCGCCCAAGGTTTAGATGTTGTTAACGCATATGCAGCAGAGCACTTAGAGATTCAAACACGTAATTCACCCAGTGATGCTGAAAAGATTCGAAACGCAGGGGCGGTCTTTATTGGTCGTTTCTCACCGGTTTCATTAGGTGATTACTCCGCTGGCTCAAATCACGTTTTGCCAACTGGCGGATGCGCTTGCCACTCAAGTGGGCTTTCAGTTCAAACCTTTCTGCGTGGATTGCACTTTATTGAATACGGCCAACAGGCCTTTGTCGAGATTGTTGACACCGTAGTGACCTTGGCAAACTCTGAAGATTTACCTGCTCACGGTGAAGCGATGACGGTTCGTTTGGAGAATCTGTAATGGCATGGCCAAGTTGGTTACCTTTGCGCGAAACTCTGCGTCCAATGACACCGTATGGTGCCCCGCAACTTCCTGCCCAAGCATCATTGAATACCAATGAGAACCCTTGCGCGCCATCGACTGGATTACAAAAGGCGATCACCGATGCAATCGCATCAGTTGCTTCAGAACTCAACCGTTACCCGGACCGGGATGCAACCAAACTTCGCGCCCAACTTTCCTTGTATATCAATGAGCTAAGTGGCACCAATTTTTCTTCCGAGAACATTTGGGTAGCTAACGGATCCAATGAAATCATCCAATCAATTTTCTTGGCCTTTGCCCAAGGATCGGTTCTAGGTTTCACGCCCTCTTATTCAATGCACCCACTGATTGCAAAAACAACCGGTGCACAATGGATCGATGGAAAGCGCAACCCTGATTTTTCTCTCAACATTAAGGATGCTATTGCTGAGATCCTGAAGAACAAGCCAACTCTCACCTTTATTACAACACCTAATAATCCAACGGGCGGTGCTGTAACAATTGAAGAGATTCAACAGCTAGCCGATGCCTCAAAGAGTGTTGGTGGATTATTGGTGGTTGATGAAGCGTATGCAGAGTTTTCTCAAGAGATATCCGCGGTCACTTTGATTGCGAACAATCCTCATGTAATCGTCATTCGTACAATGAGCAAAGCTTTTGCCTTTGCCGGAGCTCGGGTCGGTTACTTAGTAAGTGATCAAGCGGTTAAAGATGCGATGATGATTGTTCGATTGCCGTATCACCTCAGCGCACTCACCCAAGCGGCGGCCCAGGTAGCGATCGATCACCGTTCCGAATTATTGGCAGGGGTTTCAACCCTTATCACCGCTCGTAAAGCTTTGGTCGCAGAGCTTCACGCCATGGGCTTAACCACGATTCCAAGTAGCGCTAACTTTGTTCTCTTCACTGGTTTTAAGCAGGATGCGCCACAGTTGTGGTCGGCCTTGCTTGAAAAGGGTGTTCTGATTAGAGATGTGGGATTATCAGGGTACTTAAGAGTCACTATTGGCAATGAGGCCGAGAATCAACTGTTTATTTCAGCCATCAAAGAGCTCATCTAAAGGAGATACCCATGAGAACAGCACGCGTCGAAAGAAAGACTAAAGAGTCGCATGTATTGGTGGAGATCAATCTGGATGGCCAGGGCATCATCGATGTTGATACCGGCGTACCTTTCTTTGATCACATGATGTCGCAATTGGGTAAGCACTCTGGTTTTGATTTAACTGTTAAGACAACCGGTGATGTGGATGTGGATTCACATCACACCGTTGAAGATACATCTCTTGCATTTGGACAAGCACTTCGCGAAGCGCTAGGAGACAAGGCTGGCATCCGTCGCTTCGGTGACTCGATGGTTCCGCTAGATGAGGTTCTTGTACAAGCAGCGGTTGATCTATCTGGTCGCCCATACCTTGTGCATCGTCAGCCAGAGATCGTTGAACTTATTGGAACTTTTGATACAACCTTAGGAAAGCACATTTGGGAATCAATCGTTGCAGAGGCACGTATCGCACTTCACATTCGCGTTTTAGAGGGTCGTAATGCGCACCACGTATTTGAGGCTCAGTTTAAGGCGGTTGCACGCGCATTGCGTGACGCGGTTTCACTTGATGGCAGAGTTGCCGGAATCCCTTCAACAAAAGGTTCTCTTTGATAGCGATTCTTGATTACGGCTCTGGAAATCTACGATCTGCAGAACGTGCATTTGCGACAGCGGGAAAAGAGGTAGTTGTCACCTCTGATCGGACAATTGCACTTGAAGCTGAAGGATTAGTTGTTCCAGGTGTCGGCGCATTTGCAGCTTGCATGAATGGATTAAATGGCGTTGATGGTGCAGCGATCGTCCGTGAGCGTTTAGAAAAGGAGCGTCCAACATTAGGGATCTGTATCGGAATGCAGATTGTGTTTAGTGAGGGTACAGAGCACGCAGAATCTGGCGCACATGCAGGAATCGGTTTGTGGGATGGTGTTGTTTCACTACTAAATGCGCCGATCCTGCCTCACATGGGTTGGAATACCGTGGAAACAAGCCCTGACTCAATCTTGTTTAGAGGGATTGAAAAAGAGTCTTTTTATTTTGTGCACTCCTATGCAGCCAAAAAAGTGGTTGGAAAAACACAGGCCTGGAGCACCCACGGCGAAAGATTTCTAGCGGCTATTGAAGATGGATATATCAGCGCAACACAGTTTCATCCAGAAAAATCTGGAGCTGCAGGCCTTGCATTGATTAAGAATTGGGTGGGATCGTTATGAGTTATCTAGAACTTCTACCTGCGGTCGATGTTAAAGATGGTCGCGCAGTTCGCTTGGTGCAAGGTGAACTCGATAAAGAAAGTATTTACGGTGCACCTCTTGATGTCGCACTTGAGTTTCAGGCAGCAGGTGCTGAATGGCTTCATCTGGTAGATCTCGATGCAGCCTTTGGTCGTGGTGAAAACTCAGCGCTTTTGGCTGAGGTTGTAGGTAAATTAGATATCAAGGTGGAACTTTCTGGTGGAATTCGTGATGATGAATCTTTACGTCGCGCACTAGCAACTGGATGTCGCAGAGTGAACTTAGGTACTGCAGCGTTGGAAGATCCAGAATGGACCGCGCGAGTAATTGCAGAACATGGCGATCGCATCGCTGTTGGCTTAGATGTACGCGGACATACTTTAGCTGCGCGTGGGTGGACCAAAGAAGGTGGAGATCTTTTTGAGACCTTAGAGCGTTTAGATCGCGATGGTTGTGCTAGATATGTTGTAACAGATGTTGCAAAGGATGGAACTCTGGCAGGACCAAACATTGAGTTATTGAAATCAGTGTGTGCTGCAACGACAAAACCAGTTATTGCTAGCGGTGGAATTTCTTCATTAGATGACATCGCAGCCTTGGCTGCTCTGCGCGCAACAGGTGTTGAAGGTGCGATCGTGGGTAAGGCTTTGTATGCAGGAAAGTTCACATTGCAAGAGGCTCTGAAGGTCAGCGGTAAATGACGCTGTCTGTTCGAATCATCCCGTGCCTTGATGTAACCGATGGGCGAGTGGTCAAAGGTGTTAATTTCACAGATTTAGTAGATGCTGGCGATCCAGTTGAAATGGCCTCGCTGTACAACACCGAAGGTGCCGATGAGTTAACCTTCTTAGATATTTCAGCAAGTGTGGCGGGGCGCGAAACAACGCTTGATGTTGTGCGTCGTACCGCAGAACAAGTTTTCATTCCATTAACTGTTGGCGGAGGAATCAGATCTGTTGAAGATGTTGATCGCCTATTGCGTGCAGGTGCCGACAAGGTTTCGATCAACACATCAGCGCTAGCTCGTCCGCAACTGATAGCTGAAATCGCAGATAGTTTTGGATCGCAGGTTTTGGTTCTTTCAGTTGATGCACGACGGGCACGAACTGATTCTGGTTTTGAAGTAACAACACATGGCGGTCGACAAAGCGCTGGTGTTGATGCACTTGCCTGGGTCGAACAAGCCTGCGCACTTGGTGTGGGTGAGATCTTGCTTAACTCGATGGATGCTGACGGAACTCGTGCAGGTTATGACATAGGGATGATCACCGCAGTCCGTGCCGTTTCCAAGGTTCCTTTGATTGCCAGCGGTGGCGCAGGTTCACTTGAAGATTTCTCAGCCGCCCTAGATGCTGGCGCAGATGCGCTATTGGCAGCAAGCGTTTTTCACTTTGGCGTTCACCGCATAGGGGATGTGAAGAGCTATCTCGGTAAGCATAATTATCCGGTGCGCGCCGTACCCATTAGGTAGGGCAGAATAAGCGCATGACAACTTTGGATCCGCAGGTAGCTGCACTTCTCAAGGATCCGCAGGCGTTAATTCCCGCAATTGTCCAAGATTCAACAAGCAAAGAGGTGTTGATGTTGGCCTACATGAATGCACAATCTCTGGAATTAACTCTGACTACAGGCAAAGCAACCTACTGGTCACGCAGCAGAAATGAGCTGTGGGTGAAAGGTGCAACCTCTGGACATTATCAAGATGTGCAAGCAATCTCTTTAGATTGCGATGGCGATGCAATTGTTATGCAGGTTATTCAAACCGGTGCAGCATGTCATACGGGAGATCGCACCTGTTTCCACACTCCATTAGAGCTGCGATCGTAAATCATGAATCTAGAAGAGTTTCGCGCCTACGCGAAGGTTTCCAATGTGATACCTGTGTCGCGGGTACTTTTGGCGGACTCTGAAACCCCGCTTGGTGTTTATAAGAAATTAGCAAAGAGCGCGGAAAATACCTTCTTGCTGGAGTCTGCAGAATATGGTGGCGCTTGGTCTCGATACTCATTTATTGGAGTTCGTAGCGAAGCCACATTAAGTGAGAAAGATGGATTGGCGTATTGGCAGGGGAGCGCTCCCGCTGGAGCACCTACAGGTATTGATCCATTAGATGCGTTGCGTTTATCTGCTGCACATTTAAAATCTCCCAAGATCGCAGGTCTTCCACCACTTACTGGTGGATTAGTTGGTTTCATGGGGTACGACGTTGTTCGTCGATTAGAAAAACTTCCTTCACTTGCCCAGAAAGACATTCCGCTTCCAGAACTTTCCTTCATGCTAACAAGTGATTTAGCGGTGATGGATCACAGCAACGGAACTATCACCTTGATAGCTAACGCGATCAATTGGGATGGAAGTGATGACCGAATCGACGAGGCTTATGCATCCTGTATCGAACGATTGGATCGCATGCAATCTGATTTAGCTGTTTCACTTCCTGGAGATGCGGCGGCGATCCCCGATTTTTCCCTACCTGATTACGAAGGCAATATCTCAGCAGAAGAGTTCAAGAGAAATATTGCACAGATCAAGGAAGAGATCCTTGCAGGAGAGGCTTTCCAGGTTGTTTTGTCACAGCGCTTTGCAATGCCATGCTCAGCTGATGCGATCGATGTTTATCGAATGCTTCGACTGAATAATCCTTCGCCCTATATGTATCTATTCCGTTTTACTGATGGCGTCGAGATAGTTGGCTCAAGTCCAGAAGCGCTTGTTAAAGTAAACCAAGAGGATGTAATGATTCATCCAATTGCAGGCACCCGTAAGCGTTCGGCTAATCCCGAAGAAGACCATCGCTTAGCTGAAGAGTTATTGGCAGATCCAAAGGAACGTGCTGAACATCTGATGCTTGTAGATTTAGGAAGAAATGATTTGGGGCGAGTCTGCGCCCCAGGCAGCGTAGAAGTTATTGATTTCATGCATATTGAGCGCTACTCGCATGTGATGCACATTGTTTCGACAGTAATTGGAAAGCTCTCCAAGAAATCTTCCCCCGTGGATGCTCTCTTCTCAGTATTTCCTGCCGGCACCTTGTCAGGTGCGCCTAAACCCCGCGCTATGGAGATTATTGAAGAGCTTGAAACAACCAGACGTGGTGTCTACGGTGGAATCGTTGGCTATATCGACTTCACCGGAAACCTTGATACATGTATCGCCATTAGAACCGCTTTGCTATACAAAGGAACCGCCTATGTTCAGGCAGGTGCAGGTGTCGTTGCAGACTCAGATCCAGAATCAGAAAATCAAGAGTGCCGCAATAAAGCAGCGGCGGTATTAACCGCAGTTCATGCCGCTAATCGATTGGTGCAATCCCAATGAAAGAGTTTGTACCTCTACTGATTTCTCTAGCTTTTGTATTTGGTTTAGTGGTGTTGATATCCAAGCGATTTAAACTTTCATCTCGTTATGAGCGCAAACCTCGCCAACTCAACACCTGGAGCTCCTTAGATCATGGCATTGATCCAACGGTGGATGAGAAGTTATGAGTGTTCTAGATTCAATAATTGAAGGCGTGCGTGAAGATCTTGCTGCCAGACGTTTGCCTATGGCGCAGTTACAAGAAGGTCTAGAGGTTGCTCCAGCGGTTCGTGACTGTTTACCAAATTTATTGAGTGAAGAGATCTCATTGATCGCCGAAGTCAAGCGATCTTCACCAAGCAAAGGTGCGTTGGCCACTATCACCGACCCCGCCGGATTAGCTGCACAGTATGAAGAAGCTGGCGCACATGTTGTAAGTGTTTTGACAGAGCAGCGTCGATTTGGTGGATCACTTGCTGATTTAGATGCGGTCAGAAAAGCAATTGATCTTCCGATTCTGCGTAAAGATTTTATGGTTGAAGAGTATCAATTTTATGAAGCACGAGCACATGGTGCCGATGTTGTATTGCTCATCGTTGCCGCCTTAAGTAAGTACCAGTTAGAGGATTACTTTCATTTAGCTAAGGAGCTTGGAATGAGATCCTTAATCGAGGTTCATACCCACGACGAGCTAGAACGCGCACTGGAGATTTCACCTGACATCATTGGCGTGAATTCTCGCAACCTGAAAACCCTAGAGGTCGATGCTCGAGCATTTTCTGAGTTGATTCCACAGATTCCTTTAACAATGGCACGAGTCGCAGAGTCTGGAATCTCAACCCGCCAAGAGGTTGCATTTGCTCAAGAGTGCGGTGCAACAGCGATTTTGGTTGGTGAGGCTCTGGTTCGTTCTGGATCTCCATCAGTTGCGATCAATCAATTGCTCGGTAGGCTTGAACAATGAGCAGCGCAGGTCACTTCGGAGAGTACGGTGGACGCTTCGTTCCTGAAGCCTTGATCGGTGCTTTGAATGAGCTTGAGATCGCGCACAACACCGCACAAAAGGATCCAGAGTTTTTAGCTGAACTAGCCGAACTTCACAAGAGCTATACCGGTCGCCCAAGCATTATTACTGAGGCGAAGAGATTTTCTGAGCATGCAGGCGGCGCACGAATCTTCCTTAAGCGAGAAGATCTCAACCACACTGGGTCACACAAGATCAACAATGTTTTAGGTCAAGCCTTACTGACTAAGCGCATGGGCAAGAAGCGAATCATCGCTGAAACGGGTGCAGGTCAACATGGTGTCGCATCTGCAACGGCAGCTGCCTTGATGGGACTTGATTGTGTTGTGTACATGGGAGAAGAGGACACCCGTCGTCAAGCTCTCAATGTTGCACGCATGAAGTTGCTGGGCGCTGAAGTTGTTCCGGTTACGTCAGGATCACGCACACTGAAGGATGCAATAAATGAAGCGATGCGTGACTGGGTTACTAATGTTGCAGACACACATTACTTACTAGGCACCGTTGCAGGTCCGCATCCATTTCCAACTATGGTGCGCGACTTTCATAAGATCATCGGAGAAGAAGCACGAGAACAAATGCTGGCCCTGACCGGAAGATTGCCAGATGCAATTTTGGCCTGTGTTGGCGGTGGATCAAATGCAATTGGTATTTTCAATGCATTTATCCCAGATAGCGATGTGCGACTCATTGGTCTTGAAGCAGGAGGAGATGGTGTCGAAACCGGCCGTCATGCTGCGACCATTACGGGCGGAACTCCTGGCGTTCTTCATGGAACACGTTCTTATGTTTTGCAGGATGTTAACGGACAAACAATTGAATCTCATTCGATCTCTGCAGGTTTAGATTATCCAGGCGTTGGCCCGGAACATGCGTACCTGCATGACATCGGCAGAGCAGAGTATCGAGCGATCAATGATGATGCAGCGATGGCCGCCTTCTCATTGTTAAGCCGAACCGAAGGAATCATCCCTGCAATTGAAACTGCACATGCATTAGCCGGTGCAATTTTGGTTGGTAAAGAGCTTGGACCTGAGGCTAACTTGTTGATAAATCTTTCAGGTCGCGGAGATAAGGATGTTCAAACCGCCGCCGAGTACTTTGGAATTCCACTGTAATGACTCAACTTGATGCGGTTATGGCCAAGGTTCGGGATGAAAATCGCGCCGCTTTAATTGCATATATTCCAGCTGGTTTTCCTTCACAACAGGGATGCGCAAAGGCGATACAGGCGTTAGCTGCTGCTGGTGTTGATGCCATCGAAATTGGTTTTCCATATAGCGATCCAGTTATGGATGGTCCAGTTATTCAAGAGGCTGCTGAAATTTCTCTTAAGGGTGGAACGAGCGCTGCAGATGTGTTCGCCGCTTTGAAGGTAGCAACAGATACCGGAGTCGCCGCTGTTGTAATGACATATTGGAATCCCATTGAAAGATATGGCGTTAACGAGTTTGCACAATCAATCGCCGCCAATGGTGGATCGGGTGTGATTACACCAGATTTAACAATTGAAGAGTCCGATCGTTGGCTAGCTGCGACCGAAAAGAGCCAGATCAATCCAATTTATGTAGTAGCTCCAAGTACAAGAGATTCCCGATTGGCCGATGTCACCGCAAAGACTGGTGGCTTTGTCTATGCAGCAAGTTTGATGGGGGTAACAGGAACTCGCACGAGCGTCTCATCTGATGCCAGCAACTTAGTTTCTCGTGTTCGCTCGGTGACAGATCTTCCTGTCTCTGTGGGCTTAGGTGTTTCAACGCGAGAGCAAGCAAAATCTGTTGCGGCTTATGCAGATGGTGTAATTGTAGGTTCAGCATTTATTAAATTATTGCTGGATGCACAAAGCGAGCAAGAGGGGCTTGACGCGATCTCCCATTTAGCAAGAGAGCTTGCACTAGGAGTCCGCGAGGGACGATGAAAACTTTTCTTGTGAAAAATCAACCATGGATCACTCTGATCTCACGTTTGATACTAGGCGGAGTGCTTCTCGCTGCAGGCGGACTCAAGGTTGGAAAGCCAACTGAATCTGCAAATGCAACAGCGGCCTACAAAATCTTACCTACAGAGCTAGCCCATTTGATTGGGTACGCACTTCCATGGATTGAAGTAGCCGTTGGTCTGCTCTTGATAATCGGAGTAATGGTCCGATACTCAGCAATTTTCAGCGGATTGCTAATGATCGTGTTTATCGGAGCGATTGCATCAGTGTGGGCCAGAGGCATGTTGATTGATTGTGGCTGCTTCGGGGGCGGAGGAGAGATCGACCCTGCGCTGAAGTCTCAGGTACATCGCGCTTATTTCACAGAAATCATGCGGGATTTGGGGTTGGCGCTATGCGCCCTTTATCTATACTTTTTCCCATACGGCAAGTTCAGTATTGAAAAATCAGCTCAAACAATCGAGGAGTAATCATGGCAAAGCAGGCCGCAAAGAGCACAGATAACACAACCCGTTGGATCGTGGTTGCGATGGTTTCCCTAGTTGTTGTTACAGGTGTTGTCTTCTCTCTCTTTAGCCAAAACAGCAAGGAGAATGAATCTCTTGCAGGTCTTGATGGCACGACTCTTAGCCAAGCGATAACTTCGACAATCGATACAACAAATGGCTCAGCGATCACCTTTGATAATGGTGCGGTGACAACTATTGATGTCTGGGAAGATCCACAATGCCCAGTGTGCAAGTACTTCGAAGATGCAAATGGAGATTACCTAGATTCATTGATCCGCGAAAAGAAGGCAACTGTGCGCTTCCATGTGCTCTCCTTCTTGGGTGATGAATCTGTTCGTGCAGCTAATGCATCTTTCTGTGCAGCTGATGAAGCTCAGTATTTGGATTTCCACAAAGCTTTGTACAAGGTCCAATCTCCGCTTGAGAACTCTGGCTTCTGGAGTAATGAAACCCTCGTGAAAATTGGTAAGAAAATCGGAATCGACTCCGCGCAGTTTGAAAAGTGTGTAACTGAGGGACAAAAAGTTGATTTAGTTCAGGCCAACTCAGACTCCATGTCAAAGTACGGAGTTCGAGGAACCCCTACAGTCTTTATCAATGGAAAGTTGTGGGAGCGAACACAGAACGAATTCTCACTTGAAGAGTTCAGAGCTGCTGTCGAGGGCGCATAACTTTTGAGAGCGTCAATACCGACTCCAGCACAATCGGTGCTGGAGCTTGGGCCTTTAACCATTCACTATTACGCCCTATGCATCATCACAGGTATTGCGATAGCGATTTGGTTAGGTGGAAAGCGTTTCAACTATAAAACCAAGCAAGGCCAGTCAGTTGTTTCAGAGGTCGCGATAGTCGCTGTTCCTTCTGGAATTATTGGTGGGCGGATTTACCATGTGATTTCCTCTCCAAACGCTTACTTTGGTGAAGGCGGAGAGCCACTTAATGCCTTCAAGATTTGGGAAGGCGGGTTGGGAATCTGGGGTGCAATATCCATTGGATTGTTGGGTGCGTATCTTCGCTATAGATCCCTTGCCCGCACAATTGAACTGCCATCCTTTGCTGTTTTTGCAGATGCGTTAGCTCCCGGAATTTTGTTGGCTCAAGCTATCGGCCGATTTGGAAATTGGTTCAATGGAGAGCTCTTTGGAAAGCCGCTAGATACTTGGTGGGCGCTAGAGATCCCAATGCGATATCGCCCGAGTGGCTATTCGCAGTTTGAAACTTTTCATCCAACATTTCTCTATGAAGCTATTTGGTGTACCGCAATTGCTGTTCTAATTCTAAAGTTTGGAAAGCGATTGAAAGCGGGTCAGAGTTTTGCACTCTACGTCGCTTCTTACTGCCTCGGACGTTTTTTCATTGAGTTGATCCGGATTGATTCTGCTAACACCATCGCAGGTCTTCGAGTAAATGTTTGGGTAAGCGTGCTTGTGGGGGTAGGGGCTTTAACCTATTTTGCTCGTGCCTCTAAATGGATCCGATAGCAATCAGATAGGCTTTCAGACATGGGTTTAGAAGAGATCTACGCCAGAAATCTAGAACACCGCACTCACCGTGCTGGTTGGTTGCGTGCAGCTGTCCTGGGTGCAAATGATGGTCTCGTCTCAACCGCTGCCTTAATGATCGGCGTTGCCGCAGCGGGCAAACAAGATTTTCTTGTAACTGCGGGAGTGGCTGGAATAACCGCTGGTGCTATGTCAATGGCGGTAGGTGAGTACATCTCGGTACGTTCACAAAATGATATTGAAGAGTCAGATCGAAATCTTGAGATTGCACATTTAGCCGCTGACCCCGAAGGTGAACTTCAAGAGCTGCAACATATTTACATCGATAGAGGATTAACCCCCGCACTTGCATTGCAGGTCGCGCTTGAGATGCATCGCAAAGATGCTCTTGAAGCACATCTCCGTGATGAGCTGGGGCAACACTCAAGTACCAAAGCCCGCCCTGTTCAGGCGGCAGCAGCCTCTGCAATCTCATTTACATTAGGCGGGCTCATTCCATTTGCTGGAGCCTTCGCACCAACGCTCGGTACCAAAGCGTGGAGCATCGTCCTCTTTACCCTTGCGGGCCTGGTACTGACCGGGGTGGTTTCAGCCAAAACAGCGGGCTCAAAGCTGCTCTCACCCACTCTTCGTGTACTGATCGGCGGATCTCTAGGCATGGCGATCACCGCAGGAATCGGAAAGATCGCCAAGATCTCAGGGCTCTAATCACCCCTCTTGTTGCTACGATTTCGCCCTAAGCACTGAGCACCACGGGCCAAGGATGTCCCTTTACATGTAAGGACAAATCCGTAGGAGCGCGCCCATGGCAGTTGCATCCAATTATCCACAAGCACAGGGACTCTATGACCCTGCACAGGAACATGATGCTTGTGGAGTTGCAATGGTGGCAACACTCAACAAAGTTGCAACACATGAGATCGTCGCCAAAGCGTTAACAGCTCTTCGAAATATGGAGCATCGCGGCGCATCAGGTGCTGAACCAGATAGCGGTGATGGTGCAGGAATTCTTATTCGGGTTCCGGATGCATACTTTCAAGCGGTAGTTGATTTCAAACTTCCAGCAGCAGATGGCTATGCAACAGGTATCGCATTTATTGCACAAGGTGCAGATGTAAAAGACCAGATCGCACAGTTAGCCGATGAAGAGGGCTTAATTGTTGCGGGATGGCGCGAAGTACCGATTAACCCATCATCACTCGGTAAGACAGCGCTATCTGTAATGCCAGATTTTCACCAACTCTTTATCGCCGGTAAGAATGGTGAAACTGGAGTTGCCCTTGACCGACTTGCATTTTGTTTACGCAAGCGCGCAGAACATGATTTAGATCTTTACTTCCCTTCACTGTCATCTCAGACAATTGTTTACAAAGGAATGCTTACAACAGGTCAGCTCGAAGAGTTTTTCCCTGAGCTTTCAGATGAAAGAGTTGTTTCGCCGCTAGCACTAGTGCACTCACGTTTTTCCACCAATACATTTCCATCCTGGCCACTTGCCCACCCATACCGTTTCATCGCCCACAACGGCGAAATCAATACTGTAAAGGGAAATCGCAATTGGATGCGCGCTCGCGAATCCTTGTTGCAAAGCGATCTGATTCCTGGTGACTTAAAGCGTTTGTTCCCCATTGTTGAAATGTCAGGCTCTGATTCAGCTTCATTTGATGAAGTACTAGAGCTCTTATATCTCGGAGGACGCTCACTTCCACACGCAGTATTAATGATGATTCCTGAGGCATGGGAAAACCATGCAACGATGCCGCAGAACCGTCGCGATTTTTACGCCTTCCATGCATCAATGATGGAGCCATGGGATGGTCCGGCATGTGTAACTTTCACAGATGGACATCAAGTAGGCGCGGTACTTGATCGAAATGGTCTACGTCCATCGCGTTACTGGGTCACTAAAGATGGAATGGTTGTTCTCGCTTCTGAGGTTGGCGTTCTAGATATTCCAGCTGAAAATGTTGAGCGTAAAGGTCGCTTGCAACCAGGCAAGATGTTCTTGGTTGATATTGAACAAGGTCGAATCATTGAAGATGGCGAGATTAAAGATGGTCTAGCCAACGCGGCACCGTACGGTGATTGGTTGCATGCTGGAATTATCAAGCTGAGCGAGCTGCCTTCTCGTGAGCACATTGTTTATCCGCATGCATCTGTTGTTAGAAGACAGCGCGCATTTGGTTATACCGAAGAAGATTTACGCATCTTGGTAACACCAATGGCAAAGAGCGGTATGGAGCCACTTGGTTCAATGGGTACAGACACACCCATTGCCGCGTTATCCGATAAGCCACGATTGATCTTCGATTATTTTTCACAACTCTTTGCTCAAGTTACAAATCCACCTTTAGATGCAATCCGTGAAGAGCTTGTAACAAGCCTTGGAACATCAATGGGACCCGAGCACAATCTCCTTGATCCTGGCCCAAGTAGTTGCCGTCAGATCTCCCTAGCTTTCCCGGTCATTGATAATGATGAACTGGCCAAGATAATTCACGTTAATGCCGATGGAGATCATCCTGGTTTAAGTGCACATGTAGTCCGTGGATTATTCAGTATCGCTGATGGCGGAGATTCATTACGTGAACGTCTCAATGAAATCAAAGCAGAAGTTTCGCAAGCAATTAGCGATGGCGCACGAATTATTGTTTTATCTGATCGTGATGGCGATGCTGAAAACGCTCCAATTCCATCCTTGCTTTTAACATCTGCTGTTCACCATCACCTGATCCGAGAGAAAACTCGAACATCAGTAGGTCTTGTTGTGGAAGCCGGAGATGTCCGTGAAGTTCACCATGTTGCGCTTTTGATTGGTTATGGAGCAGCCTGTGTTAATCCATATCTAGCGATGGAGTCTGCAGAAGATTTGGTTCTACAAGGTGTAATCACCGGCATCACTCCTGAAAAGGCTGTTAAAAACTTGATTAAGAGCTTGGGCAAGGGCGTTCTTAAGGTGATGTCCAAGATGGGTATCAGCACAATCGCTTCTTATACCGGCGCACAGGTATTTGAAGCTATCGGCTTGTCACAAGAGGTTGTCGATGAGTACTTCGTCGGAACAACATCTCGACTCGGTGGAGTGTCACTGGATGTCATTGCACAAGAAACGATTGCACGACATCACATCGCGTATCCACCTGGGGGAGAAGTACCGGGCACAAAGCGTTTGCCTATTGGCGGCGAGTATCAATGGCGTCGCGAAGGCGAGCCACACCTATTTGATCCAGAGACTGTATTCACATTGCAGCACTCAACACGCAACAAGCGTTATGACATCTTCAAACGATATACAGATCGAGTCAATGAGCAGAGCAAACGGTTGATGACCTTGCGAGGCTTGTTCCAATTTAAAGATGGTGTAAACCCTGCTATTTCCGTTGATGAGGTTGAGCCAATCAGTGCGATCATCAAGCGTTTCTCAACAGGTGCTATGTCTTATGGTTCTGTCTCTGCAGAGGTTCACGAGACTTTGGCTATCGCTATGAACCGGATTGGTGGAAAATCCAATACTGGCGAAGGCGGAGAAGAGTCTGAGCGTTTTATTCCAATGGCAAATGGTGATTCGAAGCGATCTGCAATTAAGCAAGTAGCTTCAGGACGTTTTGGCGTAACCAGTAACTACTTGGTTAATAGTGATGATATTCAAATCAAAATCGCACAAGGTGCAAAGCCTGGTGAGGGCGGACAGCTGCCTGGTAACAAGGTGTATCCATGGATTGCCAAGGCGCGTTATTCAACACCTGGCGTAGGACTTATTTCACCTCCACCGCATCACGATATTTATTCAATCGAAGATCTCGCACAACTTATCCATGATCTAAAGAACGCGAACAAGAATGCACGTGTGCATGTAAAGCTGGTTGCTGAAGTAGGTGTCGGTACAGTTGCAGCAGGTGTTTCCAAGGCTCACGCCGATGTTGTTTTGATTTCTGGCCATGATGGTGGAACAGGTGCTTCACCTCTGACATCTCTGAAGCATGCAGGTGCACCTTGGGAGCTAGGTCTTGCTGAAACTCAACAGACTTTGCTACTCAACGGTTTGCGTGATCGCATCGTTGTACAGGCAGATGGTCAGTTAAAGACCGGACGCGATGTTGTGATCGCAGCTCTGCTTGGGGCAGAGGAGTATGGATTTGCGACAGCACCACTCGTTGTTTCTGGTTGCATCATGATGCGCGTATGTCATCTAGATACATGTCCAGTAGGTGTCGCAACACAAAACCCAGAGCTTCGCAAGAAGTTCAGCGGCAAGCCCGAATTTGTCGAAACTTTCTTCGAATACATTGCAGAAGAGGTTCGTGAAATTTTGGCACAACTAGGTTTCAAAACTCTCGAAGAAGCGATCGGTCACGTCGAGTACCTAGACACTCGCAAGGCTGTTGATCATTGGAAGGCGTCAGGGCTAAACCTTGAACCTTTATTAGTTCGCCCAGATGTGGAGAGCGCTTTGCATAACACAGTTAAGCAGGATCACGGTTTAGATGCAGCCTTGGATAACAAGTTAATTGAACTTGCCCAACCAGCGCTGACAAAGGGTGAACCGGTAAAGATCGATCTTCCAGTGCGAAATGTGAACCGCACTGTCGGAACGATGCTGGGTGCGGAAGTAACACGAAAGTATGGCGCTGAAGGTTTACCTGCCGGAACAATTGATGTCACCCTGCATGGATCAGCTGGCCAATCCCTCGGTGCATTCATTCCTCGAGGTGTTGCAATCCGTCTGTATGGAGATTCCAACGATTACGTCGGTAAGGGAATTTCAGGTGGACGCGTAGTAGTTCGCCCTGATGTCAAGGCTACTTTTCCATCACAAGAGAATGTGATTGCAGGAAATGTGATCGGCTACGGCGCAACTGCTGGCGAAATATTTATTCGCGGAGTAGTGGGAGAGCGTTTCTGTGTTCGTAACTCAGGTGCGTTAGCAATTGTTGAAGGTATCGGAGATCATGGTTGTGAGTACATGACCGGTGGAACCGTTGTAGTCCTCGGCCGTACCGGTCGAAACATTGCGGCGGGTATGTCTGGTGGCCGAGCATTTGTTTTGGATCTTGATGCTGCCAATGTGAATGCTGACATGGTGGATGTTCTCGCTGTTCCTGAAGATCAAAAAGAAATTCTCAAAGACCATATCTCGAAGTACTTTGCTGAAACTGGCTCTGAAATCGCGCAAGGGTTGTTGAAGGATTGGGACAAGGGCGTTGCTCGCATCTCATTGATCATGCCACGTGACTATGCCCGTGTACTTGCGGCAATGGAACGAGCAACACGTGAAGGTCTACCGGTTGATGCACTAGTGATGGAGGTAGCAGCAAATGGCTGATCCAAAGGGCTTTATGACAACGCCACGCGAAACTCCAAAGCGTCGCCCGGTAGATGTTCGCATCAAAGATTGGCATGAGGTATATGAGCCGCAGAGCTTTGAGCATCTACAAAAGCAAGCAGGTCGTTGCATGGATTGCGGAATTCCTTTTTGTCACAATGGATGCCCGCTCGGAAATCTAATTCCTGAATGGAATGATTTGATGTACCGCGGTGATAAAAATGAAGCGATTGATCGCTTACATGCCACAAATAACTTTCCCGAGTTCACTGGTCGTTTGTGTCCTGCGCCATGCGAAACCGCATGTGTTGTGGGAATCAACCGGGATGCCGTGACAATTAAGCAGATAGAACTTCGCACTATTGAAGAGGCTTTCGGCGCTGGAAATGTGAAGCCTCTTGCGCCAGATCGTTTGACCGGAAAGACCATTGCGGTAATCGGTTCTGGGCCTGCGGGATTAGCTGCCGCACAACAGTTGACTCGCGCAGGTCACACAGTTGCTGTGTATGAGCGTGCTGACAAGATTGGCGGGTTGTTGCGATACGGAATTCCAGAGTTCAAGATGGAAAAGCACATCCTTGATCGCCGCTTAGAGCAGATGGAGAAAGAGGGAACACGTTTTCGCCCAGGTGTTGATGTTGGTACTGAATTAACAGGTTCTGATCTGCGCAAAAAGTATGACGCAGTTGTTTTAGCAGTTGGTTCAACACAATGGCGTGACCTTTCAATTAAGGGTCGCGAAAACAAGGGTATCTATCAGGCGATGGAGTTTTTGCCATGGGGCAATAAGCAGGCATTGGGGGAGATTGAAACCCCACCGATCAATGTTGCTGGAAAGCATGTTGTCATTCTTGGCGGTGGAGACACTGGTGCAGATTGTTTAGGCACATCTATTCGTCAAGGCGCTGCAAGTGTTACTCAACTTGAGATCATGCCTCGTCCAAGTGATGAGCGACCATCCGGTCAACCATGGCCGACATACCCAATGATTTATCGGGTATCTAGCGCACATGAAGAAAAAGATAATCGTATTTTCTCAGTAAGTACCGAAGAGTTCTTGGGGGATGGCAATGGAAATCTGCGCGCCATCAAGATTGTCGAAACACAATTTGTCAGTGGAAAATTTGAGCCAATTGCTGGATCTGAAAAAGAGATTCCATGCGACTTCGTATTCATGGCGATGGGCTTTACTGGTCCAGAAAAATCATCATTGATTACACAGCTTGAGGTACAACTAGATGAGCGTGGCAACATTAAACGCGATGAGAATTTCCAAACTACTGAAGAAGGAATTTTCGTTGCAGGAGATGCCGGACGTGGTCAATCATTGATCGTGTGGGCAATTGCTGAAGGCAGAAGTGCAGCGGCAGCAGTTGATAGATATCTCACGGGGCGCACGCAACTTCCGTCACCGATTGCGCCAACTGACCGCCCATTAATGGTTTAAGGTAGAGACATGCGTAGAGCGAAAATTGTTTGCACGATGGGTCCTGCCGTTGAATCTCCAGAGAAGGTAAAGGAGCTCATTGAAGCGGGCATGAATATGGCTCGCTTAAACCTTTCTCATGGTGGGTATGAGGAGCATCAAACCCGTCTCGATCGAGTTCGTGAAGCTGCAAAAGCTGCGGGTAAGCCGGTGGCCATACTTGTTGATCTGCAAGGCCCAAAGATCCGTTTAGCGCGATTTGCCGACGGCCCACATGAACTGCAGCGTGGTGACATCTTCACGATCACAATTGATGAAGTTGAAGGCACAAAGGATCGAGTAGGTACTACTTACAAAGGTTTACCTGGAGATTGCAAGCCAGGGGATCGCATCCTTATTGATGATGGCAAGGTAACGGTAGAAGTTGTTGAAGTTAAGGGCAATGATGTTGTCACTACAGTTATTCAACCTGGATCAGTCAGTAACAACAAGGGAATTAACCTGCCAGGTGTTGCGGTCTCCGTTCCTGCACTTTCCGAAAAGGATAAAGAGGATCTTCGCTGGGGACTTCGTGCTGGCGCAGATTTCATCGCCTTATCATTTGTGAGAAATGCCGCTGACATTCAAGATGTCCATGCGATTATGGATGAAGTTGGTTTTCGTATTCCGGTAATTGCAAAGATTGAAAAACCGCAAGCTGTTCAGAATCTCGAAGAGATCGTTGCCGCTTTTGATGGCATCATGGTCGCTCGAGGAGATCTTGGCGTTGAACTCCCTATTGAAGAGGTGCCGCTTGTTCAAAAGCGTTGTATTGAATTAGCGCGTGAGGCGGCAAAGCCTGTAATCGTTGCAACCCAGATGTTGGACTCGATGATCACTAACTCATCACCTACTCGCGCCGAAGCAACCGATTGTGCAAACGCGGTTCTCGATGGTGCCGATGCCTTGATGCTTTCAGGTGAAACTTCAGTTGGTGCCTTTGCAATCGAAGCTGTTGCAACTATGGCTCGAATCATCGCGCGCACCGAAGAGGGCGGCTTTGAAATGATCCGTGCATTACGCACAACTCCAAAGACAAAAGGTGGCGCCATTACACGTGCCGCAGCTGAAGTAGGCGCGATTGTTGGGGCAAAGTACCTCGTAACCTTTACTCAATCAGGTGACTCCGCTCGACGAATGGCACGTTTGCGTTCACTCATTCCAATCGTGGCATTCACGCCGGAGGTTGGAACATATAACCGTCTCGCCTTGTCATGGGGTGTCGAGCCAGAGGTAACACCTATGGTCAAGCACACCGATGAGATGGTGAAGCAGGCAGATACCTTATTAATTCAATCTGGCCGAGTAGTCGTGGGTGAAAATGTAGTGATCGTTGCAGGCTCACCTCCAGGAATCCCTGGCTCAACTAACGCTATGCGTGTGCACGTCGTAGGAGATGCTGTTGGTGGAGTCGTAGCGGCATACCGCTAAGATTGCTCCACGATCAGCCTCGGTACTCCAACGGTAGAGAGGGCAGTCTCAAACACTGCATAGTGTCGGTTCGAATCCGACTCGGGGCACGTTACTCAAAAAGTTCTGGAAGGTGAATCGACTATGGCTGTTCGAATTCTCGTTGCAGAAGATGAAACTTTAATCCGCATGGACCTTGTAGAAATGTTGCAAGGTGCAGGGTATGAGGTAGTGGCACAAGCAACCAACGGTCAAGAAGCAATTGATTTGGCTAATGAACATAAGCCGGATCTAGCAATTCTCGATGTCAAAATGCCGATCCTTGATGGAATATCAGCGGCTGAAAAAATAATTGAAATTGCACCAGTGTTAATGCTTACCGCTTACTCTCAAAAAGAGTTGGTAGATAGAGCCCGCGATGCAGGTGTAATGGCATATGTAGTTAAGCCATTCACAATCGGTGATTTAATGCCGGCGATTGAAATCGCAATAAGCCGTCACACCCAGATGAAATCTTTAGCGGCAGAGGTTGCAGATCTTCATGATCGCCTTGAGACAAGAAAGCTGATAGATCGCGCCAAGGGTCTATTAATGAAAGCCCTTAACCTTTCAGAGCCTGAGGCTTTTTCCTGGATACAAAGAGCTGCGATGGATCGCCGATTAACGATGAAAGAGGTTGCAGAAGCGGTGGTTAACCCCAATGCTGTTCCTGAGAAGTAACCACGCCTGCTGTCTCATTTATTGATATCGCAATCCCATTTATAACGAAACCGAGACCATCTAAGCCCAAATCCGCCTTGTCTTAGGCTCACCCCTGGCATTACTCTTTCAGCCTCCCTGTCCCGGGACACAAGAACAGGAAAGGCACTACATATGAAGAACTACAAGTTCGTTTCAGTTAGCGCCGTGATTGCACTTGCTCTAGGAACCACTTTTGCAGTGGCCCCAGCAGCAAACGCTAAAGCACGTGTTGCGACTATCGCATTTCAAGGTCCACTAACTGGTGAAGAAGCTCAGGTTGGTATTGATGAGCTCAACGGCGTTAAGTACGCAGTTGCGTTGTTCAATGCAAAGTACAAGGGCAAGATCCAGGTAAACATTGTTCAGGTTGATGATCAAGGAAGCGGAACAGAAGCAGCAAAGGTTGCTCCTGGAACTGCATCAAACAAGAAGATCCTTGGTCTTGTAGGACCTGCGTACTCAGGTGCAACAATTGCATCTCTACCTTTCTACAAGCAGACAAACCTGCCTTTGATCTCACCTTCAGCTACACGCGTATCAATTACAGATCCAGCACAGGGCCTTATTGGTTTCCCTGTGTTCCACAGAATCCCTGTAACTGATCGTGTTCAAGGTCCAGCGCTATACAAGCTGGCAACAAAGGGTGTTGCATCACCAAAGGTTTTCGTAATTGATGATCAATCACCATATGGTGTAGGTCTTGTTGATTACATGAAGATTGGTGGAGCAGTACTTGTTGGACAAGACAGCGTGCCAGACAAGACAACAGACTGGTCTGCATCAATCTCTAAGGTCAAGTCAGCAAATGCAAACGTAGTTATCTTCACTGGTTACTACGCACAAGCTGCAACTCTTTACCGTCAGCTTCGTGACTCAGGCTACACAGGAGTTCTTGCTGGTGGAGACGGTGTTCTCAGCCCAGGAATTTTAACTCTAGCAAGTGCATCAATCCTTGAAGGCGTTCGTCTGACAGCTGGAACTGTTCCACTATCAGAGATCGATCCAAAGATCGAAGCAGACTTCAAGAAGAAGATGAAGGTATCTTCAGGTACATACGCTGCGGAATCAATCGATGCTGCAAACGTATTCCTAGGATGTATTGCTAAGGGTGTAGCTACACGCGACGCAATGTTGAAGTGCGTGAAGTCCTTCAAGGGCAAGTCAATCACAGGTAGCGCACTTTCATTTGACCGCAATGGTGATACTGCCGGTGGCGTAATGAACGGATTTGAAATCAAGTCTGGCGCTATCAAGTACACAGGTGGAGTAAAGTAATAATTGTTTAGTCAACGACTAAACAAATAGGCTGTACACACAGCACCTGGTAAGCAATTACCAGGTGCTGTGCACTTGATATCTGAAAATTTGCATCAAATGATTAGAAAGCGGCGATGTGTTAAGTAACTTTCAAGATCAATTCCCTTCCTTAACCGTTGGTGGTCTAAGCCTTGGATTCATCTATGTGATGATTGCTTTGGGTTACACCATGGTTTATGGAGTGCTTCGAATGATCAATTTCGCAAACTCTGAAATATTCATGTATGGAACATTTGCTTCTATTCTGGTTGTTAGAGATGTATTTGGTTTTACTCAACAGTCCGAACCAGCAACAGGCGTACGTCTAGTCTGGATTCTTTTCCTATGTTTGTTGGGCTCAATGTTTATGTCCGGCATTCTTTCTGTCCTACTCGAACTTGTTGCATATCGCAGATTGCGAAATAAAGGCTCCAACAAATTAGCTCCGTTGATCTCCGCCATTGGAATGTCAATTGTTTTGGCAGAGTTCATGCGCATCCTCACAGATTCACGATATGTGGGTAGCCCTCGAGTAATGGAGAAAAAAATTCTCGCCGCCCCGTTTGGACTGGAACTGCGATTAGATAATGTGATAATCGTTGTATCAGGATTAATTCTGTTCATAGCTTTGAGTCAATTCGTTAAGCGCACACGCCTAGGAAAGGCGATTCGTGCAGTTTCAATGAATGAGGATGCATCTCGCTTAATGGGAGTTAATCTAAACCTTGTGGTCTCAGGTACTTTTCTAGTCGGAGGCTTAATGACTGGAGCTGCTGGTTTCTTCTACATCTTAAAGTATGAAAATACATCCTTTAACATTGGCTTCGAATTAGGAATTGCAGCATTCACAGCGGCGATTCTGGGTGGTATTGGAAATATCAAGGGCGCGTTTTATGGTGGAATCGGCCTTGGCTTAATTGAGACCTATGCATCCTTCTTCCTCGGTACGCAATGGAAGGCCGTGACAGTCTTTGTGATTTTAGTGGTGGTTCTATATTTCAGGCCGAATGGTGTATTCGGCGAAGCGATCACGCAATCGAGGGCATAAATGATAAATCTGAGAGATGCAGGAGCGGATTTTTGGGAGCGCTCAGGTAGACCTGTTCGCGTATTGATCGCACTCGGTGCAATCGCAGCGGCTGCCTCACTCCCATTTTTGGGTGGAACAATTTTAAATACACCAATTGCTGATTACGGTTCAGTTCTGGTTTTCCCTATTGCAATCTTTGTGATCATGGCTCTTGGCTTAAATATCGTGATTGGAAAGAGTGGTCTTCTAGATCTTGGATATGTAGCCTTCTTTGCAATCGGTGCATACACGATGGGCTTACTCGGAACAAAGACAGGGTTGAACACTTGGGAGATTCTCCCAATTGGTATCGCGATGGCGATGTTTGCAGGCCTCATTCTTGGCGTCCCAGCTTTGAGACTTCGTGGTGATTACCTTGCCATTATCACCTTGGGTTTTGGTGAAATTGTTCGCATTACTGCGCTGAACCTGACTTCAATTGGTGGAGCAAATGGAATCGTCGGCGTGCCAACACCGCCCACGATCTTTGGGCTGGAATACACCTTTGACAATCACAGGCTGTACTTCTGGACATTCCTCATCATCATTCTTCTTACAATCTGGATGATCCGTAGACTTTCAGCTAGACGTCCAGGGCGTGCTTGGGAATCAATTCGCCAAGACGAGGATGCTGCAGAGTTGATGGGTGTACCAACCTTCAAATACAAGATCTGGGCCTTCGTTTTAGGCGCATCAGTAGGTGGAGCGGCTGGCGTTCTTTATGCCTCAAAGACTTTGTTTATTTCACCAGATAACTTCACGCTTCAAGTGTCAATCTTGATTCTTGCTTGCGTAGTTTTCGGCGGAATGGGAAATATCTGGGGAGTTATTTTGGGAGCGGTAGTTCTTGGATATCTACCAGATCGCATCCGTTTTCTTTCTGATGCTCGACTCCTAGTTTTCGGTGCTGTTCTTGTAATCATGATGAATCTTCGCCCTGATGGTTTGTTACCACGAAAGAAGCGCGAGAAGGCACTTCCAGGAAAGGCGACAGAATGACAAACAGTGTTCTATCTCTAGAGAATGTCACAATCAAATTTGGTGGCGTTGTTGCCCTCAATGATGTGAGTTTTGATATCAAGGAGAAGGAGATTCTTGGCCTGATTGGTCCAAACGGTGCAGGCAAGACCACTGTCTTTAATGTCATCACCGGTGTCTATCAAGTTACAAGCGGAGAGATCAATTTTCTTGGGCGCTCACTAAAGGGTAAGAAGAGGTACAAGATTACCCGCGGTGGTATCGCTCGTACTTTTCAAAATATTCGCCTATGGGGGGATATGACCGCACTTGAGAATGTGATCACTGCAACTGATACTCATAAGAAGTCGGGTCTACTCAGCGGATTATTCGGAATGCCAGTATCTCGCCGAGAAGAAAAAGGTGATCGAGCAAGAGCTCAAGAGATTTTGGATTTTATTGGGATCGGAGAGTATGCCGACCGTTTGGCGAAGAACTTACCGTACGGTGTTCAGCGTCGCTTAGAAATCGCAAGAGCTCTAGGAACAAAGCCTAAGTTGTTGTTATTGGATGAACCAGCTGCGGGCTTTAACCCAGCCGAAAAAATCGAGTTAGCTCAAACGATTCGTAAGATCAGAGATGCCGGTTATACGGTCCTTTTGATTGAACATGACATGTCACTTGTCATGGGCGTATCGGATCGAGTGGTGGTTATCGATTTCGGTCAAAAGATTGCCGATGATCTTCCAGCTGTTGTACAAAATGATAAGCGTGTAATTGAAGCCTACCTAGGAGTACCTGACGATGCGTCTTGAAGTTAAAAACCTCCATGTACATTACGGAAAAATCGAAGCTATTAAAGGCATCTCGGTTGTCGTCAATGAAGGCGAAATAGTTACCCTTATTGGTGCCAATGGTGCAGGTAAGACAACTACCTTGAAAACCATTTCGGGTCTTCGACCAGTTAGTTCTGGGTCGATTACATTTGATGGCCAAGAGATCTCAAAAATGGCAGCACATGATCGAGTTCGATTGGGTATATCTCAAGCACCCGAAGGGCGTGGAATTTTCTCTGGCATGACTGTGCTTGAGAATTTAGAAATGGGAAAGTATCACCTGAAGATGCGCAAGTCGGAGATTGCGACAGATTTAGAGAGAGTTTACGACTTGTTCCCACGTCTCAAGGAGCGCGCATTCCAAGCAGGTGGAACCTTGTCAGGTGGAGAGCAGCAGATGCTTGCAATTGGTCGCGCGCTTATGGCACGCCCAAAGGTACTTCTTCTTGATGAGCCTTCAATGGGATTAGCACCTCAAATGATTGCCAATATCTTCAGAATCATCACCGAGATTAATAAGCAAGGCGTGACAATTCTCTTGGTTGAACAGAATGCACAACAAGCACTCTCTCGCGCTCACCGAGCATATGTATTAGAGACCGGATCAATCACAAAAGAAGCTAAAGCGAGCGATTTGCTCAATGACCCACATGTCAAAGCTGCATATCTTGGAACGGGTGCTCACGAGATTTTCTAATGTAACCCTTGCAAAAAGAGGATCAAACTCTTTCGGCAAGAATCATGCAGGTGATACGGGCGGTGCAGGTGCGCTGTCCGTTTTCATTTGTAATGACGATATCCCAGCAGCAGAGAGTTTTGCCGATTGAAACTGCGGTTGCGACTCCGGTAACAACTCCTGTTGCTGTTGCTTTATGGTGTGTGGCATTGATGTCGATTCCAACGATCATGCGATTTGCACCCGCGTTGAGCTGTGTACCGATAGAGCCGAGACTTTCCGCTAACACAACATTTGCTCCACCATGAAGAATGCCCATGGGTTGAGTATTTCCCTCAACCGGCATCGTTCCGACAAGTCTTGTTAATGAAGCCTCTGTGATCTCAATGCCCATCTTTTTATCAAGGGCACCACTGCCTCGTTCCTTAATAATTGAAAGATAATCCGGTTCAGTCATGGGCAGAGTCTAACTGGCACTCTACGATGCATCCATGACCAAGCGCCTATTACTTATCGATGGGCATTCCATGGCGTATCGGGCTTTCTTTGCGTTACCAGCAGAAAACTTCACAACCGCCCAGGGCCAACACACCAATGCTATTTATGGCTTTGCGACCATGTTGCTTTCCCTGTTAAGTAGTGAAAAACCAACCCACGTAGCTGTGGCCTTTGATGTGTCGCGCAAGACCTTTCGATCCGAAATCTTCCCTGATTACAAAGCAAATCGATCAAAGACCCCCGATGAATTTCGTTCGCAGATGTCCTATTTGCATGAACTCGTTACCGCCTTTGGTATCTCAACCTTTGAGGTGGAGGGTTTTGAAGCTGATGACATAATCGCAACCATCGCAAAGCGGGCAGAAGGTGAAGGAGTTGAAGTTCTTATCTGTACTGGCGATCGCGATTCTTTCCAGTTAGTAAATGAGAAAACCACTGTGCTTTATCCAAAGCGCGGAGTTAGCGATCTTGCACGAATGACACCAGATGCGGTTCAGGAAAAGTATGGGATGTCTCCGGAGCAGTATCCAGATTTTGCAGCGTTACGTGGAGATCCCAGCGACAACCTTCCATCTGTACCTGGAGTTGGTGAAAAGACCGCTGCAAAGTGGGTGGTCGAATATGGCTCACTACATGAACTGATTGCAAACATAGACAAACTCGGTGGCAAGGTAGGTCAATCCTTGCGAGATTCAGTCAATGATGTCATTCGCAATCGCGAGTTAACTCAATTGGTTGCAAATGTTCCATTGGAGCTAAGCATCGATGCTTTGGCATGGAGCGGAGTCAATGAGAATCACACCAACCCGCTCTTTGAAAAACTCGAATTCAAAACCCTCAAAGATCGCATGAAACCGATTCTTTTGAAATCCAATTCAAAAGCCGCCGAACCAGCACTTGAGCTTTTTGCAACAGAGGTCGTCGAAGGTGTTCTCACTCCCGCAGAGCTTTCAGAGAAGATAGCGAAGCACTCAGGTGATATTGCCATTTCGTATCAGTTGCTTGATGAAAAACTACATCGATATGCAGTTGCCTTAACCGCCGAAGAAATCTTCCTCGTTCATTCTGCTGAGATGGGGGAGTGGGCTACAAATGCTGGTGTTTCAAAGATCGCACATGATGCGAAGAGCCTTGCAAGAATAAGTGGCTTAACGGGAATTACCTTTGATACATCCCTTGCTGCCTACTTGGTTAACCCTGGCGTGCGCACGCAAGAGCTAAAAGACATTCAGGAGCGTTGGGGCGATGGTTCTGCAATCAATCAGACATCTACAGAGCAAGAGCTTTTAACCTCTGCCCGCGCGATGTTTACTCTCAGGGACTCTCTGGCTCGCGAATTAAGGGAGCGTGATTTGTGGGAGCTATATACAACGATGGAGCTTCCGGTCGCAGATCTTCTGGCAGGAATGGAATCCATTGGAATCTCTGTCAATAGAAAAGAGTTAGAAACACTGGCAGCCTTTTTTGAGGGAGAGGTCAAACGTGAGACCAGATCAGCCCATGATGCCGTTGGCCACGAGTTCAATGTTGCCTCACCAAAACAATTACAGGTGGTCTTATTTGATGAACTAAAACTTCCCAAAACAAAGAAGATTAAAACCGGTTATACGACCGATGCCGAAAGTTTGGATTGGCTGCATCAAAAGAGCGGTCACCCGGTTTTGACATCGTTGCTACGAATTCGGGAAACAAAGAAGTTGGGAACAACTGTTGAGGGATTGATTGCAGAGATAGCTAAGGATGGCCGGATTCACACCCACTTCCAACAAACAGTTGCCGCAACAGGTCGCCTTTCATCTACTGGACCAAACCTACAAAACATTCCAGTTCGTACTGAAGAGGGAAGAAAGATTCGTAACTGCTTCACAGTAGGAAAGGGTTATGTTGCATTATTAACCGCTGATTAC